>JAIXOJ010000160.1 GCA_027486835.1 Chitinophagaceae bacterium
TGGCTGCCAGTAACTTGAAAGGAATGGATTGATATAATCGCCCCAAATCGGTCTGTAAGAAACGCCGGTTAAGCAAACAAGGAAAATCAAGCAGTATAACCTTTGACATAAAATGAGTTATGCCGCACCTTTAGCAAAAATCAAACCAAAACAACCTTTTTTGATACCTTTTAATCTCTAAAACCCTTTACCAGTTTGGGTTTTGTTTTTACAGGGAATACCTACCTAAACACAAATTACCGTATCACCAATTTTTTCACCGAACGGCTGTCCATTCCTTGCACATCCACATAATACATGCCCGCAGCTAATCCTTTGCTGCTGCGAAGCGGAAGCGGGTGTACCGATTGGCCTTTGGGGGCGTTGATGGTTAGTTCTCTTACCTTTTGGCCAGCGGCATTGCTAACCGTTACCCTTAGGGTTTTGCTGGTGGAGACTTGAAGGGATAAGAAAACATTTGCCGAAGCGGGATTGGGCGATAAGGTGTAACTATCTAAAGTTGTTTCCGCTTCAGTGGTTGCACTTGCAGCTTTCAACAAGATATTGTGTTGGGCATATTGACTGTCCCAAGCTTCGATGGGCGTATGGCTGGAACTAATCTGTAACACGGGCGGTGTGGCGGTGCCTCCGTTGCGTTTGTTCAGAACAAGCTCTAGGATGGTCGTTCCATCGGCCAGGGTGGTGGGTTGCAATTGTTTGTCCATCCACAAGAAGGTAATGACGCCTTCGCTGCTGTGGGTTGTGCCATAATCGAGTTGCAAAAGATTGTTGTCGATGCCCGCGAAACTGTATTCCGAAGCATCGAAATGAAGCGTGAACTGCAAGCCTAGCAATTGATCGAAACGGTTGACCTTGATGGGAATTCTCACTTGAGATGATGTAGCTGTTCCAGCAATGGGTTGGTACTCCAGCTCCACAGGCTGGGTTGCTTTGCGAACGCCCAAGACGGCGGGGTTCCAGTCGAAATTGAAATCGCCGAGCTTGATGCCTACAAAGGATTGGGCCACAGCGTTGGCAGTTGGATTCACAATTCGGATGCTGTCTTTATAGGGGAACGGCTTGGCAGGATTTGGAAAAACATAGCTGCTGTCCACAAAAGCCCAAAGCCGCTTGCCGGGGAACAAGGTGTCGATGGTGAGGATGAAACGCTTGAGGTACAACAGGTCGATGGTAGATACATCGCCACTGTTGTTCACGTCCGCAGCTATGATCTTGTAGGGCGAATTAAGCACCACTTTGTTGAGGATATGGCTTTGCAAATACAACAGATCGATGGTGCTGATGCCATTGCTTTTTGACACATCGTTGATCTTAGATGGTCGAATGGTATAGCTGCTATCTGCGGACAAACAATTAAATCGGTAATTGCTGCCCGCGGTAATTGTACTGCTGGTGCTTGCTCCATTTGTAATGGTGGCGGTCACATTGGCAATCGTGCCTAAAGTGGGGTGCTTGATGCTGCCCAAAATATCGGCGTTCACTTTTATCACCAAAGGATTGCTGATGGCTGTGGAAGTGGTGGAACAGGCTGGGTTGGCTGTGAGCGTACAAGTGAGCGTATCTGCACCGGACAAAGTCGCGTCCGTATAGGTAGTTGCGTTGCCGCCCACGACAGCCCCATTCTTTTTCCAGACGTAATTAGCGGTTGTTCCCGTATTGATGCCAGTGGCCGTGAAGGTCACGTTCGTGCCTTTACAAATAGCCGAAGCATTGGCACTTATCTGTACCGATGGCGTAACCTTGGGCGATACCAACACATTGAGTTGGCTAGTACCTGTGCATCCAAAAGCGTTGGTAACAGAATAAGAAACGGTAACATAGCCTGTACTTCCCCCAGTAGCCGCTAATCCAGTTGTGTTCATAGTTAAAATAGTAGAATTACTTGCTCCCCAAGTGCCTCCTACTGTTGTATTGGAATACAATGTGCTCGATCCCACACAAATTATTGTGTCTCCTACGATTGAGCCAACAACGGGTTTTGGATTAACGGCAATATTGGTTATACGATAAACACTATCGCACCCTAGATAACTTTTGAGGGTATCGCTAAGTATAGTGGAGTTGGTGTAGGTAATTCCTTTATAGACAACGCTCGTACATCCCGATAGATTGACCGTGTCGTTGATGGGGGTTATGCTAGCAACAGTTAGGTTCAAAACGGCCACACTATCGCAGCCGAAAGCATTGGTGAAGTTTTTATAGTAAGTGCCGCTATTGGTATAGCTGCTTCCGTTCCATATAAATGGCAAAGCAGCGGAACAAATATTTTTTACCGTAACGGTCGTGTCTTTGGGGCAATCCCTGTTTACGGTGATGGTATAAACTGTAGTTGTACCTGTTTGGGAAACAACGGTAACCTTGATGATATTGGCCCCGAAATTCAAAGAAAGCATTGGGGATGTTGCCCCGCTTTTTACCTGTGCTGGTGTGACTGCATTGATGTTGACCAATATGGTGGCAGTGGTATCAGTTGTGGTAGGGGTAAGATTGATGATATTATCCGAACCAACATTCAAAGTGTAATTAAATGTTGTTGCATTAAAAGAGGGACTCAAGCTGCCGATACTCGTGGTAAGGTTTGACAAGGAAGAAACAGTGGATTGTACGGATACATAATTCCAAACCGCACCTATACTACTATTGTCACCAGCTGCACCCACAACAGCAGCGTTACCATCTGCACTAATGGCTACGGCTGAACCAAAATAGGTGTTTGCCCCTCCTATTAATCCAGTAGAAGCCAACCCATTTACCTTCCTAACCATCGAGCCATTTTCGAATTTGTAAACATAAGGTTTCCCGATTAAAAACGAATTATGCAAGGACCCTATTACAGCTGTATTCCCATCTGCACTAAGCGATAGGGTATATCCAAATTGTTCTTTTGAACCAGATGAGTCATTAACGATTTTTTTGCCCACTTGCCGCCAAGTTGTTCCAGTTCTTTTGTATAACCAGCAAGCCCCTCTTGCTGTGCTATCAAAGTAGCCCCCAACTAATGCAGTATTGCCATCTGCACTCAAAGCAACTGCCTTGCCTTGGTGACTATTGAAAATTGACCCAGTGCCGACTAATTTTCTTTGTGATACCCAGTTAGAGCCATTTCTTATATACACAAAAGCCGCTCCCACATTAGTGTTTTCTCCTTCACTGCCAATTAATAAGGTATTACCATCTGCACTCAACGAAACCGCCGAACCAAAGTCGGCAGCCGCAGATGTAGAGGCAATCAATTGTTGCTGTTTCCAAACACTATCTGTCCGCACAAAAATCCAAACTGACCCACTATTGGAGTTATCGCCACTTCCCCCAAATGCTGCGGTATTGCCATCCGCGCTCAAAGCAACTGAACAGCCCATTTTTGGGGTAGTAAAAGTGCCATAACCTGTTCCTTTTAATTTGGCCTGTTGTTTCCAAACTCCATTTGTATTCGTAAAAATCCATGCAGCCCCAACGCCACCATTATCGCCAAAACCGCCTGAAATAATGGTTTTACCGTCTGCACTAATGGCAACGGCACTTCCTTGATAGGAATTTCCGATATAACCTGAAGCAGGAAGAAAATCAAGACTTGACCAAACCCCTCCGGAACGAGTGGAAATTGCAGTAGCTCCTACGCCACCTCCTACAGCATTAGCACCATAAACGGCTGTATTTCCATCAGCACTTATCGCAACACTGGTGCCCAATCTCGTATTCGCGCCAGAGTTAATATTTTTTTTGCTTCCTTCCAATATGCTGGGATAGGTGGTGGAAGTAACTGCAAAAACATCGCTATGCGTTGATGAGCCGCTGATTGTAGTTATTGTGACCTGATTGGTTGTGGTATTCGGCATCGCCATCACTGTCATGGTGGTGTCCGTGTAATTGACAATTACCGCATTCACGCCCCCAATACTAACAGATGGGTTTACCGAAAAATCTTTTCCATTAAGATATATCAACGTTCCTATTGGTCCTGATGGGGGTGTAAACGATAATAATTGTGGACGCAATACCCTTACGGCTGTGATGGTATAAACCCTCTCCGTTCCGTTTTGTGCAGTCACTTTTACTTGGATGGTATTGGGACCTGGGTCAAGGCTTACCGGGCTGTATGTTTTTGCAGTGATGGCCGTGAATCCTTTTCCATTAACTTGAACCGACAAGGTGGCATAACCCGTATCCACCACATCTGCATACACATGAATGCTGGCACTATCATAAGGAATGTTCACAAAGAAATTATTCACTTTCTTAAAGTCGGGTGCAGATGGACTCAAAGTGCCGCCCGTAATGCTCAACGAATCAAGGATGGCATTGCCAGCCAAAGCCGATTTGTTGATACCGTTAATAACAAAACCACGACCATAATTGGTAAAATCTGGTTTCCCATCTAAAGTGAGATCACCAACAAAGGCAAGTCCATTACTGATTAAACTCAACCCATAAACAGCGCTTTTTGTAAAAGAGAAAATTCCAGGGGTGCTGGTGTTCCTAACGATAGCAGTTCCATAATATAAAAAAGTACCAATTGATTTATAGGCATTAACGGCAATGTCTATTTTACCATCGCCGTCAAAATCGCCAAAGCCTGTGTAATTCATAGAACTTCCAACGCTATAATCAAATTTTGACGCAAAACTGATATTACCAATGCTGCTAAGGTTTCTAAATATTGAAATCAAATTAACGGAATCGCTTGAAGAAACAATATCCAATTTTCCATCGGAATCAATGTCGGCAATGCCAACTCCTTTAACACCTTTGGCGGTGGTATAATCAATTTTGGTCGCAAAATTGAAATTACCTATGCCAGTGCTTATGTTGGATAGTACAGAAATGGAGGTTGCTGTTCTGTTTGTGGTAACAATGTCCCATTTGCCATCGCCATCAAAGTCGGCAGTAGCAATTTGTTCCGGGCTTTTTCCAGTTGTAAATGTTTTTGCAGTCCCAAAGGCAATTGTTCCTACCGAACTGTTATTGGGCAAAACAGAGATATAACCTCCTGACTTGGATGTGGTAACAATGTCTTTTTTACCATCGCCATCCACATCTATCAGCGCAACGCCATAGGGGGCACCATTCGTTGTGGCGGTTGTTTTTGCCGCAAACCATATAGAACCGCCCGGGGTAGTGCTGATATTTCTAAGGATGGTTACGTTGCTAAAACCCAAAAGTGTAATCACGACATCGGGTTTCCCATCACCATCAATATCGCCAGATGCCATATTGAGCGGAGTGGCGGTTGTAGTAAGGGAAAAACTATCTTTATCAAAGCTTGCAACACCAAGAGTTGAAGTGTTTTGTCCGAAATATAATCGGTAGGTAGAAGCATTGCTATAACCACCTACTGCCAATAAATCTGGCTTTCCATCGTTGTTCAAGTCGCTGACAGTGCTGGCAAAAACTTGGGCATTGGTCATTGCCATTCCCGAACCTATATAAAAATCCGTGTCGTGAATCCTGCCTTTTTTGGGGGAGAACGTAGGTATAAAATATGCACTACTCACACCCCTCAAACCTGTTGCTACATTGGTAACGGAAACAGCGCCATAGTTGGCACCTGCTGGCACGGTGACCGTTAGTTTACTTGCCGTTGCACTCAACACCGTTGCCTGCGTAACACCAAACCGAACCAAATTGGAAGCAGGACTAGTGTTGAAATTGCTACCGTTGATGGTAACCGTTGTGCCAGTATCGCCGGAAGCGGGCGAAAAGCTTGCAATTTTGGGCTGTGCGAACAATGACACACTCGCCAACATCAACATCACGAATACCGAGTAAAATTTACCTTTCATAACCAATTAGTTTGTGTAAACAACTACAAAAAAACAATTCTTAAAGTGCAACGAATATATGTTGATGAGCAATACAGCTTAAAAGCGTTTGATAGGTGATGGGGTTGGTTTGATAAGTGCGGGGGTTTAACTTTTATAGGGGTTTGAAAACCCTATAAAAGTTTGGCGATTTGCGAGCAACAAAAAAGCCCTAAACGGATGGGGTATCCGCTCAGGGCTTTTATATATTCGTTAAACGAAAGGTTGTCGCTTACCTTATCAACAATTTTTTTACCGAACGGCTGTCCATTCCTTGCACATCCACATAATACATGCCTGCGGCCAATCCCTTGTCGCCACGCAAGGGAAGAGCGTGAATCGATTGGCCTTTGGTGGCGTTGATGGATAGTTCTTTTACCTTTTGGCCAGCGGCATTGCTAACCGTTACCCGAACGGTTTTGCTGGAGGAGACTTTAAGGGTTAAGAACACATCTGCATCTGCGGGATTGGGGGATAGGGTGTAGCTATCTAAAGTTGTTTCCGCTTCCGTGATTGCATTTGTGGTTTTCAACAAAATATTGTGTTGGGAATATTTTTCGTCCCAGGCTTCGATGGGGGTATGGCTGGAACTGATTTGTAACACGGGCGGTGTGGCAGTGCCACCGTTGCGTTTGTTCAGTACCAATTCTAGTATAGTGGTACCGTCGGCCAAAGTGATAGGTTGCAGTTGCTTGTCGGTCCACAAGAAGGTGATGGCGCCTTCGCTGCTGTGGTTGGTGCCGTAATCGAGTTGCAACATGTTGTTGTCGATGCGGGCAAAACTGTATTCCGAAGCATCAAAATGAAGCGTGAACTGCAAGCCAAGCAATTGATCGAAACGGTTGACTTTTATGGGGATTCGTATTTGGGAAGATTGGGCGGTTGCGGCAATGGGTTGGTATTCCAACACCAAGGGTTGGCTTTCTTTACGAACACCCAAAGTCGCGGGGTTCCAATCGTAATTAACATCACCTAGTTTCACCCCAACGAAAGATTGCTCTACTGCATTACTGCTAGGATTGGTGATACGGATGCTGTCTTTATAAGGGAAGGGCTTGAGTGGATTGGGGAAGCTATAGCTACTGTCCACAAAGGCCCAAAGCCTTTTACCCGTGAAAGAAGTATCAATAGTTAGGATAACCCTTTTGAGTAGGAGCAAATCAATTGTTGTCACATCACCGCTATTGTTTACATCGGCAGCTATGACTTTGTACGGAGAATTCAGTACTACTTTACCTAGGATATGGCTTTGGATAAATAATAGGTCGATGGTGCTAATACCGTTTGACTTTATTACATCATTATTCTTAGATGGGCGAATGGTGTAACCGCTGTCTGCTGACAAACAATCAAATTGGTAGTTGCCGCCTGAAGTAAGCTTGCTGCTAGTGATTGCTCCATTGGTGAGCGTGGCGGTTACATTGGCAATAGCACCCGCTGTGGGGTGTTTGATGCTACCTGCTATGTACGGAAGCACCACAATATTTGTTTGGTTATACAAACTATCGCAACCGCCTACTGACTTAATGGTGTCTTTTAGGATGGTGTTATTGGTATAAGTAGTTCCCTTGTACACTACGCTACCACAACCAGATACACTATTGGCAACTGTTTGTGGGGTTGTTACTGTCAAGTGCAACACAATAGAACTATCGCAACCACTGCTTCCGCTGTAAACAATAGATACATCATCAAAAGCTAGATTACCCGTGGTTTTGGTGTAGGTAAACCTAAACCGGTTCAATCCTGTGGGTAGTTGTGGAGTGGAGGTTGGGTTGTATTGAATGGTAGTACCCGTGGACGGGAAAGTGGTGAGGCTATTGACCGTTACCCAAGCACTGCCATTGTAACCTTCTATTTTTAGGGAACTGCCCGTTGCGCCTTGGTTTTTTAACCAGAAGCTTAGTTGCGTGGCAGGGGCAGGCAAGGTAGGCGTAGTAATTTGGTCGTTGGTGGCGGCAAATTTTAACGATGGGGATGCCGCGCCAAAGTTGCCAGCGGTTTGATACGTAGTTAAACTAGAAGAGAATGTCCAACCTGCAGGGGCTGTAACCGTGGTGGTGCCGCTGAATCCTTCTGTTAGCGTAGCAGAAACAGTATTGGTAACGATGCGGGTAACTACTGTATCCTTTGTATAATTGATGCCGTTCCAATTGAAACTGCTACAAGTAGTCGCAGATGTGTCTCTAACTGGTCCTGTAGAAACGGTGATATTGATTACTTTATAGACAGAATCACATCCGCCCGAGGTACGGATGGTATCGTTTAAAACAGTAGAGGCTTTGTACACAACTGATTGGTAGATTACGCTTCCGCAACCAGTGACATTGGTTGTGCTAGTGGTGGGTTTGATAGCTCCACAACCTGTACAAACACCAATAAGCGTTGGCACTGATTTATTTACAGATGTACCATCACCTAGTTGATAATATAAATTATTGCCCCAAGACCAAGTAGAACCTTCGTCTAAAGTAGCGGTGGAGAATACATTTCCTGCACCCAAGCTTAACCATCCGGTGGTGGTGCCCACTTTGGTTGGTGTGCTACCATTTACCGTTGTGCCGTTTCCTAATTGGCCTTGCAAATTATAGCCCCAAGACCAAAGCGTTCCATCGGTTTGAACAGCCAAGGAATGATTAAAGCCTGCCGCAATACTCTTCCAATTGGTTTTATTACCTACTTGTGATGGTGCGCTTTTGGCATTGGTGGTGCCATCGCCCAATTGATTAAAATTATTCAATCCCCAAGTCCAAAGAGTGCCGTCAGATTTGAGTGCAACGCTATGATCGTAACCAGCAGCAATGTTTGCCCAGTCGTTATCGGTTCCAATTTGAACTGGGGCTGATTTGTTTACGTTAGTCCCATCGCCCAATTGGTAGTTATTGTTTCTACCCCAAGCCCAAAGCGTGCCGTTTGTTTTTAAGGCGAGGGTGAAATTGCCTTTTACTGACACCGCTTTCCAATCTTTGGCTGTACCGATTTGGGTAGGTGTTGGTGTATTGATGGTAATAGTACCATCACCGATTTGCCCATAAGCATTGAAGCCCCAAGCCCACAAACTGCCATCGGTTTTAATGGCTACAACATGCCCTTCGCCAGTTGTTACGCTTGCCCAGTTGGTGGCAGTGCCTACTTGTTTTGGAACAGGTTTGTTTACCGTTGTGCCGTCTCCTATTTGCCCATCGGCATTATAGCCCCAAATCCATAAAGTGCCATTGGTTTTGATGGCGGCTGAGAAATTATTACCGCCACTCACACTTGCCCAATTGGTATCTGTGCCCACTTGTGCAGGAACTTTTGAAGCTACAGAACTGCCGTTGCCCAATTGCCCAAATGAGTTGGCGCCCCAAGCCCATAACGTACCATCACCTTTAATGGCTAAAGTATGCGTTGCCCCTGCATTCACTTTGGACCAACAACCTTTGGGGATGATGGTGAGGATGAGGGTAATTGTACTATCGCAACCAGTGCTGTTCGCACCTGCTAATGTTTTGGTATAAGTGCCGCTGTTGGTATAAACCGTTCCGTTCCAAGTGTAGGAAACATTGGCTACTACCGTTGCGCTTGATGAACTTGAGTAGCCAACAGTTATTCTATCAACATTAATGACACTATCGCACCCATAAACACTCCTGATTGTATCTCTTAAAACGGTGGATGCGGTATAGGTAATGCCTTTATACACCACACTGTTACAGCCATTGGCAGATTTAATGAAAATCTTAGTTGTGAAATTGAGGATGGTAATATTTACTGTCTTGTACACACTATCGCAGCCGTCATTGGTTTTAACGGTATCTATTATTGAGGTGGAAGTGGTATAGTTGATGCCATTGTACACCAAACTTCGACAACCCGTTAAATTGGCTGTTGCCGTTGTGGGCGTGATATTGACGATGTTCAATTGCAACACCAATACACTATCGCAGCCAGTTGTTCCCGTTAATGTTTTATAGTAAGTGCCGCCACTATTATAGCTACTGCCATTCCATGTATAAGGCAATGCGGCGGTGCATACGTTTTTAACTGTTGTGGTGGTGTCTTTAGGACAATCTCTATTGACGGTGATGGTATAAATATTTGTAGAACCAGCTTGTGAGGTAACACTGATCGTGATGGTATTGGTGCCGACTGTTAGCGGAAGCGTAGCAGATGGACTACCGCTAACAACAGGTGATAAAGCTCCTGAATTGATACTTACTAGAAGCGTTGCAGTGGTGTCGGTCAAAGTGGGGGTAACCGTAATATCGGTTGTGCTACCTACGTTTAAGGTATAATTAAATGTGGACGCATTGAAGGCTGGGCTTATACTACCAGTGCTAGTAGTTAGGTTAGACAAGGTATAAGTGTTAGAGATGTTGGCCACATAATGCCAAACGGCACCTGTATTACTATTATCTCCAGAAGCTCCCACAACTGCATTAATGCCATCGGCACTTATGGCAACCGCAGAACCAAAGTAGGTATCAGTAAACCCAACCAATCCTGTATTGGGTAAACCACTCGATTGCTGTAACATTTTGCCATTAACTCTTTTATAAACGTACGCACTACCACCGTTGGAAAGTGTATTTAATGAACCAATCATGGCAATATTGCCATCAGCATTTAATGATACCGAATATCCAAACTGTCCTTTTGAAGAACCCAAGTTGTTCACAATTTTATCTCCATCCTGATTCCAGCTTTTGCCGGTTCTTTTAAACAACCAACAAGCACCTCTTCCTGTGCTGTCGCGGTAGCCACCTATCAAAGCGGTATTACCATCGGCACTTAGTGATACCGATGCTCCTTGATAAACTGTCAAGCCAATGTAACCTGTACCAGTTAGTTGTCTTTGCAGTGTCCAAGTAGTGCCGCTTCTTACATATACATAAGCTGAACCGATATAACTGTTTACGCCCTCTGCGCCTACCAACAATGTATTGCCATCGGCACTGAAAGAAAGCGAAGAACCGAAATGAGCTCCTGAGGTAAAGGCCTTTAAAACGGCTTGCTGTTTATAAGAGGAGTCCACCTTATTATACAGCCAAACCAATCCATCGCCGTAACTGTCGTTTGGTCCACCAAAGGCTACCGTATTCCCATCTGCACTTATTGCCACGGAGCTACCCATTTCCACCGTGGATGATAATGTGGTATAACCAGTGCCTATCAGTTTTCCTTTTTCTTGGTAATATCCATTTTTCTTTTCAAAAATAAATGCCGCTCCAAGGCCCTTATTGTCTGCCGGCGCACCTGAAATGAAGGTATTGCCATCGGCACTTACCGCTACAGCAGTTCCTTGCCTTGAATTGCCTACGTTTCGTGAACTGCCATAAAAGGTAATGCTAGACCAGGCACCTCCGGTACGGGTAGAAACCGCATTGGTTCCAATGCCACTTGCTGCCGCATAAGCGCCATAAACACCTGTGTTGCCATCAGCACTTAGTGCTACTGCATTGCCCAAATAGGCACCAGTGCCGCCGCCTGTAGTATTTTTAGCCCCTTCCAATTGGCTAGGGTAAGTGGTAGAAGTAACCACAAATACATCCCCAAACGTATATGAGCCACTAATGGTGTTCACTTTTATTTTTCCAGAGGTAGTTGTGGGCATTACCATTAAGGTCATCGTCGTATCGGTATAATTAACAATTACTGCATTTACCCCATTAATGCTTGCAGATGGATTGACGGATAAATTCTTGCCTTTTAAAGCAATCAAAGACCCGATTGTTCCTGAAACATTATTGGTTGACAATATTTGTGGGCGCAATACCCTCACGGCAGTAATGGTATAAATTTTCTCCGTACCGTTTTCTGCCGTCACTTTTATCTGTACATAGTTTGTGTCTGGGTCAAGGTTTACTCGGCTGTATGTTTTTGCCGTCATGGCTGTAAACCCTTTTCCGTTTACCTGAACCGATAAACTAGCATAACCCGTGTCCACCACATCTGCATATACCTGAAAGCTGGCACTATCGTAAGGAATGTTCACAAAGAAATTAGACACTTTCGTAAAGTCGGGCGTGGAAGGGCTCAATGTGCCTCCAGTTACGGTCAACGAATCGAGATTGGCATTGCCCGACAAGGTAGAATTGTTTTCGAAATAATAGACGATATCATTGCCATAGTTGATAATATCAGGTTTACCATCTAAAGTAATATCGCCCACAAAGCCGACTTTGTTTGTGTACCCATATCCGCCGAGCTTAATAGCTTTCATGAATGTTATATTGCCAGGAGTACTGATATTTCTAATGATAGAAGCACCGTAATAGGCGAATCCATTTACAATATACGAATTCACAGCAAGGTCTATTTTTCCATCTCCGTCAAAATCGCCAAAGCCAGTAAAATTCATGTCATTGCCCACGTTGTAATCATACTTAGCAGCAAAACTGATATTGCCTACCGTGCTTTGGTTCCTAAAAATAGAAATACAAGAAAAAAAACTGGTGGTATCACTTGAAGAGACGATGTCTAATTTTCCATCCACATCTATATCTGCAATGGATACACCTACAAGCCCTTGGGCTGTGGGATAGTCTATTTTGGTGGCAAAATTTACATTGCCCGAGCCTGTGCTTTTATTCAACAATACCGAAATAGTTCTGCCTTTCCTGTTGGCTGTAACAATATCCCATTTGCCATCACCGTCCAAGTCGCCACAGTCTAGGTTTTCAGGGCTCGAACCAGTGGCAAAGGTCTTTTCTGCACCAAAACTGATGTTACCCACCGTACTGGTATTGAGCATGACAGAAACGTAACCAGCGAATGATGAAGTAGTTACCAAATCTTTTTTGCCATCGCCATCCATGTCTATTAATGCAACAACATCAGCAGTATTAGCAAGCGTAATGTTGGTTTTAGTGGCAAACTTAATAGTACCTCCTGCCGTGGTAGTTGTATTTCTAAATAGAGTTAAGATGGCCGAGTTGAAGTGTACAGCCACCACATCGGGCTTGTTATCACCATCTAAATCACCTGCTGCCATACTGATGGGAGTAACCTTAGAACCTAATGAAAAACTGTCTTTCGTAAAACTGGTAACGCCAGCGGCTGTTTTGTTTGTAACAGCATATAGTAGGTAACTGGTGGCTGTACTATAACCACCCACAGCCAATACATCTGGTTTTCCATCGCTGTTTGCATCACTCACTGCAACAGCTTTGGCTCTGCCGTTCAGTACGTTTAAAATTGGTTTTGTATTAAAATCGGTGTCTTGAATTCTACTATTCTTTGGCGAAAAAGTGGGTATAAAGAAAGAGGAACTCGCACCGCTCAAGCCTGTTGCCACATTGGTAACGGATACAGGCCCAAAACTGGCTCCTACTGGAACGGTGACCGTTAGCTTACTTGCCGTTGCCGTCAACACGCTGGCTTGCACTGCACCAAACCGCACCCAATTGGAAGCAGGGGTGGTGTTGAAATTGCTACCGTTGATGGTAACAGTCGTACCCACATCGCCAGAAGCAGGGGAAAAGCTAGCAATCTTGGGCTGGGCGAACAATGCCACACTCGCCAACATAAACAAAACGAATACCGAGTAAAATTTACCTTTCATAACCAACTATTTTGTAAAATCAACTTTAAAAAAACAATTCTTTAAGTGCAACGAATATATGATTATGGGCATTACCGCTTGTAAGCGTTTGATAGGTGATGGGGTTGGTTTGATAAGTGCGGGGGATTAACCTTAATTGATTAATAGGAGAAAGCAACAATACAATAGAATAGTGTTTCTTAACCACTAAAAAACAAGTTTGGGACAATTGTATTGTTTCTAACTTTTGTGAAGGTAATTTTCAAGGGAATATTTCCCAGAGCCAACCATGATGATAATCAAACAAAAAGCTGCATACACCACTGTCATTTCTGCTTCTCTTAAAATATCTCCTTTTCCTGCGGTGAAGGTTGCAACCAACATAGTAAACATGATTAAAAAGGCACCTAATCTTGAGCATAAACCTACAACCAACATGATGCCTCCAAACAACTCTGCACCAGTTCGCAGATAGGCCATGAAAAGGGGGGCAGGAAAATGAAGGTCTTTGGATAAATAACCGGCAAAACCTTCCATTGCCCTTGCATCAAAAAGGTCATGGCCATGTAAGATAAAATAGGTGCCTACCACAATTCTTGCCGTTAACATAGCTGCGTCAATTGACAAAGCAGACGAACCAAATACAAAATTTTTAATACTCATTTTCATTTTTTTAATTTATTACACTGTTTTTAATGATTTCTATGGATAAAGGTTTATTTTTCTTAAGGGTACTTTAGCGAAGTAATTGTTGAAGGTTTTCGGTTAGTTTAGGGTCTGATGGTCTTTCACAATTTGAGTTGATAATTACTCCATTGGGGTCAACCAATATGAATCTTGGCAATTGATACATACCCAATGCAAGGATAAAATTTGAGTTCCAGTTGTTGTCGGCATGTAATTGAATTCCCTTCATTTCTTTTGTTTTTACAAATGATTTCCATTTATCTAAATCTTGTTCTTCATCTACAGAAATGCTTACAAAGGCAATGTTTTTGTCTGCAAATTGTTGCACAAGTTTTTTCATAAAAGGAATCTCTTGTAGGCATGGCCCACACCAAGTGGCCCATATATCTATCAACACATATTTCCCTTTTAGGTCGGAAAGTTTTGTTTTGCCTCTTAGATAATTGGTAAAGTCAAAATCGGGGCAGGGGGCATTATTCAGCTTTTGAATCATTGCATTTTGCTTATATGACTTTTCAAGTTCCAGCAATTCTCTGTTTAAATTTTCCTTTAAGATTTTACTGAGGTTGAGATTCAAGTTTGCATTATCAATGGCTTGAACATCGAATGTTTTTTTTATAGGTAGCATTTGTTGGAAGGCTGCTTCTCCCAACAACATTAGGCTTTCTGCGCTTAGGCTGTCTTTTCTTCGATAGCGATTGGCCAAAAAGTTGTTTTCTTTTGCACCAATTCCAGTGTATCGAATCGTTGCATCAAAATTTTTGGCATCCACAGTCATCATTAGATTGTATCCTGGCTTTAGATAGATTTCTGAATATTCATTGCCATCAAATATTTGATACATTCCTTCTTTGATTTGAAGCATGGTTTCAAACACTTGGTTTTTGTTGATAGGAATGGCTTTGATTACTTCCTTATCTTTTCTAAAACCTCCTCCCCCTCTGATGAAGATGGTGTCGGAACTTCTATTAAAAACCTGCGCTTTAATTTTTACATGATTGGATTGAGCAAAAGCGCAACAGGTTATGAGTAACCATGTAACTGAGAAAAAAACTTTCATGCTATTTGTCTTTTAAATTTAGGATGTTAAAAAAATAATCTTTATATGTGTTTCCAATAGGAATTGGCATTTCATTTATGAAAATGAGGTTGTTTTGAATTTTATCTATCTTTTTGAGATTGATGATAAAAGATCGGTGTACCCTAATTAATGAGCAAGATTTGTAAGCTTCTTCCCAATTACTTAAACTGTCTTGCAGCAGGTACTTGTTGCCTTTGTAATAGATTTTAATGTAATCAATTTGTGCTTCAATGAGGTCGATATCTTCTATTGTTATACGGTGATAGGTTTTATCGGTATAAATGAATATTTCATTTTTGTTGCTATTTTTTTCAAATGCCTCTTTCACCCTGGTGACCCCTTTTAGAAATCTTGGGTAGGAAATGGGCTTTAGCAAATAATCAAAAACATGCTCTTCAAATGCATCAATGGCATAATCGGGGTAAGCCGTTGTTATAATGACTTTTGCCTTGATGCGATTGGCTTTCAAAAAATCAAGTCCTGAGATTTCGGGCATTTCAATATCCAAGAACACCAAGTCGCATTGATTCAAGATTTCAAGCTGCACCATCACGGGAGAGTCGAATACGCCCAAACAACTAAGAAAATTTGTTTTTGAAATATGGTTTTCCAACACCTTTTGTGCTGGAAGCTCGTCTTCAATGATGATACATTTCATGATACATTTATTTTAAGTTCAACGGCAAACAATCCATTATTCGAGCTGATGGTTAGTTCGTATTTATTGGGATAAAGTAGCTCTAATCTTTTCTTTACGTTTTTTATACCTATTCCACTTTTCTTGTTTTTTTCGGTGGCATTTTCCTTTTCTGAAAAAGGGTTTTGAATGCTAAAGACCAACTGTTTATTGTTAAGGAATATTTTAATGGGGAAGTACAAGGTTTTTTCCTTTAATAAAGCAGTGTATTTTAAGGCATTTTCAATGAAGGGTATTAGTAGTAAGGGTGCAATTGGCTGATGGTCATTGTCTGAAACATATTCCAGCTTCAAATCTATTTTATCCTTAAATCGCATTTCAAATAGTGCGATATAGTCTTTGATGAAAATGTATTCTTGATAAATGGTTACCTCTTTTTTATTTGATTCATGCAAAACGTAATGAAGATTGTCGGACAACATTAAAATTTTGTCGGACACATCATTGTCTTTACTCAAAGAACTTGAATAAATCATGTTTAATGAATTAAAGAGGAAATGAGGATTGATTTGCGATTTTAAAATCTCTAACTCATACTCGGTTTTCTGTTGCTCAATTTCTTTTAGTTTTTGATTGGCAATAAAGTTGATTTTTAAAGCATGTACCCCCACAAAAAACATGTTTATAAAAAAGAAAACCATGGATTTATTGAGGTAACAAATTTTGGGGTCGCATTCGCAATTTTCCTTGAAAAAAATACAGTTAAGGCATATCAAGCCTATCAAAAGCACAATTGCAGTAAGGATGGCCGTTACTGTTTTTTTCTTTTTAAAATAAAAATATTCAATACTGTAAACCGATGTAATTAAAAAAGCAATTTCAATTATAGAATTTGTATAGTTAAAAACAAAGTCCTTATGACCCCAGAACTTAAACAAGGGATAAAAAAAGTATAGCACCCAAAAAAGCAAATGCTGTAATAAAACCTTCCTTTTGTCAATAAAATCTTTCATAATACTATCCAATTATACCGCTTTTTAATTCCCTACTCTTCCGCTCCGCTTTTTTTATTGTTTTTCCATTGCTTAAGTTTATTTGAAACGTAAGGTATAGCACTCGTGAAGTGGGTTTTCTACTAAATCCAATGCTGAACCCATCACCATAGCTGGTATTTTTTGTATTCAAAGTATTGAACACATCACTTAATCGAAGCCCCAGCAAGGCATTTGATCGTACAATTTGGAACTTATATCGCACGCCCAATTGCATTTGAGTGTATGCCTTATCTAAGCTAAAAATAGAAGTTTCGGCTGCATTGTAAGAATACCTTACGGTGGCAGATAGCTTTTTACTTATCACAAATTGGTTGGTAAACTGAAGGGCGAAACTGCTTCCAGTAGTATTGGCATAACCCAGGGCATCCGTATTAAAAGTGGTGTATAGATAGTTAGTGTTAAGGGTATTGGTCATCCATTTAAAGGGTTTTGCATTGATGGTAAGATCTAAAACAACCGCATTTCCCCCATCTATATTTTTATAGGTGCTGATGGTTTGCTTGTTAGAACCCAAGAAGGTATAATTGATGATGGTGTTTTCGTTTTTTCTGTATGAAATGGTGCTACTTATATCAAATTTTTCATGGTTTATTTGATTGGTTAATTCAAAATTATTTGAAAATTCTGGTTGTAAATTGGTGTTTCCGCTATCAATTAAAAAAGGGTGAGATTGGTATTCGGTTGTTAACACTTGTTCTAAACTGGGCCTTGAGGTTCTTCTATCAAACCCAATATTCCACTGGATATTTTTAGATTGTTTGAAAATCAAATGCAGCGATGGAAACAAATTGTTGTACGATAAATTGACCATATTATTTGTTTGCTTTACCAAGGCATTTCTTTTAAATTGTTCACCACGAAGCCCTACTTGGATTTCCCATTTGCCCATATCTACCTGAGTGGTGGTGAAAAGGGCGTGAATATCCTCTCTATTGGTACTAAAAAGCGTGCTGTTAAAAGCGGGATTGTTGAATAAGGTAAGGGTGTTTTTGCTATCAACTTGGTTAAAAGAATAACCACTTTCTATGGATATTTTTTGGGTTAAAGGACGAGAATGGTCTATGGCAAAATCATAAATGGTTACCGTATTATCTGTGATGTTATCTGCCATGTTTTGATTGTTTAAAAAATCGCTTGATAGGTAATTTTTATTGTTAGAAATTCTACCATCCAACTGCAAAAAACTTTTTTCGGAAAAGTTGTATCGGTAGGTGATGCTGTTATCAAACGTGGTATGCTTGTGATTGCTGTTATTGGTTTGTGGTGAAAGAGTGTTATCGCTAAATATCTTGCTGTCTCTTATTAGATTATGGGTGTTGTTTACAAAACCAATAGTATAACTCACCACCTCTTTGGATGATTTGTACCAATCAATGGCGGCATTGATTTCACGAATGCTTCCATCAAATTCAAAATTGGTGTTTTGGTTATAAGGCTGCTTGCCTTGTCTGTCCAATTCGGCACGTGCATCAAAAAAAGGCTCGTTTGCATTTAGCCCTATTTTACATCCTATTATTTTATTGCCATAGCTTGTATTGGAGTTTATGCCATACCCTTTTAGTGTATTGGCGTTTGTTTCGATTGAAGCGTTGTAGCCAGCTTTTACTTTTTTGTTGGTGATGATGTTAATGATACCCGTTAGACCATTGGCTTGGTATTTTGCCGATGGGGTGGTGATTACCTCAATTTTAAAAATTTGACTGGCAGGAATTTGTTTTAGTAGCTCGGCAACCGACAAACCCGAACGCTTGCCATTGAGCAAAACTGTTACATTTTGGCTACCTCTCAAAGCCACATTGCCATCGGGGTCAATTTTTATTTCAGCTAATTGTTCTAAAATAGACGTGGCATCACCTCCGGCAGACAATAAATCTTTGCCTACGTTAATTACCTTTTTATCAATTTGCTGTTCAATGGTTGTTTTTTCGGCCACCACCACTATTTCATCAAGGGTTTTGTTATCTGGGGTTAAATAGACATTGATGGTGCTATCAGCATGAATGGTTATTTTTTTGGAGAAAGATGTAAAGCCCAGCGAGCTTATAGAAAGGGTGTATGCACCAGCGGGTACTTTTAGTTTGTAGTTTCCAAGGCTATCGCTTGAGGTGGCAAATTTTATTTTATCTACATTGTCTTTTAAAGCAATGTTTGCAAATGCCACAACCGCCTGTTTATCCTTATCGGTTATTTTTCCTGAAATGATTTGCGCCTTTACAGCATTAGCAAAAAAGAAAAAAAACAAACTACAAATTATTCTACTCACTATTCTTTACAATTGGTTATCAAAATCTTTCGCAAAAGAAGCGATGGTTATTTGCCGAAAAGCAAGAAATCTGTAAACGGTGGCATCCTGTCTGTGAAATGTTTTCTGCCTTCACCTCCCGAAAGTTTGAAACTTTCGGGAGGTGAAGGGGTGGTTGTTTGCTTCTTTTTCCTCATTGAAATACAGAACCAATCAAAAATCAAAGGATTTTGAACTGGTAACCTTTTTCAACTTCCCATTTTCTATGGTGAATGCGGCTGCTAAAGCAACCAATCAAAATGCAGATACTAACGCTATACTACTACATTTGAACGATTCAATGATATCATTATGCTACTTAAAAAAGTACTCCTGTTATTGCTTATTGGCAGCCATGTTTGCATAGGCATTAATGCACAGTCTAAAGAAGCTACCATTAGCTATGTAAAAAAAATGAACTTGTGGAAGCGGATAAGGAGCGAACAAATGCGGGCTATGGTGCCTGAATTTAGAACCACCAAACACAATTTGCTGATTGCTGATTCAGTTATGTTGTACACCACCATTCCAGAAACAGAAGAAATGAATGCTTTTGGAGGAGAAAATGGGGGTGGTTTTGGGGGCAGAATGGCTAGCATGATGGCTGCTATGGATGGAGATTTATACAAGAATTTCAACACGGGCACTTCCTTACAAGCCATTGAACAAATGGGGCGTAATTTCTTGATTTCTGATAGCATCAAAAAACAACCTTGGAAAATTTCTGGCGAAACAAAAACCATTTTAAACTACCCCTGCATGAAAGCAACCATGAAACAAAAGGGTGGCTTTGGCAGTTTTTTCGGTATGGGTGGGCGTGAAAGAAACCCTGCCGCCACACCAAATACCGATACTACAAGAGTTAACAGAATGCCCGCAGAAATAGAAGTAATTGCTTGGTTTACAACAGCCATCCCCGTTCCTGCGGGGCCTGATAATTTTGGTCAACTTCCCGGGGTAATCTTGGAAATGAGCATTGATAGCGGCACTGTTGTTTACACTGCCACATCCATTAAAAAAGAAGTGGCCGTAAAAGAGGTGAAGCCTCCGAAAAAAGGAAAGCCAGTAACCCGTGATGAATTCCGCAAGCTGATGATGGAAATGACCCGCAGGTTTAGTAACAATGCAGGGGATGCACCTCCACCGCCTAATCAGTAATAAGCAGTAGTTTTTGTTGATTAATATCCTAGTTGATTCAAACGAAATAATGATGGTCGTATTTATTGATTAATGGCGCTAAATGTGGTATTGCGCCCTCATTTACTCGTTAGTCTGGACATTTTTTTGAACGTCCTCCGTAATTTTTTGAACGTCCTCGGCAATTTTTTGAACGTCCTCCGTAATTTTTTTAACGTCCTCCGTAATTTTTTGAACGTCCTCGGCATTTTTTTTGACCTCCTCCGCATTTTTTTTAACCTCCTCCGCATTTTTTTTAATCCCCTCCGCATTTTTTTTAATCCCCTCGGTAATTTTTTTAACCCCCTCGGCAATTTTTTTGACCGTGACATCCTATAAAATCAGGGCTTCATTTTCTATAAATATTCAATTCCCAGTGATTGCCTTTTCGCTATTACTGCATCAACTATTAGCAGTTCATGCTTTTTTTTAAACCCGTATTCTTTCTATTATTTTAGTCCTTCTTATGCTCGTTTTACACTTGCTCATTCCTAATCTTATTTGCTAGCTCTATTTTCTACTTAAAGTAACTATTGTACATTTTAATGGCCTAATTTCTTAACTAAAGAAAAATTTCTTTTGTAGAAAAGCATTCTTAAAGAAACCATGCGATATAGTTATCCCTCCTTACACATAAGCAATCAATGATGGGGGAGTGAATCCGTTACATTTGTCAGGATTTCTAGTAAGGGCATTGAAGCTTTTTTCGATACCCATCCATCAGCAGAATATAGCAGTTAGTGATAAAAAAGTTAGACATATTAATTATCCGGTCTTTTATTGGGCCATTTATTGCCACTTTTCTCATTGCCATGTTTGTATTGGTAATGCAGTTTTTTTGGTTATACATTGACGATTTGGTGGGCAAAGGATTGGAGTTATCCATCATTCTGCAATTGATTGTGTATGTGGCAGCTAATGTTATTCCTCTGGCATTGCCAATTGCTTTGTTGCTATCATCTATCATGACTTTTGGCAACTTGGGAGAAACCTTTGAAATTGTTGCCATCAAATCTGCGGGTATTCCCCTGCTGCGATTTATGCAACCCTTGCTTATAGTTACCCTACTTATTAGCGGAATTGCTTTTTTATTTTCTAACAATATTATTCCGGTTGCCCAATTGAAGTTGGCAACCATTAAGTACAACATTATTGTTTCTAAACCATCTTTTGACATTAAAGAAGGGGTGTTTTACGATAAAATTGAGGGCTACGTGATTAAGCTGGGCAAGAAAGACAAAGACGACAGCACGATACACGATATTGTGATTTATGAAAAGAATTACAACTTACAGGACAATATCTTGATTGCTAACAATGGCATTATGCGGGTTACGCCCGACAAGCAGTTTCTGGAATTTATTTTAAATGATGGCGTGCGGTACACCGAAAGAGGAAATAGACTTACTACTAATACTGAACTGATCAGGCTGGGATTCAAAACCTACAAAAAGGTATTTGACCTAAAAAGTTTTAGCATGAGCAGCACGGCAGACAGTGCTTTTCGTTACGATCCTAAAATGTTGAGCATCCGCCAATTGAACACTTCTATCGATTCTTTGCACAAGATGGATAGCGTTTGGTATAAAAGAACGCTCACAGAGGTTAACCCATATTTATTGTTTACGGGCATGGAAGCAGATAGTTTGTGGAAGAAACCTTTGCCCGAAAAATCGTACACCAAAAGCTTTGATCAAGATATACCCGATTCTTTGCGCTCTTTGGTATATGAATTGAGTCTTAACCAAGTGAAAAACATCACGTCTAATATTGGTATGATTGCCGATGATTACTATCGCAAACAGCAAACCATTAGTTCGCATGAAATAGAATGGCATCGAAAATTTACCTTGTCTGTGGCCTGTTTGGTTTTGTTTTTAATTGGGGCACCCTTGGGAGCCATCATTAGAAAAGGGGGATTGGGTGCACCATTGGTATTTGCCATTTCCTTTTTTGTGGTATTCCATCTGCTCAATACTTTCGGTGAAAAGTTAGCACACGAAGGCGTTACCAGCATTATTGTGGGCATGTGGCTTTCTACCATTTTACTAATACCTGTAGGCGTGTTCCTCACTTACAAAGCCATGCGCGATTCGCAATTATTTAACCAAGAGGCTTATTACAGGTTCTTCCAACTAATCAAATCATTTCCTGCTACCTTGCAGCAACTGTTTTTATCTTATTCACTAAAAAAATCGCAACATGACCACTCACGACCCAAGCCGTAGAACCTTTATTACCGATGCGGTAAAATCAACCGCTGCCTTGGCATTAACTGCCACCTTACTTCCTTCATTTGCAGGCATCAACCAACACGAATCTCCTTTAGCCGTTCCTTACCAACAGCAGCCTTTGCCGTATGGGTACAAAGACCTAGAAGTGGCGATTGATGCCTTAACCATGGAAATTCATTACACCAAACATGCCGCTGCCTATGCTAAGAACCTAGCAGAGGCTTGTGTGGCTGAACATATTGACACAAAGAAAATGTCGTTGGAAAACTTGATGAGCAAAGTGTCTAAATACTCGCCTAAAGTTCGCAACAACGGGGGTGGACATTATAACCACGAACTATTTTGGCAAAGCCTTACCCCCAACTCTTCTAAACAACCTAGTGGTACGCTATTGAAGCAGATTGAACAAGATTTTGGTTCATTTGAGGCGTTTAAGACCAAGTTTACAGATGCTGGCAAGACTAGATTTGGCAGTGGATGGGCATGGTTAATCATTAACAAAGACCGCCACTTGACCATTGGTACTACACCCAACCAAGACAATCCTTTAATGGATGTGAGTGAATTGAAAGGTGTACCCTTATTGGGCTTAGATGTGTGGGAACATGCCTATTACCTACGCTATCAAAACAAAAGACCTGACTATATAAATGCTTGGTGGAACATTGCAAACTGGGAAGTAGTAACCCAGCGCTACCAAACTGCATTAGCAAAATAAAGAACAGCCAACCCAACATTTGATAATGGGTTGGCTGTTTTGTTTTATACCGTTTGTTTGGCGAGTTTGATTCTTAATCAATGCATGCAGCCGATATACATTTTGCTTTTTACCAAAAAGGCATTGCGCTGCACTTTTCGCAAAGTGGCTAAAGCTTTTTTCGCTCTTTTTTCGGTTTCATAAATACCTGCAACAAGCGCAATTGTTTTATTACCCGATTGCTTTTGGTAAACATTCAAATATTCTAAACTCAAGCTTTCAGAAGGGTATCTTCTGGGGAAATAATCACCCGCATATATTTCGTCTGAATCATTATCAGGCAATGCAATCAAATTTTTTTTCCGGTTGTAAAATCGCCCAAGCGTATCAATTGGAATACTCAGCTTTTTATGCACCAAAAACATTTTTTGGCGAAGCGAAAAATATTGGTTGCCTGTGTCGGCTATTACTATAAAATAATTGGCAAAGCCTGGGTCAGTCGTGTCTTGGATTGCGGTTTTTTGGGTAAATATTGCAGCATGTGTAGCAGTATTTGCATTAAGCTGGGAATTTTCAATCAACACTTTCGGATCAGAAAGCAGGATGCTATTGGCATCTAACAAAATGGTTGAAAAAACAAAAAGGTTGAAAACAAGCAGTTTTGGCAACATGGTTTATGTTTAGGTTTAAAATGTAATAGCGGGTTTTCTTTAGTATTTGATGGGAAAGGGCATTCTTAATTGATTGAGGTAGTCAACTTGTATTTCTCAGGTTTTGATTTCGTTCGTTCTAATATGCGCCTAGCTTCTAAATCAAGCTTTACCACTTCCCCATACCATTGAACGCCACCCTCGAAATTATCCTTAACACTTGCATACAAACTTTCCATCAATTCGGTATGGGTCAATTCGGCATTTTTTAGAATGTCCAAAAGTTGGCTTCTGATAAAGTCATATTTGCTTTTAGCAATCACTTTATTCACCTTGCCAGGTGTTGGGTGCAGGGTAGCTATCTTTTCTTCTTTCATGTCAATCATCCCATTTCAAGTAGTGAAGTGGCGAATATAATTGCCCCAGCATTCTCCACTCAACAGCGTGACATTAGCTTTATGCTATCCATCATTGAAGTAGACTTTTCTGCCTTCCAGTTGTATAATCTGGCGTGGCATTTATTTCGTAAAAAAACAATGCAGATTTGAATAATCTCGCCATTGTTGTATTGTGGACGCAATTCGTGGCTATTTTGCGCCCCCCTTGGTAGGATGGCTAATGCCTTCATTTATGGATCAAGGATACCTGACTTAAAATTAAGATTGAATTAATGAACCCTTTCTGAAACGAAAGGATAGATACGCATAAATATGGAATACAATTTCAACGAGATTGAACAGAAATGGCAAAAGCATTGGAACGATGCCAAAGCCTACAGTGTAAGCAACACAAGTACAAAGCCTAAATATTATGTACTAGATATGTTTCCTTACCCAAGTGGAGCGGGATTGCATGTGGGGCATCCTTTAGGATATATAGCAAGTGATATTTATAGTAGGTACAAACGATTAAAAGGATTTAACGTATTGCACCCCATGGGCTATGATGCCTTCGGACTTCCTGCTGAGCAATATGCGATAGAACATGGAGTACATCCAGCAGTAAGTACCGACCAAAACATTCGCAACTTTAGAAATCAATTAGACAAGATTGGCTTCTGTTATGATTGGGAAAGGGAAGTGCGTACCAGCGACCCAAGCTACCACAAATGGACACAATGGATATTCTTACAATTGTTTAATAGTTATTTCCATCCTACACTAAAAAAAGCAACTCCCATTGCGGCATTAGTTGGCAGTTTTGAACTAGAAGGCTCTGTTCAAATAGACGGGTTACGCGCTCAAGTTTCCCCATTTACAGCCGACGAATGGAAAATATTCGGCGAAAAAAAGCAGCAAGAAATATTGATGGAGTTTCGCCTTGCGTTCTGCGGTTATGGTGAAGTGAATTGGTGTGAAGCATTGGGCACCGTATTGGCCAACGACGAAGTGGTGAACGGCGTGAGTGAAAGAGGTGGATTTCCTGTGGTGAAAAAAACTTTGCGCCAATGGTATTTGCGCATTACTGACTATGCTGACCGTTTGTTAAACGACCTAGACAAACTAGAATGGAGCGAGGCCATGAAAGAAATGCAAACCAATTGGATTGGTAAAAGCACTGGGGCAGAGATTGATTTTAAGGTGAAGACAAGTACCTCACCCCTACCCCTCTCCGAGGGAGAGGGACAAGGGAGGGAAGCCGCGACACTGCCCCTTTCTGAGGGAGCGAATGAAACCTCACCCCTACCCCTCTCTGAGGGAGAGGGACAAGGGAGGGTAGCCCTTGCTCAAGAGAAACTTGCTGCTCCAAGGTACTTTACTAGTACTGCTGAGCAGTGGAAATATTTGGAACAATTTGCCAAAACGAATAGGAAAAATCAAACTGAGGCCGAAGCAATTATTTGGGAGGAAGTTAGAAATAGGAAAATAGATGGATTTAAGTTTAGAAGACAACATCCTGTAGCAGGATTTATTCCTGATTTTACTTGTTTAGAACAAAAGCTAATTATTGAAATTGATGGTGATTATCACGAAGAAATAGACCAAAAGAAATACGATGAAGCACGTTCAGCTTGGCTTAGGGAGAATGACTTTTCCATGCTTCGTTTTTCAAATGATGAAGTTTTAAGTGATTTGAAATCTGTAGTT
Organism: Chitinophagaceae bacterium; assembly: GCA_027486835.1. Classification (GTDB taxonomy): domain Bacteria; phylum Bacteroidota; class Bacteroidia; order Chitinophagales; family Chitinophagaceae; genus Parasediminibacterium. The sequence continues at coordinate 25,909 of JAIXOJ010000160.1, forward strand.
GAGAAAATTAAATTGACACTGGCCTCATTGCAAGGAGTAAATGCAGGTAAAAGCCCCTCTCCTTTGGAGAGGGGTTGGGGTGAGGTCACACTCAAAGTATACACCACTCGCCCCGATACCATTTTTGGGGTTGATTTTATGGTAATTGCACCAGAACATGCGTTGGTATCATCTATTACTACTGCTTCACAACAAGCCGAAGTGGACAGCTATATTACTTATGTAAAAAGCAGAAGCGAAAGAGAACGTCAAGCAGAAAAGAAAATTACGGGTGCTTTCACGGGGGCTTGTGCTATCAATCCATTTGACGGAAGGGAAATTCCTATTTGGATCAGTGAATATGTACTTGCAGGTTATGGCACTGGAGCTATTATGGCGGTGCCTTGCGGAGATGAACGCGATTTTAAGTTTGCCAATTATTTCAATATACCCATTACCAATATTTTAGGCGATGCCTTTAATGGCACAGAACCCAACCCTACCAAAGATGCTATTTTGCACAATAGCGGCTTTTTAAATGGAATGGTATTGAGAGATGCCATAGATGTGGTGGTTACTAAGCTAGAAGAAATGGGCATTGGTAAACGTAAAATCAATTTCCGTATGCGTGATGCTGCTTTTAGTCGCCAGCGCTACTGGGGTGAACCTTTTCCTATTGTTTGGAAAAATGGGATTGCCTATCCATTGCCAGAAAGTGAATTGCCTTTAACGCTACCTAAAGTAGATAGCTATTCTCCAGGGCCAGATGGTGAAGGGCCATTGGCTAATATTCCAGAATGGGTGAATCAATACACTTCCAAAAGTCCCTCTCTTTCGGAGAGGGGTTGGGGTGAGGTTGAAGGCGGCCAACTCGAAACCAACACCATGCCTGGTTATGCTGGCAGTAGTTGGTATTTTCTTCGCTACATGGATCCGCATAATAGCGAAGCATTTGCGAGTAAACAAGCAACCGATTATTGGAATCAAGTTGACTTATACATTGGTGGTACGGAACACGCCGTAGGGCATTTGTTGTACAGCCGTATGTGGACAAAAGCTTTGCACGACCTAGGACACCTCAGCTTTGATGAACCGTTTAGAAGGCTGTTGAATCAAGGGATGATTACAGGTAGTTCGAGGTTTGTGTATAGATACCAATTAATAAATACGTCAGTGACTTCTGAAGCTGATATTTTTGTTTCTTTTGGGTTAGATGAGAAAGTTAGATCTGGAAAAATTCCTACCGAGGGAATTGCTTTTATGATAAATGAACTAATACCAAATTATTGCAACTTAGATACATTAAAAAAAAGAAATGCTACTTTCTTAGTTTCAAAAATCCATGTTGACGTAAACCTAGTAGACGGGGTTGAATTAGATATTGAAGCCTTTAAAAAATGGCGTAATGGAGAATATGCACATGCTGAGTTCATTTTGGAAGATGGTAAATACATCTGTGGCGTTGAAACAGAAAAAATGTCCAAATCCAAATTCAACACGGTTAATCCAGATGATTTGGTAGCAAAATTTGGCGCAGATACTTTCCGGATGTATGAAATGTTTTTAGGCCCTATTGAGCAAAGTAAACCTTGGGATACGAAAGGCATTGAAGGGGTTCATCGGTTTTTGAAAAAACTGTGGCGTTTGTTTTTTGATGAGCTAAAAGGCAAGCAATGGAATGAGCAAGAACCCACTGCTGCCGAACTGAAAATATTGCACCGCACCATCAAAAAAATTGAGGACGACACTGAGCGTTTTAGTTTTAATACCGCCGTAAGTGCTTTTATGGTGTGTGTAAATGATTTAGCCGATGTTAAGTGCCACAAGAGTGCTATACTAGAACCTGTTTTAATTCTGTTAGCACCTTATGCTCCGCATATTGCAGAAGAATTATGGCATGCTTTGGGTAATACTACCTTGGTAATTGATGCTCCCTTCCCCGTTTTTGAAGCCAAACATGTGGTGGAAAGTGCCAAAGATTACCCAGTAAGTATCAATGGAAAAGTAAGAACCAACATAACCATTGGCCTTGATGTGGAACAAGCTGGCGTAGAAACCATTGTATTGAACAATGACGTGGTAAAAAAATGGCTAGAAGGTAAAGACCCTAAGAAAATAGTGTTTGTAAAAAACAGGATGATTAATATCGTTCTGTAACGAAACATTCTGTGGAGGAATAAAGCCTGGTTGGGATGTATGTTTTTGAATTCAAGGTTCAAAAACATACATCTTGCATGGCATTTATTAGGCCGCCAAGAAAAAGGAATGTGGGCACTCACCATAATGTAAGATCCATTTCCCTATATTAGCAAAAGGATATACTGGAATGGAATTGTAAGAAGACAGAATCGTATGGCATTGGTACAGAAAGAAATAGCAAATTCAGGTTGGCGCGTTACCTACCTTTTTGATGATGAAAAACCCTTTACTGAACAGGATTTAGCTTTGGAAGCATCTTGGGAAATATGTGTAGCAAAAGAAGCTGCTTTGTCCAAGACGATTCAAGCCGCTTCTGATCAATATGAGTCGATTAGCGAAGAAATAAAAGCCTTGCGTAATCTTTTGGAATTAATAGAGGAGCTTTCTTTAGATGCAAGAAATGAAGCTGATGAATGCTGGCAGACCATGTTGGTTTCAGAAGACTATTCATTGGCAGGAATCGCAGAAAAAGTTGCAACAACTAACAAAAGCATTGATGAGTATCACGAAAAATTATTACCGCTATCCCAGAAAGTGATGGCATTGAGTGATATTTTGGATAAATTGAAGGAACAATCAGAGGAAGTTTCGCACTATGAAATTTTTGTAAAAACCAAAAAACAACATTCAAGAACCCACGAAATCAATTCTATCGACGTTGTCTCTTTCGATGCAGCGGTTGAATCAAGCCGTTATTACATTCAGTATGAAAAAGAAAAGCGAACAAGACTGTATTGTATTCTAAATGACTATGTGGATGATAGCAATACCCTTATGCTAGAAACCGAAATGGTGTATGCTGTATGGACAGAGTTTGGCAAGAGAGTAGAAATTTTAAACAAAATATTGCGCCAGAAAATAAGACCACTAGGCATAGAGGATGTAAACCTCAACTAAAATTTGCCATACCTTATTGAGGTTGAATTAGTACTTCAATTGTTTGGATGAATTATTACCTACATCAATCTTGATTGCTTTAACTTGTCTAATAGGTTTGATTAATGACCTCATTAGCTAAAGATAACAGTTGACTCCCTCGAAAAAAGGGAAATTATCAGTTATCATAACCGCTAAAAGCATACATGCTACCACCTAAAACTTACAACTTGCCAAGTTATACAACCAATTCATGAACTTATACACACACCTTTATTATTAGCCAAGCCATAAATAAGCGAGGCAATTAGATTTGTGCTATCTAACTTTATTGGCGTAATAATGAAACAGCTATTCTTTATTCTTGCTTTCATTCCACTTCTTGGCTTTTCACAAAGCAAAAAGAAACGATTAAAAGCGGCACAGGAAGCAAAACAGGCTTTGGTTGCTAGACTTACATCGCATGTTCGGTTGCTGGCTAGTGATAGTATGCAAGGGCGGCTTGCTGGTTCAGCGGGTGAACAAATGGCTTTGGAATATTTGGTGAATCATTACCGGAAATGCCAAATTGAACCCAAGGGTAGCAACGAATACGTTCAAAAATTCACCATTGAATCTGGTAAAAAAATACATCCAGCCACTTCTTTAATTATCAATAAACAACCTGCTACCTTACAGCAACATTTTTTCCCATTAGCCTATAGTGCCTGCAAATCTGTAACCAATGAAGTGGCCATGTCGCTCAACGAATCGGGAAATATCTGGTTTAAAGACCTCAAAGACTGTATAGAAGACAACCAAGACAATCCCCATTTTAGCATAACCGAAACCTTGAAAAATCAGGTGCAAAAAGCCACTTCCCGCGGTGCCACTGCACTGATTATTTACAATAGTGGCACTACACCCGACCGAATCTCTTTTGACAAAAACGATACTACCACTTATGCATCCATACCAGTCATTTACCTTACCAGCGAAGGATTGCATCGTTTCTTTGCCGACCAAGCCGCTTTGCAAGAAGTGACACTTAACGTAAAACTCGAAACATTTGAACGGACGGCTAACAATGTGTTGGCTTTCATTGACAATAAAGCACCGAACACGGTAGTAATTGGTGCACACTACGACCATCTAGGCTTTGGCGAGGACAATAATGCTTTAGACACCCTCCACCAAGTGCACAATGGTGCCGATGACAACGCTAGTGGTACCGCAGCACTACTAGAACTAGCGCCATTATTAAAAACCAGTACCTACAAAAACAACAACTATTTATTGGCTCATTTTAGTGGAGAAGAACTGGGTTTGCTGGGGAGTAAATATTGGTTGAAAAACAGCACCATTAATACCCCAATCAATTACATGATTAATATGGATATGATTGGCCGGTACGATACTACACACCAATTAATGTTAGGCGGATTGGGTACCTCTCCGCAGTGGGGCGACATCATCAAGACGATAGAACACAACAGTTTACGCACCAAAATAGACAGTACTGGTGCAGGGCCAAGCGACCATGCCAGCTTTTATCGCGCTGGCATACCTGTGTTATTTCTGTTCACAGGATTACATGCAGACTACCACAAAACAACGGATGATGCTGCCCTTATTAATTATGAAAGCATGGCAGATGTGGTGGCATTTGTACATCAACTTATTGGCAACGCAGATGGGAAAGGAAAATTAGGATTTGCCAAAACGAAGGAGCCGACAATAAATAAATCGGCAAAATATACCGTGTCGCTAGGGGTAATGCCAGATTACAGTTTTTCGGGTAAAGGTTTGAGGATAGATGGCGTAAGCACGGGCAAACCAGCAGAAAAAATTGGCTTAAAAGCAGGAGATGTTTTGCTACAATTGGGTAATTATCCCTTTGGTAATATTTACGAATACATGGAGGTATTATCCAAATTTGCTGCTGGTGACCATACCGAATTGGTTTTTGAACGTAACGGTACGAAACAAACCGTTGCTGTACAGTTTTAACTAGCATTCGTAGCAGAAAAAGGTGGCAAGAATTTGTTTCGCTCCCATAATTTAAACCTCAGCCCAACGACTCACCTAAAGAATGGGAACTGCAATCTTTTGAATGTGTAGGCACTTATAGTTGCTGCTTAACAAACTACATGCTTGGTTTTGATGCTGTGTTCATAGTGTTGTTGCATGGTAATATAATCGCCTTCTTTTTCTAGATCCTTCACCAACTTCCAAAGCCGTTCTACAAGTAAGGGGCCGCACCAGCGTTTAGTGTATGTAGGCAGTGCAGTATTTTGAATGGCATCAGTAAATTCCCAAGGATGAAAATACAAACAGATGTAACCATCCTTTTTGAGGGTTTGAAGTGCCAAATGTTTATACACACTATAGGGTAGGTTCTTAAACGCCAACCAAAACAAGGGGAATCGAAGCATGGGACTTACGGAGGAAGGAATTCGAGTAACGCCCTCTTCGGAATAATGGGTACGGGGCAAGCGCAGGTTGTTGTACCGGCCGGGGATATAGGTAGGGTTGATGGAAGAATCGTACAAATAACCCGCTTTGCCAACTGCCTCCATAGATACTGCCCGCATCCTGGGCATACGCAAACCGGTGATATTGGTTTTACAAATAGATGCTAAAACGTTTTTTGATTGCAGCAAATGCGCCTCCTCAAATTGTGAATGGTAATAGGTATGCGAAGCAATTTCATGTTGTAACGCCAGAGAAGCCATTTGTTCGGGGTGATGAATGGCGTAAGTGGCTGTTGTAAACAAAGTGGCTCGTAAGTTAGGATGTTGCAGCACGGGCAAAATAGCTGCCACGCCAGCTGCACCAATGGAAAGTTGTTCATTTAATGTAATGGATTGGTGGTATTCCAAGGGCATGTCGAACTCCTCCACATCAAAACTCAATAAGATAGACCGTTGTTTCATGGCAATTTGCTTTCGCGGATGATGTAATGAGGGCGTTGCTTGCTTTGCATAAATAATTTACCTAAGTAGGTGCCTATGATACCTAAGATCATTAATTGCATTCCTCCAAAGAATGCGATGGTTGCAATGACGGAAGCCCATCCTGAAACGGGATGTTCCCAAACCAAGCTAATAACTATGTAGGGAATATACAGCAAAGACAGCAGGGAAAAGGTGAAGCCGAGGTAGGTGGCAATGTACAAAGGCTTAGTAGTAAAAGAAGTGATGCCCCTAATGGCTAGTTTAAACAAGGCAGTGGTGCTGTATTTGGTTTCGCCAAATGCCCTTTTATCGGGTATATAAGGAATACTTTTTTGTTGAAAGCCCACCCATTTAATCAAACCACGGTAAAACAAGTCTTGCTCTTGTAGGGAATTTAAAATAGTAACTACCTTTTTATCAATAAGCCTGAAATCAGAAATGCCATCTTCGAGTTCAATGTCGGAAAGTTGGTTCACCAATTTATAAAACCAATGAGAGGTTTGTTTATTTAAAAAACTCGTGTGTTCATTGGCAAATTCGCGGTGGGCATATACCACTTCAAAACCCTTTTCCCAATGAGCAATCATTTCTTTAATGAGTGCGGGGGGGTGTTGCAAATCGGCATCGATGGTAACTGCTGCATCGCCTTTAGAAGCATTGAGCCCCGCAGCAAGGGCATTGTCTTTTCCAAAATTTCTAGAGAAATCAAGGTATGCTACCCTTTGGTCAATGGCAGCTAAGGATACCAACACCTCGCGGGTTTGGTCGCTGCTGCCATCGTTTATAAAAATAATTTGGTAGTTATATTGGGGCAATGATGCAAACACTGCTTTTACCGCCTCGTTAAACGGATGGATATTACCCGACTCATTAAAAGCAGGTACGATAATATCTATTGATTTAATAACAGGGTCAAGCGTGTTTGTCATGTATGAGCCACATAGTTAAAACATTATTGCCATAGATGGCATTCCAAATTCTAAAAATGAAAGACAAAAGGCAAGTTAGTAATATGGCTATGGTAGCCCCCTAACTTTCATTAGAACTTTTTGTGTGGGGAGGATTTCGTAGTGAAAATATCCCTCGTAGAACAAGATAGTTTTATTTAAGCATTAATTTCCCATACCTCTTTACCCCTAAGCAATTTATCCAAATTGCCTTTTCCTTTGGCAGCAAGCGCTTCTTCTATTTGCATAGCCATAACATCTTCGTAGCAAGCTCGGTCAGATTCATAAAACACACCGAATGGTCTTGGGAAATGGCCTTCTATACGAGGGTCGTCAAACATTCTTACGAGTATCTGGGCTTTGTAAAAGTCGCGTTCGTCATGAATCCATAAATCGTTAGGGCTGTAGCCAGCAGATACATCTACAATTTCTGGTTTCAAGCCATTTAAGCGGATGCCTTTGTCTTTATTAGCACCAAAAATCAAGGGCTGACCATGTTCTAAAAACAATACTTCTTGTGCCTTAGACGATTTTTCGGTAAAGATTTCGAAAGCACCATCGTTGAAAATATTGCAATTCTGGTAGATTTCTAAGAAAGAAGCGCCTTTGTGTAAATGGCTGCGGGTAAGGGTTGTTTGCAGGTGTTTTGGATCTCTATCCATACTACGGGCAATAAACGTAGCATCAGCCCCTAGAGCAAGTGCCAATGGGTTAAACGGATGGTCAATACTACCCATGGGCGTACTTTTTGTGATTTTATTCTCTTCAGATGTGGGAGAATATTGCCCTTTGGTAAGCCCGTAGATTTGATTGTTGAACAATAAAATGTTTACATCAAAATTCCTTCTCAATAAATGTATGGTGTGGTTGCCCCCTATGCTAAGGCCATCACCATCGCCAGTTACAATCCAAACGCTTAATTCTGGTCTAGCCGCCTTTAAGCCACTGGCCACTGCTGTGGCACGGCCATGGATGGAGTGCATACCAAACGTATTCATGTAATAAGGAAAACGGCTGCTGCAACCTATTCCACTGATGATAACAATATTTTCTTTAGGCACGCCAATGGAGGGCATAACCTTTTGCACTTGGGCTAATATGGAGTAATCACCACAACCAGGACACCAACGCACTTCCTGATCTGTAGCAAAATCTTTGGCTGTTAAAGTAATGGGTGACGCTATAACTTCCGACATAAATTGGATATGTTTTAAAGTTGGGAAAAATAAAAAGGGTGGCGAAGATAGTGTTGCTAGGCATAATCTATGTTCTTGAATTTTATCAGGGTGCATAAAAGTTTTCACCTCCTTCACAAATCTTTATTGGGTTTGAAGCCCTATAAAGGTTAAAACGAAGCTTTAAAGCGAAAAACTTTTATGCCCCCTTTTACAGCGTTTTCTATAGGGCTAAGAAACAATAAACCAGCACTATAAGAGATTTAACCTTGGCTAACACAGGTAAGACCTATACCAACCCAGGTTTGGGGTGGCTCCCCCCACCTATGTACCTGCGGCGAAGGAGGTAAAACCTGTGCCGACCGAGGTTTGAGGTGGGGATCCCCACCTATGTACCCCCCCTCCCCACCCCTAATTAGTAAAGAAAAATAGCAAGTTGGAATGGGAAAGAAGCCAACCGATGCATAAAATTATTTCGCAGTTATTAGTTAAACCTCACCCCCAACCCCTCTCCGAAAGGCGAGGGGCAAAACGAAAAACTTTTATGCCCCAATTTTTATTGCAGGCAGTTTGTTAATCTGTAGCGATTATATTCGTTTTCGATACAAATAAAAATTTCAACCACTTCTTATTGTTTATTTTCTATTTTCTACTACCATGGAATCGTCCATATTACAACAACAATTTCTATTAAAGAGCGGCCTTACTTATTTAAATTTTGGGGCTTTTGGCGGATGTCCGAAGCCTGTTTTTGATGCTTATCAAGCGTTTCAACTGGAGGTGGAGCGAGATCCCACTTTGTTTTTCTTGGAAAAAGGGCCTGCATATTTGAATACTGCTCGCGAAGCTTTGGCCAACTTTCTTAATTGCTCCGCTGATGATGTGGTGTATGTAACCAATCCTTCCTATGGGGTAAATATTGTGGCCAAAAGTTTCCCCCTGAAACCGGGAGACGAAGTGCTTACGACTAATTTGGAGTATGGTGCTTGCGACCGCACTTGGAGCTATTATTGCGAAAAAAAGGGCGCAAACCTGGTTAGGCAACCCATCCGTTTTCCTCTCGCATCTAGCGAGGATTTTATTGCACAATTTGTTGCAGGCATCAACTCAAATACGAAACTCATTTTCATCAGTCAAGTAACTAGTGCCACTGGTTTGCGCCTGCCTGTTGAAGCCATTTGTGCCATTGCCAAAGAGCGCGGCATTCCTTGCTTTGTAGATGGAGCACATGCCGTTGGTCAATTGCCGGTTGATTTGTCCACTTTAGGGGCTACTATGTACACTGGGGCTTGCCACAAATGGATGCTTGCACCCAAAGGTTCCTCCTTTCTTTTTGTGCAAAAAGAATGGCAATTAATACTCGATCCATTGTTGGTCAGTTGGGGTTATCAGAGTATTAACCCCTCTCATTCGCAGTATATAGACTATCATCAAATGCAAGGTACAAGAGACTATGCTGCATTTTTAGCCACGCCAACCGCTATTGCATTTATGCAGGCGCACGATTGGAAAACGGTGAGCGCTCATTGCAAAGCCATCACCCAAAATAATGCAGCTCGATTTGCTGAATTGTTGGGCACCACACCACTTAGCCCAGTAACCGACGATTTTGTAGCTCAATTGTACAGCATACCCATCATAACCCCTTCGCCTCAGCAGCTACATGATATATTGTATCACCAATACTATATTCAAGTACCGATTATGCAGCAGGGGAATAGTACATTTTTGAGATATTCCGTTCAGGGCTATAACCAGCAATCGGATTTAGATGCGCTTTATCAGGCTTTGGTGGAACTAAAAGGGACGTATTGGGTGTATAGAGGGTAAGTTGTTTGGCTGTTTTAAGCGTGTGCAGCTTTACGCTTGAATAACAGATAGCTAGCTCCCTGTAAAATGAAGTAGCGTTGACACAGTAAGTTGAGCTTTGAACAACTTGTGCAAAATAGGCTCTCCCCCTTTTATTACAATACACTAAATAATAACATCAAACTTGTGATGGACAAGATGTGGTCAACTTAGGTAGCATCAAACCAGATAAGTCCCGCACTAGAACCATCGTATAACAATACAACATGAATAAAAAATCAGTACTTTTTCTTGCTTTTGTAGGTATCATCCTTTTTTCGGCATGTAAAGACGAGAAAGAAGACATCACGAACGATGTAGATCGATCGGGAGCAGTAGAAACCAGTGTTACCGTTACGCACTTAAACGACAGCAGCGACGTGTTAATTACCAAGCACATTGTGTGGAAGAACTATACTTCTTTCAAGACAATTTATACCCACGATACCATACCTGCCCTTGGCTATGAAAACACGACTGGCGAAAACGTGGAGGGTGAAACAAAGGATGTGCGTGTAAAAAAGGACTATGAAATTTTTATTACAGTAAAATAGGCAGGAATGAAAAAGTCGAAGAAAATACAATTGATACTCATTACCGCAGCATTGGCAAGTTGTAACAAACCGACCAAAGACTGGGGCGATGAAGATTCTAAAACCTACATACGCAGCGATAGCTCTGCCCCCTATTCTCGCACTCATTACCACGGTAGCAATGCAGCTAGTTTATGGTACTATGCTTTTCGCCCATATGGATACTACTCTAATGGACATTACCAACGAGTGGGATATTATTCCGATGCCATTCATGCCAGTAGCAATACGGGTAGCAATGCGTTTAAAAGCGGGATTGTGCGGGGCGGTTTTGGCAGGGGAGGATTTAGTGTAAGCAGTTAACAGCAAATTAATTAAAAGAAATCATCACTACAACAATTGAAAGAAAGATGGAAAGAATTAAAATAAACCCACGAAACAACTGGCAAACAGCGGTAGAAACCCTTGGCTTTGGGTTTCATTCTACCCATGTTCCCTATTGGGACGAGTCTGCCTACTACGCTTTTACTATGGGCGAGGTTTTGGAAATAGAAAAAGCAAGTGCGGTACTCTGGGACCTATGTTTAGGTGCGGTACAACATGTGATGGATAATGACTTGTACCATTTGTTTGCCGTGCCAGAATCATTTATTCCCCTCATTGAAAAAAGCTGGATGGAGGACCATCCGGCTATTTATGGCAGATTTGATTTTTGTGTAAAAAACGGTGACATAAAATTACTAGAGTTTAATGCGGATACGCCCACTAGCTTGTATGAGGCGGGGATTGTGCAATGGTTTTGGCTGCAAGATTTTGATAAAAACAAAGACCAGTTTAATAGCATTCACGAAAAAATGATTGCTTACTGGACCTATCTCGCACCTTATCTGCATCAAGGTACTTTGCATTTTACTTGCATGAAAGAAACCTTGGAAGATTTAACCAACACCGAATACATTAGGGACTGTGCCATGCAAGGGGGCTTAACTACCAAGCTTGTTTTTGTGGACGATATTGGCTGGGATGCCAACACCCAATGTTTTGTGGATGTGGAAGAAATGCCTATCAAAAACATATTTAAGTTGTACCCTTGGGAATGGATGACCAAAGATGCGTTTGGAGAACATCTACTTACAGACAAAAACAACACTTATTGGATAGAACCTGCATGGAAAATGTTGTTAAGCAACAAGGCTATTCTTCCTATTTTATGGGAACTATATCCCGACTGCCCGTATTTATTGCCCAGCTATTTTGAACAGGGGGCATTAAGCGATTATGTAAAAAAACCAATTCTAGCAAGAGAAGGTGCCAACATTGAGATGGTACAAAACGGCATTACCGTACAGAAAACTGAGGGGATTTATGGCAAGGAAGGTTTTGTGTACCAGGCTTGGTGTGGTTTACCCAAATTTGATGACAAATACGCTGTGGTAGGCAGTTGGATTATAGGACAAGAACCTGCTGGAATGGGTATTAGGGAATCTAATGGGTTGATCACTGACAATAAAAGTTGTTTTGTGCCACACTTGATTGATGGGTGATTGGGAAAAATTTTATTAAGCGATTGATTATTGTTCGTTATGGTGTTGTAAAAAGCGAAAGAGATTCATGCACTCATTTGGAAATTGGATAAGAATATTCCAGGTATTTGTTTTGGGGACATGCTATGGGGGACATATAGCCTAAACAGGAAAATAATGTTGAGATTATTTGGTAATTGGGTAAGTATGGTTCTGGTATTTTGGGTTAAATAGCTTTTTTAATTGACCTATTGGTCATTAACAAGCACTTGCCAAACTTTTTTAAAATAGCCTTTTTCCGCTCATTCTTTTCTATACCTTGTTATTAGCACCGAAGCACTGAGAGGTAGTTACAAGCCTCTGCTTTTATAGTGACTTTGATAGACCTTCTATTATATTTTATCCGACATTCTTGCCTCCGAGCAAATGCGCTCTTAGGTTTTATTCACGGCACACCTTACACCAAGCGGGTATCAGCGACAGAGCAGTGCTAGATGGTTTTATCTTAGCGAATGCCAGTTGCAAACTGGCTTTTTTTAGTAGACACAAGTGACCAGCTTCGCTGAACACTCGCGCCTGTTGAAAAAGAGAATCATTAACAACAACAAGACAATATTGCATACTTTTATTCTTGAAAAAAATTAAGAAGGAGTAATTATAGTTGTAATAATTTAGGTTAAATCGCTTTGGCAATTGCCTATTTACTATCAAATAAAGCCCTTATCAAATCACCGATTAATCCCTTGCTGTTTCCACCAAAGCACGGAGATACGGTTTAAAGCCCCTACACGTAAGTGACTCTTATAAAGTAGAAAGTAGTGAATTCAAAAGCAAGATGTTGATGCTACATCCAAAAGTTAGCTGTAGGAGATGGTATTTATTTTAGTTGGTAGTCTATTATTAATTGTATATAACCCAGCCTCTGTCCTTTTTGAAATAAGATGTGATTTGAATTAAAGTCCTCCATACTTTCTTGACCTTTCCAATGTGTCAATTGGTTGTAAGGCGTGTTAGAAATAATGAATGAATTGAGTTCAATATTTGGGTCGTTTAATCTTGGTTGAATTGTTGTCTTAATTGATTTATGCAATTGTATTTTTGGGTCTGTCAAACCTTGGATTTGTCTTAGTCCTTTTGGGTCGATGAATGAAACGTATTGTTTGTCACCAATTACAAGCCATAAGATAAAGTCAGGAAAGAAATTGTTTGCTTCAAAGAAGCCAATTCCTTTTTTACTCATGTTACGCAATAAGTAAAGTTGTTTGTCTTTGAAAAACTCAGTGTTGTTATTGAAGTATAGTTTCAAGTCTTCTACCAAGTCACGTTCACCTTTGTTTAAAGGCACTGGCTGAAGTTTTACTGCTTCTTTATAACTGCCTTGTTCAATATAAATCAATGGCTGATAAAGATGGAAGGAAACGTATAAAGCTTCAAATTTTGATTCTTTGCTTTCATCAATTTTAAAAGTATCTTGGAATTCTTTTTTCTTTACAACCTCCTTTAATTTCTGAATCTTTTCAATTAAAGTAGTTTCTGATTTCTTTACTAAGAAATTATACTCTCTTTCAAAGTTCGGATGTGTAATATTTAAAAATGCAATCTCCTGTTTGTCCTTGTAATAATCACCCTTTATTTTGTTATAAAGCCTTTCAATAAACGATTTTAGTAATGAAAGAGCCAACTCATGCCAAAGTTTTACTTTGCTGTAATCATTTATTTCTAGCTCAGTTGAAGGAATCTGCAAGGTATACCAATCAGGGCTTAAAAGAATGTCTTTTAATGCCTCAACTGATAAATTTACATTGTACCAACTGCGCTCATTTTTAAATTTCTGAATATCAAAATATATTCTGTTCCAATCTAAAAATGCGATATGTAGATTTTCGAGTTTTCCTTCTTCTATAGCAATAACGGTGGTTACATTGGTTAGCTTAGAACTTTTTAATACCTGTACTTTCGGATACCAATCTATTAAAACAGTACGGACTTTTTCAGAAATAACTGCATCAACTAAAACATCACGTTTAAAATTTGAACCATCTTTAACACGAATGTATTTTAGTTTCTTTTCTGATAAGTCTGATAAAGTTGGCAGAATGTCAACTGTGATTTTTTCAAAATCTGAATCGGTTGGCAAGCCTTCTTCTTCAAGGTAATCTTTAAACTGTTGCATATAGTCTGCACGCAAACCAAAAATGTTCAAGGTTTCTAAAATGGGCAATACTTCTGGAATATACTCAGGCCTCAAGCTTGCATCTAATGCGGTGCTTCGCTTCAATGAAAATTTATACCCTTTTAAACGAACACCCCTGCCGAACAACTGAATAATTTCCGAACCTTCGCCTCGTCCTATATTCAATAAACCCATTGTACTAACACGCCAACTGCTCCAACCTTCTGAAAACTTTTTTGAACCAATCAACACATTTACTTTACTGCCTTTGCTGTTGATGGCGTGAAAAAGGGAAGTGGAAAAGTCTTTTTCATCAACCAACATTTTATGTGCTTCACAAATCTTCAATAATCCTTTGTCGTCACCTACGTTGATAACACCAAAGTAATCAGCATTTCCAATACGCAAGCCTATTTCACCATCTTGTCCTTTTAAATTGTCAATATGTAGTGATGCACCTGCAACTTCTGAGTTAAACACTTCTTTCAATACATCTTTAAAAACAACATTTGCAGTTCTACCAGACTTGCGAATTTCTTTAAATGCATTTCTAAAAATGGAATGACCCATTTCATTGTTCAAACCATCTTTTGCTTCTAATATTAATTTGATGCGTTCAATGGTCTGTCCGTCATTCTTCACAAACGATTCTAAAAACTTTAAAACTTCCACTACATCAGAAGCGGTTTCTTTGCTGATGCTTTTGGTTACTTTACCACCAACAAAAATCGCTAAAGGTTTATCACTCAAAAATGGTTCTATCTCTTTTCCATTTTCTTTGAAAACCAATAACTGTTCGTAAAAGGAGAGTAAACTGGCTGTTAAGTAGAGTACTACTCTTTCTTCTTTTCCTGCTTCATGCCATTGTTCATTCAGGTTTAGTATTTGGTAATCTTTACCATATCCGTCATTGTAGAAATAGCGATAGGAATAATCAAACAAGGTGGCTTTGCCGTATTCATCAATCAGTGCTTTTTGCTTTGTACCTGACAAAGCATGAACTGCTTGCCCAAAGGTTGCTGAATATTCAAATGAAAAACCTGATTCACATAAACGATTTCTTTTGTCTTTCCATTCTGTTCCGCCTGCACCTCTGTGACCTTCATCTACCAAAACTAGGTTGTTGCCTTCAAATGCTTCAACAGCAACCGTTTTGTTACCGCTTGTTTCCTCCAGTTTGTGTATGTCAATGATTTCAATTTTTTGACCTGCAAACAAAGAACCACCAGTTTTATCAAACAATTCCGCTTCCATTCCTGATTGAGCAAACTCTTTCAGGTGTTGTTTGGACAAGCCTTCGTTGGGAGTAAGTACAATTATTCGATTCAGCCCTTTTTCAAGATTGTGCATTTTCAAATAATTCAGATACTGCAAAATATTGATGTGCATTAACAAGGTTTTACCCGAGCCCGTAGCGTTCCAATAAGCCAGTTTATTTAAATCGTTTATATTTTGCTTTAATTTGAATTCAGAAACAGCTTTAAAATCATTGCCGTTTCTACCATGATTAAATTCGAGAAACGTGTTTAACTCCGATTGTAAGGCTGTTTTGCCTGAAAAGTATTTATCTAAATAAATTTCAGTAAAAAGCAATGCCATGTATTGGAAGTATTTCCATTTGATGGGTTCATTTCGTTTCTCAGAAATGGTTTGTGTGTGTGAAAATATGTTTTGGTCGTATTGCAACAACAGTTCTTTCGGTAAATTGGCATTACTGTAAAATCGTGCAACTAAAGCATGATAAAAATGGGAAATATTATTTTCGTCATAACCTTCCAATGATGAATCTTTTAAATCCAATGACAAGGCTTCCAAATCTGTTACGCCAAACAGGTTTAGTATGTATTTATTGAGTACGAGTGATGAACTGAGTTTTGCCATTGCTATAATGTTCTAAAATTATGGTCTGCTTCAGCTTTTGAATTGTAGCTCCCATCAAATTTAAATTCTCCAAGATGCTCTCCTTTGTGATTATGGAATTCAAACATGCCATGAAGATGGTCTAATGAAATATATTTTAGTTGACCTCCATTTCCTATTATTTTATATATTGTTCTATGAGAATTTCCAGCAGCTCTGGTTTCATTGGCAGATAATTGTGCGTCATATTCGTAATAATTAGATCTGGCAATTTCCCCACCTATATTTATTGTATAAGCTGCCAGATTATGACCTTGAGGCCGCATTACTTCTTCATGAAATGTAAGTGCAATATTACTTCTATCAAACATTTTCTTTTTCCCTGTTTGCTCTTCAATTTCCTTTTCCTTGATAATAACTTCTCTCAATAAAATGTTATCACTAAATGCCTTGTTTGGAAGAAATGAATTCACATCGATGTGTTCAGGCCAAATAATTTCATTTTGGTGTAAAGAATACCATGCTATTTGCCAAAGGTGCCAACATTTATCACACCCTACATATGGTAAAGGTTTTTGATTGAAATCAAACCCACAATAGCCATAATGTAAAACCTGACTATCTTGTGCAAATTGTTGTTGTGATTCCGTAAGATTAACTAAGCCAGGGACTGCATAAGCTAAGGACTGAAACAAACTTAATGCTACTTCCGAAATACCTCTTAAACTTTCAACTTCATTTATTTCGGAAATACTACGTAACAAAAAACCATAAAAAAAAGACCCATATGAAAAATTCCTTGAATAAATATCTTCTGTTCCCCAAAATGAATCTTTATTAACTTTTGCTAGGTTAAGCGCCTTGCAAAAATTAATAAGCAATTTATCCCGTTTGTTTTCAGGTGTATCGTGAAGTTCAAAACTATCATTAACTAAAAATAGATGTCCCATAATTATCTACCAGATAGTTTTAATATTTCAATCAAATCTTGCCTCGTTTGGTCGAAAAAATCTATGGGGAAATCTGTTAAATCGCCATTGATTTTTATATTAATAAGCTTAACATCTAATTGTTGTTTCTCATCAACCCCGTTAAAGAAATAAATATTTGTATCAATAGGTTTCATCGTTTTACTTGATAGCACTGCCCTTCTTATCCCATTTACAACATGTTCGCTATGTGTTTCAATAATTACTTTGACTCCTGCTTCAGCAACTTTTCCTAGGAAATAACCAATATTTGATTGCCCTTTTGGATGCAAATGTGCCTCGGGATTTTCAACTATAAACAAGCAATTTCTTTTTGCAATTAATCCAGTAACAATAATTGGCAAAGCATAGCTAATACCAAAACCAATGTTTGTTGCAAGCATTGGGCTTTTATTAGAGCTTCCTGTTAGTTTAATTTGGTAATTCATATTGCCGACAGGCACCGATGTAACAAGAACGTTAGGGCAAATTGAATCAAGCCATTTATTAACAAGCGGCAATAAAAGGGTAGATTTAGGCTCAATCATGGCACTTGAAAAACTTACTTTCTCACCGTATTTTGCTAAGACCTGTGCTGTGAACTCACCTTGATAGCCACAATGAATAAATTCAGTAGAGTTGTGTTCCAATGTATGTCTTGGCCCAAATCTTTCAGTATGTAAGTAATAGAATTCTCTTTTTCGCCAAAATGGAATTCTATCAGCATTGTAAGGCAGATAATCTACTTCTAATGAAGTATTATTTTCCTCATCTGTTGGGAATTTGAAAACAAATCTTTCCTCATCTAGTAGGATGTTAATGGCATTTTCTTTGGTGTCCTTTTCACGAAAAATATCATAGATGGTGCCTAGTTTTAATTGATAACCATTATTCAATGGAATTAGCATATCATTCCATTGAGAGTTAGATAGGTAATCTTTTTCCCTATGATGTTTTAAATTTTTCTCAACTGCTAAACGTACTAGTAGTAACGCTTGTATTAAACTACTTTTCCCTGTACCGTTACTTCCAGTAAGTAATGTGATATCTTTCAGTGTAAATGAATCATCATTGAAGCACTTGAATCCTGATATTTTTAAGTTCGTTTCCATTATTTAACAATTAGGTTTTCATCTAAAAATTTCCAGAGGGAAGTAAAGCCTTTCTCAATATTCCATTTTCCGTTTGTACCCCAAGTCATAGCATCAAAAAGTCGTTCTTCATTTTTAATAAATTCCGCTAATGGCACAAGTAAACTATTTTCCTCATTCAATTCAATTGTTCTCTCTGAATCAAATTTTGTTAGCAATACAGAAAGCGTTAACATCAATAATTTATTTACAGGTGTTCTTTTTCCATTTACTGTTTCAGGTAAAACTTTTCTAAAACAATAGGCACCAAATAAATGGTAAGCACTTCCAAGAGCTTTGTCATAGATAGAAATATATTTTTCTAAATTATTACTTTCTCTTTTATTTAATTCATCTATAAAATCATCTAGGGTGGTTTCCATGTCACCGTTGTATTTGCCAACAGGATTAGATACTTTATATTGTTCAAAGAAGTAAATAAATCTTAATGCAGCTTCCCTAGCTTCCATTCTTGTATCCTTCACACTCCAATCAGTTGCATTGCCAAAATTTTCTAGATCAACCATGCTTTTCAGCAATTGCTGAACAGAAGGCCTTGAAAGGCAGTTTCTAATTTCTTGATTATTTAATGGTTTGCCACCAGTGTTTAATCTTCTAAATAGGTCGAACTTTAGTTGAGTAGGGGAACGATAATCAATCACAAAACACATTATTTGCGTTTGCCCAAATTTTCTATATCGGAGAGGAGATAAAATCCCTTCCAATTGACTATACGTTTTTCCATTACAATCTTTAAGATATTCTAGATTTGATAGTACTAGTTTGTCCTCTAAAAAATATTTAATAGTATGTAATCTCTGTAAACCGTCAACTACGGTAAGCCTTCCATCTTTATATTGACTCAAATAGATTGATGGCAAAGGCAATCCTAGAAGAATTGATTCAATTAATTTACTTTGTCTTGTTTTGTCCCAAATGAAATTCCTTTGGAAGTCAGGTGTTAATTCAATATCACCATTATTAATCAACTCGACTATCTGACGTAATGAAAAGGGTTTATTCTCAACAAAAATATCATCCGGACCATAGCCTGGCTTATTTAATGATACAAAGTCTGTTGAATTTTCAAATCCTTGAGATTTTGTTTCAAGCCAGTCAGTCGATAATCCAACCAACCTCTCATTAACGATTTCTGGTGATTCTTCAAAAGGATTCGCTTCGACTAAACGGAGAAGACCGTTCTCAGCAGTCAAAGGAATTTTATATTCCTTTTCTTCAACTTGAGAATACAAGTAAATCTCCGTCTCAGTTCTTCCTGTGGCAATTGTAAAAGGAATTTCCTTATTAGTTTCTAATGGTGTAAAGTGAACTTCTATATTCATGTCTTTATTTTTTAATTCAGTTCAAACATTCTCTTTCCAAACTCTTCTTCAATCAACACCACCTTCCAGCGTTCATCGCCGGTTTTGAGGTTTTCTACATTGTTGTCGCCATTTACGTAGATGCGATCGTATTCGCTATCGAGAGGATTGTATTTACTTTTTTCTAAGATTTGGTTGAGTGCTGAGCTGTTGTGCTGGGTGCAATCTCTCCACACTACCAAAATGCTTTCGCCTGCTAAGTTTTTACCTGTTACTACTACATAACCATCTTTGGGTACAGCATAGTTTTCTACCACCAAGCCTATCAGGTAATTGAAAGTTTCTACCAAATCTACTTTGGTGGGTTGCAACTCGTTGTTTTTGGTAATGTTTAGGTAGCAGTTAAACGGATTGACAAACCATTCCAAATTGAGCAAACTGTCATTTGCTTCAACATCCAACATATAATTGAGCATATAACCTTCTTTAAATGTTGGGTTCAATTCTAGAGCTCGTTGCTGTGTTTCGGTTTGCTTTAAGGCTAAATTGTTAAGTGTGTCTTCATAACTCTCTAACCGCATGTATTTAAAACAATGGCTGATGCCTTGTCTGCTTAGGGGTTTGCCTTCACTCCAATCTTTACTATAAATAACCTTCTGAATTCGCGGCTTAGTTATATTCTCGAAATATTCACCCATTTCAACCAAAATAAATTTTCGTTCACCTTGGTCAATTCTGTTCAAATTAATTACCGCATGTCCAGTTGTTCCAGAGCCTGAAAAGTAATCTAAAACCAATCCTTTGTTTTGTTTTAGACCGCTAATAAGCAATGTGTCTTCAACAGCAAAAATTGATTTGGGATATGAAAAATTATTTACTGGAAACAAATCTTTTAATGGTTTCGTCCCGTGTTCGGTAGCAGAATATTTAGAATCCGCCCAAAATGTTAAGGGAGTTACACCATCTTCATTTGGTCTATATTTATAATAGACTTGGATAGTTTCACCCTGCATTTTTGCATAGAATTGACTGTAATCCTTCTTTACATTTTCCCAACTCCATCTCCAATTCTTTTCAATACCATCGTCATTTATCGGCCAAATGACATTTTCTTCATTAGTTGATTCTTCAATCATCATCCAAAGCTCAGTGTCATCGTTCCATTCCATTTCTGGAACTCTCAATGATAAACTTTTTGGATTAACATAAATTGGATACCATTGTCTTTTGCCATCTGCCCTATTTGAATTCGAACCTTCTCTACGAAAATTCCTTTGTTCATATAATCCGTCCTTATCCTTCAAGTTAAAACGCTTTTTTTGTTCATCAGTCCTTTCAATCTTTACAACCTTTGAAGATTGTGAGTTTTTCACCATTATAGCATATTCATGGGATAAAGCCAAACCGTCAGTTGTTGGTCTTCCCGATGGATTAATCCTAATTGCGATTAATCCAGCGATATTTTCTCGGCTATAAATTGATTCTAACAAAAAATGCAACTCTTTAACTTCAACGTCATCAATGGTAACCGTGTTGATACCGTCTTCTCTCAAAAAGTCTCTGCCAATTACAAGTCTGTCATGCATCATACAAAGCCAAGAAGAATGCTTGTAATTATTTTTATAAACTATTTCAGAAGCACTCGTATTATAAGGAGGGTCAATATAAATTATATTTGCTTGTTGATTGTATCTTCTCTTCAATAGATTTAGTGCTTGATAATTATCAGAATTTACAAGTAAAGAGTCACACTGCTCATCAAACTTTTCAATACTGCTGATTAATTTCCATTTAAATATTTCAGAGAAGAAGGCAGTGTCTAAAACCAAGAATTGGTTTTGGTTTAAAAACGCAAGTGTAAATGGGTTAGAGAAACCAACTTTATTTTCGGGGAACAAACCACCCGATTCTTGTGCCTTTATTTCATCAATAGCAAATAGTTTTATCCATTCCTGTAATTGGTCTTGGTTGTTCAGTATTTCGTGGTACAAATCTTTGGATACACGGTCAAGCGTAATGCAGTAATTACATTCAACTACCATTTTCTTTTTTAGCCAAAGTTTCTTTTGGAAGTTTTCTAATTGGGCAAGGAAAGTGATAATTTTTTCGCCAATTTTTTTAATGGCTTTTATCTTACTCAGTTGTTTTAAAAATTCTTGTTCGTTACGGGTGTTTAGGTCATCAATAAAAAGTACTTCGTTTTTAATGTAAAAGTCCAATTCTCGGCTTAAGAAACCGCCCAAATCTTTATGAATGAAATAGTCGAAGGTGTTTCTGGCGGTGTAGTCCAATAAATGCTTTTGCAGCAAACTACGTTGTTTGTCTTTTTCAGTAGGTCGCAAACTCAACAAGTCTGTAAAGTCTTGTGGTATTTGAGTTTTAATGGCATCAAATGCCTGTTCCAATAAATCACTTTGCTTTATTTTTTTGTCCGCAGGTTCGTAAGTAAAGTAAATTTTAAATTCATCACCTACGTATTCACAAATCTTATCTGTATAAATAGCAAATCGTCTTTCTTTATCGCCTTGGGTTTTGTTATTGTTTTGTTCGGTGCTGGCTTCAATTAGTTCAAAAGCCACAGTTTTGCCATTGGCTAACTTAAAGCGATATACTTTAAAGTACTCGCTGGTTTTAATATAATACTGGTCGGCATTAGCCCAATGCAGTTTTACTTCTTCGCCTTCGTAGGGTATGGCATACACATCTTTTTTGTACCTACGCATACTGATAAAATCGCCATTATCGAAATAGCGTTTAAAGAAATTTGCCAATAAAGAAAACACTTCGTTTTCAATGCCTACCATATCGGCCGCTTCGCCCAATCGTTTTTTCAGGTCTTGTACCTTGGGTAAAGTATTTGGGTCGGCACCTAAAGCATTTGCAGATTTTATGGCATCGTCTAATTCCTTTTGCAAGGCTTGCTTATCTACCGAAAGGCTTTCAGACAATACCTTTTGCACCTGCGGCACTAAATCTACTTCCAAAAACTGTTCAATGTCTTTACGTTTTTGGTTCATGATTCGGTAAATACCAAAATCAAGTTCCGCTTTATCGAGCATGAACACTTCTTTGAGTGTATTGATGAGTTTATCGTAGTTGGTCATGTTTAAATTATTTATTTTATTCCAATCTTGGAACCAATATATACTAATAAATATTCACGAAAAGGCTGCTTTGGATTATTCAATATTCTGTCATATTGTGCCCTCCAAAATATTAATTTGTTTGGAGATGTTTTTGATGCATCAGAAATACCATTTAGTGTGTCTTTTGCTCTTTTACTCTTTAGTATATCATGATTAAGATTTAGAATATCGATAAATGCTTCAACTTGTTTTTTTGTGTTGTCATCTAGCTCTGGGTTAGCAACTACTTCACCAGTTGCATATGCACTAAAATACCTGTTAGTATGAACCTTGGTTGACTTAGCAGAAGAATAAAAAATTATAGATGTAAGAAGTTCACTGCCTCGTGTACTGTCACAATGGAGCTTTCCAGTAAACGAGTCTTTAACTTGGTTCTTTTTACAAACAGCAACTAGGTTAAAATAAGAAGTTGACAATTCTTTATTGTGCTCCTTTGGAGTTACATGTTCTATAGAAGCATCTTCAACTGTAATTCTTTGTTGACAATATGCAAATAAACCATTTTGTTCTTCAATTAAATAAAATTTTGCCGATCTCAAATTAGTTAATGCAGAATAGTCCGAATGATAATCATAAGTTCTACGACGCGGTGGAACCGTAAACCAATGATTCCAATTAACAGGTTCTGTATTTTGTTTTTGGATAAATTGCATTAGTGTTCGTATTTAGAAAGTTCCCAAAGTGAAATTGCTTTTTGTATATCAGGATCATCTTCTCCAATTTGAGAAATCAAATCTTCTAATAATCGTGGAATTCTTTGATTGGTAGGTTCTGTATCAATTAAATTAAGTAAGATGTCAATTTTCTGTTGAGTTGGAATATGCCTATCATTTGCACCTAAAACATTGCGAAGCACAGTATTAATTTCTTTTCCGAAATAATCTGAACTATGTTTTAAAATATGCCCTTCATTTATAGTATAAAGTAATCCGTTTTCAAAATTAGCAACTACAGTTGGGCTATGCGTAGTGATAAAAAACTGTACATTCGGAAGTAATTCTTGTAATATGCCAATAGTTTTTGCTTGCCATTTAGGATGCAAGTGTAAATCAATTTCATCAATAGTAACACAACCCCTTTGTTGTTCAGATAACTGCTCTAATGTAAGCCAAGGATTTAATTGAGATGCTCGCCAGATGATATCAATAATTAAATAAATAAGGTTTCGGAAACCATCTGAATAATAGTTTACAGGTAATGCGAAATCAGGTTT
The DNA here is from genome assembly GCA_027486835.1 of Chitinophagaceae bacterium. Lineage (GTDB taxonomy): Bacteria > Bacteroidota > Bacteroidia > Chitinophagales > Chitinophagaceae > Parasediminibacterium. The sequence goes on from JAIXOJ010000160.1 coordinate 49,737, forward strand.
AAGTTGAAGAAAAACATCAAAATCAAAATCTGGTTCTTGGTAGATTTTAATATCCTCTTCACGTATATCTTCAAGAAAATAAACAAGTGTTTTGGTTATAGCTCCATCCACGTTCTCTAGAACTAAATCAACTAGCTCAACTCCCTTAATTTGTTTGGTAGCTCTACTAGTTACTGCATTACCCAGCCATTCTAGCAAAGTACCTTTAATAGCATTATCTTTTAAGCATTGTAGATAGCCATTCCTTCTGCCTTCAAGAGGGTCGTATTTCTGTTTAGCTGATTGACTTGCGTCCTTAAAAAGCCGTTGAGTTGAATAATAGGCTATCAAAGGAGCAACTTCATAGTTGGTTTTATAAAAGCCTTCTAAAATTTTATTCCCATATTCGCCCGCTGGTTTTACGTATTTAACATCATTGTTTTTTGTCTTTGAATTAAAGTTTCTTCTCCAAGATTTATTAATTAATTTAGAGTATGCTGTAATCGAAGTTCTTGCAGCTCTTACATGTTCACCATTAACCATAAATAATCTTGTTTCAGACAAATCAATCATTCTTTGCATCTTTTGTTCTTGCAAACTGAAAAATCCGCCTAATGCAACATTTATGGCTTCAAGAATTGATGTTTTACCACTTCCATTTGAACCTACAAAAAGGTTAACACCTTTTTCAAATTCAACTTCAAGTTTCTCGAAATTTTTAAAGTTTTCTATTTCAATTTTATCTATTATCATTGGTTCATGTTTATATTAATTTCCAGTTAATGGTAAATAAATGGGTCTTGCTTATTTCCTGTTTCATTCGTTTTTGAATATCTCTTATCATCTTGTCTCTCATCTCGGAAATTTCATCTTCTACAATAAATATTTCTTGCCGTTGTTTTTTCTGTTTTCTTGATTCGTCCTGCAATTGTTCTTGTATTTTTAGTTGAGCCGTTGGGTCAACTGTTTTCTGTGCTTCACGATTCAGTTCTTTTATTTTGGCTTTGGTTTCTTTAATGGCTAGTTCTGCCGCATTCATTCTGTCCTCAGCCCATTTGGTTAGCTTCTCTGTTTCAAATTTCAAATAGTTGTCATCTCTTTCTGATAATGTTTTGAGCAAGGCATCTAAATAGGTTTCACCTGAATTCATTACCAATAAATTATCAATAATATTTGAATCTTGATTAGTATATTTTGCGGGTAAAGTGAGTAATCTTTTAGCCTGGTCTTCTGTTAGCGTTATTCCATTATTGGCAATACCAAAAGCCATCAGATAATCGGATGATTCAAAAGAATCAACACTCACAGCCATTACACTTAGCCAGCCTTGTTGTCCTATTAATTCATCTAAAATAGTCACATTCCCTTTGTGGCCTGTTAAATCAAAAGTCAAAGAAGCAGGATGCAATTCTTTTTCTTTTATCTTTTCTAAGACAGTTTGCGCTAATGGATGGCCAAATCTATAAACATGGGCTTCTGTGTTTGGCTTTCCGAGTTTAAACGATTCTGTTGGGAAGTTTGCATTTGGATAAGGCTGTTTTTTGAGTTGAAAACTTAAATCTTTATCGTTAAAATTAGCTGATTCGTTCAATTCAAATTTAGTAACAGCCCAAAGCCATTGTTCATACTTATTGATGTATTCCTTACTTTCAGAAAGCCTGATTTTTAGTTTATCCAATACTTCATCATCAAAATTAGCCAATAGTGTTTCTCTCGTAGAAAGCATTTTACTACTAATCTGCTGGTCTAATTCTTTTTGCAGCAAATCAAACTGGTCAATTATTTCTTCTTCAGTTCTGTATTTCTGATAGATTTCGGCAATTCGTTTTTCAAAATCAACGCCAGATTCAATGCTTCCCAATACATCATCACTAGCACCAAAAACGCCACTGAATAATTTAAACTTTTCATCAAGCAATTGAAACACACGAATATCTGCTGCATTTTTTACATTGAGGAAATTCACTACTACCACATCAAACTTTTGTCCATATCGGTGGCAACGTCCAATTCTTTGTTCAATCCTTTGCGGATTCCAAGGCAGGTCATAATTTATAAGCAAAGAACAAAATTGTAAATTGATGCCCTCCGCAGCAGCTTCGGTTGCAATCATGATGGTTGCCTCATTTCTGAAATACTCCACCAATGCGGCTCGTTTATCAGCAGTTGGTGAACCTGTTACTTTATCGGTTCCTTTGTTTTTGCTCAACCAACCTTTGTAAACTTTATTAGATGTTTCGTCATTGTTAGAACCATTGAATAACACAATTTTATCGTGATAGTGTTCGCTTAATAAATTGAACAGATAGTTTTGAGTTCGTGTAGATTCTGTAAAAATGATTGCCTTTTGGTTGGCATGCTTGTCCATTTTAGCAAAGCCTTCTTTTAAAGCAGTTAACAGCTTATCACCTTTAGTATTGTGTTTGATTGATTCTGCTAAATCACGATACTTTTCTAGTTCTACAATTTCTTGTTTAATGGATTTAATGTCTGTATCAGAAAGTTGTATATTATCATTTGCTACTTCATCATCCCATTCTTCTGACTGTTCTTCAAACAATTCATAATCATCAGAAATATCCTCTGGCGTATTAGGCAACTCGTTGTCATTAATTACCTTACTTAGTTTTTTAATCAAACTATTTAATGTACCGGCAATAGCGAAGGAAGATGAAGCTAATAATTTACGCAAAATCAAAGTCATTAAATGTCGTTGACCTGCTGGCAAAGCATAAAGCAATTCCCTTTGCAAATAGTCACTCACATCTTCATACAGTTTTTGTTCATCCTTCGTTGGTTCAAACTTAATTGTTAGTGGAATTCTATTTGTATAACGAATATATTCTTGCACTTGCCTACGAAGATTTCTGATACAAACCGATTTTAATCTATCTCTTAAATCTTGATAATTTTCTCCATCAACTGTTCTTAGGAATTGGCTTCTGAAAGATTTGATGTCGCCGAAAGTATGTTCATCAATTATGCTTACTAAACCATATAACTCAAGCAATGAGTTTTGAAGGGGTGTTGCTGTCAGTAATGCTTTTCTTGAATGTGATAAAGCTTCTTTAATGGCGTTTCCAATTTTGTTAGTTGGCTTATATACATTGCGTAAGCGATGAGCTTCATCAATAACAGCCAAATCCCATGAAACCAATTGCATTAAATCTGCTTTCGCTCTTGCAAACTGATAAGAGCAAATGACGATTTTGTTTTGTTCAAATGGGTTTTTGTTACCCGATTTTTTGAAGTCATTGAAATTCTTGTTTTCTAAAATAGTTGATTCTAAAAAGAATTTATCCAACAATTCTTGACTCCACTGTTTTCTTAAATTAGCTGGGCAAATGATTAAAAGTTTTTTTCTGCGCTCAGCCCAAAGTTGAGAAAGTAAAATTCCCGCTTCAATTGTTTTGCCTAAACCAACTTCGTCTGCTAGAATTGCACCTTTTGAAAGTGGTGATTTAAATGCAAAAAGAGCCGCTTCCACTTGATGGGGATTCAAATCTACCTGAGCATCCATCAAGGCTAGGTTAAACTTTTCATTACTTCCTGATGGGAAACGTCTGGTTAATTCATATGCAATATACTTTGCTTGGTATGGAGTTAATTCGTTCACTTTTTTACTTTATTTTACAAAACCACCAATTTTAATATAGTATACTGCTCATTTTTTCCAAATATAACCCTATTTAAGATTATTAATTGTTTGGCAATATGTTTTAGCAAAAACCAATAAAGCTTGGAAAGTATATCCATAAACATTATACTGAAACACATTTAGTTGTGCTTTATTTTATCTGAAACGCAAATAGAGTTAACTTACAAGTAGGCCATAATTATTTTTTATACAACTCATGTTAATTCCATCAATTCATTAAAAGTTTAAACACCGAATAATTAAATAGACAACATGGCTAAAACGACAAATATAGAGTAATGAAAGATTCGGTCTTTGTGCTAGTAAAAATAGCTGGCCTAGACACATCGAATAGTGTGTAACTGTAACAAAGTTTTGATAATAATATAATTTCGTTGCAGTTATCATCAAAACTGGTCGCTGTTATACAAAACATTAACATAGCTCACGTTGCCAGCAAGAATGGCATTGAATTATCCAATATATCTGTAAAGAGAGTTACGCATTTATGAAGATGTCTTCTGAGGTCAAAAAAAAGGCTACCAATAAAATAGTATTTATTGATAGCCTAAAAACGTAAAAAATATAATAATTGGGGTACAGCAACTATAAGCCATTAGATTAATTAGCCAACAGAACTATTCACCAACACCACCACAATCTTCACCGTAATTCCTTTTTTGAAATCGATGGTTACTGTTTGGCTTTCTTTGCCGACGGCAGTAACTTTAAAAGGTGCTTTACCTATTTTGTGGCTAGGAACTTGTATTTCACTTTTATTATTGACTACATAAATGGAGGTTTCTTTAGCGTTGATGTCAGTTGCAGAGGCTTGACCTTCAAACAATGTTCCATCTTCATTTTTTAACGTGATTTCAGCAGCATTTTGTTGCGTGCCATCTTTTGGAATTCTTAATGCTGCAAGCAGACCATTACGCAATTCAGAATCTTCAGGCAATGAACTTACACATGCATTGGTGATGCGTTGAATCAATTTTTTTGCATCTTTATCAATCTTATCTAAATTTTTAGTGCCTTGCACTGTTTTACTGTTTCGGATAAGCTTAGCATTGTCTTTGTTTTTTTCATACAATGCTAGTTTATCCCTTAACGCTTTAATGTCATCTGGTTTAACTTTTTTAGCCAAAACCGTTTTCATATACCCTTCTATGCCCTGCAACACTTGCTCTGCACGGGGGGTAAATTCGTTTTTTGGGGCTTTGTAGAAATAAGTGAAAGGATGGTTAACAAGTGCAATGAGCGTTTTATCTTCAGAGTCTTCTGCTATGTTTCTCAAACCGGTGCAATAATTGACCATGGACTGAGAAAAACCAATTTTATAATCCCTTACTTCTTCGGAGGAGGGAATGGTACTTTGGTTTTGCGCTACCCCTGCTTTTAGATACCTACCTTGTAAATTGGGTATCTTGTCTATTTCTACTGCTATTTATGCTTATTTTTTTCAGGTGACACTGTAATCAAGATGGTTACTAGAGAATTGATGCAATCGATTGATTCTTTAAATGATTAGGATTACTATAAAATGGTGCATAAAGGGTTTTCGTAGCTATTCATTAATCCTCAAACCTCCCCCTAGCCAAAGGAGTGCGGCATTACTAAAACATTTATGCACCCATGCATGACATTGGAAATAGATTAAGCTAGTATTTCCCATCAGAGACACCTATTTGCAGCACCGCCCATGATTGATACGGCATGATGCAAGACATTTGCCAAGCCGTTTACCTAATTTCCCGACCCTTTCACATGATTTCCCGACCTCTTCGCGTGATTTCCCGACCCTTTCACATGATTTCCCGACCTCTTCACATGATTTCCCGACCCTTTCGCATGATTTCCCGACCTTAAAGCATGACATCCCGTCAATAAAGCATGACATCCTGTCAATGAAGCATGACATCCCGTCCTTGAAGCATGACATCCCGACCTTAAAGCATGACATCCCGTCCTTGAAGCATGACATCCCGTCAACGAAGCATGACATCCCGACCTTGAAGCATGACATCCCGTCTAAAAAGTATGACATCCCGTCACTTTTAGATATAAAATTGAGGATTTGGGAATAGATTCTAGATCAAATTACCCCGAATACGTTGAACCCAACAATCGGAAAAATGCTAAAGAGACATCCATTTATTCCTCCTTCTATTGGTTTTTCGCAGTCATTAGTTAAACCACACACCACACACCACGAATGGCGAGGGGCAAAACCAAAAACTTTCTGCACCCCTCCTATTCTGCCGTTGCTGCTTTTGCAACCCCTCCCCTTAGATTTGCCTACTTTTTTTAAACAAATTATTTGCTGTATGAATAAACATGCTTTTATATTTCCTGGTCAGGGTTCTCAGTTTAGCGGTATGGGCAAAAACCTCTACGAAACAAGTGCAGTTGCCAAGGAAATGTTTGAACAAGCTAATGGTATCTTAGGGTTTAACATTAGTGATTTGATGTTTACGGGTAGCGATGAACAGTTAAAGCAAACGAACGTAACCCAACCGGCCATTTTTATCCATTCTGTTGTTGCGTTTAAAACACTTGTTGCTACTACGCCCGATATGGTAGCTGGCCATTCGCTTGGGGAGTTTTCGGCATTGGTGGCTAATGGTGTTCTCGATTTTGAGGCAGCGCTTCGTTTAGTACATATTCGCGCTACAGCGATGCAGAAAGCCTGTGAGCAAACCCCTTCTACCATGGCAGCCGTGCTTGCCCTGGCAGATGATAAAGTAGTGGCTATTTGTGCAGAAGTGGCTGCTGAAACAAATGATATAGTGGTTGCAGCCAATTTTAATTGCCCAGGTCAATTGGTAATTAGTGGTTCTATCCCTGCGGTAACACTTGCCTGTGAACGACTAAAAGCTGCTGGTGCAAAAAGAGCTTTACTACTGCCAGTAGGTGGTGCTTTTCATAGTCCGTTGATGGCTTCTGCCAAGGCAGAATTGGCTGCGGCTATTGAGGCTACTACTTTCCATGAGCCAATATGCCCTGTGTATCAAAATGTAGTGGCACAAGCGGTTGTTAATCCAGCAGAAATTAAACAAAATTTAGTGGAGCAATTAACTGGTGCGGTAAAATGGACCCAAAGCGTATCGGCGATGGTGGCAGATGGCACTACCCATTTTACGGAAGTAGGGCCAGGAAAAGTGCTTCAAGGTCTGGTACAGAAAATAAATAAAGAAGCGATAGTGAACGGTATTAGTTAGGATGTTTCTGAGGGATACAATAGTGCATAACGGTTTTTCATGCTCCTAATTTACACCTCACCCCTAACCCCTCTTTGAAATCTGACAGCGGAATGTTTGGCTGGTATTGATATTTCAAAACGTGCTTTTGATGGAAAATGTAATGCAATTCATCTGCTTGTTGTGTACATTTTTTGTTACAGCCGCTAGATGTAAACTATCTGACGGCTGTATAAATGTCCTCGCCATATAGACCGTAAAAACTTCCGACCCTAAATTGTGTTGTTCATCTATGGAAATGCAACAAAGGTTAACATCAGGGCTACTGTTCAGTGTAATATTCACCTTAAAATCCTTAACCCCTAATTCCTAACCCCTAACCCCCAAATAAATGTCTTCAAAGAAAAAAGTAATGGATTCCCCAAAAGCGTTGACCACTACTGCGCAATCAGTGGATTTTATAGAAGTTTTTGGGGCTAGAGAGCATAATCTTAAAAATATTGACATTGCCATTCCTAAAAATAAATTGGTGGTGTTTACAGGGGTTAGCGGCAGTGGTAAATCATCCCTAGCTTTTGATACCATTTTTAACGAGGGGCAGCGGCGGTATATGGAAAGCTTTAGTGCATATGCTCGTCAGTTTATGGGCGATATGGAACGGCCCGATGTGGACAAAATCACGGGCTTGAGTCCTGTTATTTCCATTGAGCAAAAAACAACAGGAAAAAATCCACGCTCTACAGTAGGTACTGTTACGGAGGTATATGATTTCTTGCGTTTGCTTTTTGCCCGGGTTGGCGAAGCTTATAGCTATAATACGGGCAAGAAAATGCTCAAGTTTAGCGAAGAGGAAATTGTTGACAATATATACACTCGATTCCAAGATCAAAAATTGGCGGTGCTTGCCCCGCTTATCAGGGGTAGAAAAGGGCATTACCGTGAATTATTTGACGACATTAGGAAGAAGGGCTTTTTAAAAGTGAGGGTAGATGGTGAAATGATGGACATCACCCCCAAAATGCAACTAGACCGATACAAGATTCACGATATAGAGGTGGTGGTTGATCGGCTAGCGGTTACAGCGGATATGAAAGTACGTTTGAGCCAGAGTGTGCAACAAGCATTAAAGCTGGGCAAAGAGCTGATGTTTGTGGTGCCGATTGTGGCAGAAGAAAACGCAAGAAAAATTACCCCTGCTAGTGACAATACGGTAATGTATTCCAAGCAACTGATGTGTCAAGACACGGGCATCAGCTACGAAGAGCCATCGCCCAATGCATTTTCTTTCAATTCGCCCTATGGTGCTTGTCCACACTGTAAAGGACTGGGCAATGTATCTGTTATCAGTATGGAATCGATTATCCCCGATGTTTCTAAAACCGTGAACGATGGGGGTATTGCTCCTTTGGGTGAAAAAAGGGAAGCACAGATGTTTAAATCGGTGGAGCAGTTAGCAAAAAGGTACAAGTTTAGTCTGGCAAAACCCATTAATGAATTACCCCCGGTTGCTTTAAACTGGATACTCTATGGCCAAGAAACAGCCATGACCGAAACTGAATTAGACCAGATATCCAGTTATGACCCTTTACGTGTAGAATTTGAAGGTATTATCCCCATGCTAAAACGTTGGTTTACTGACACCAACAGTACCGAAACCATGCGCGAATGGGTGGAGAAATACATGGAATTGAAAAACTGCCCTGCTTGTAACGGAACTCGTTTGAGAAAGGAAAGTCTTTGGTTTAAAATAGACGGACAAAATATTGCAGAACTAGGCAACTTAAATCTGGATAAGCTACAGGTTTGGTTTACAGGATTAGAAGAACGGCTCTCTGCCAAACAGAATCAAATAGCTAAAGACATACTCAAAGAAATAAGAGAACGATTACAGTTTTTACTAGATGTTGGACTTACTTATTTAACCATCAACAGACCATCCCGTACTTTAAGTGGAGGAGAAAGCCAGCGCATTCGATTGGCCACACAAATAGGCAGTCAATTGCAGGGAATTACATACATACTAGACGAACCCAGCATTGGATTACACCAGCGCGACAACCATCGCCTCATCACGGCTTTGCAAAACCTTCGAGACATTGGTAACAGTGTGTTGGTGGTGGAGCATGACAAAGACATTATGCTTGCGGCGGATTACTTGGTAGATATTGGGCCTAAAGCTGGACGCTTTGGTGGAAACATTGTAGCACAAGGCACCCCAGCAGAAGTGTTGGCCATGAACAGTGATACCGCTGCTTATTTGAAAGGAACCAAAGGGCTGGCATTACCCCCCCAACGCCGCATTGGTAATGGAAAAGAAATTGCACTAACGGGAGTAGTGGGCAATAACCTCAAGGGGGTTAACGTTAGTTTTCCGTTGGGTAAGCTCATTGTGGTGTCGGGGGTAAGTGGTAGCGGAAAATCTACCTTAATCAACGAAACACTGTATCCAATATTGTCCAAGCATTGCTACAACAGTCGAACCCAGCCGATGGAGTTTAGCAGCATCACAGGATTGGAACATATTGACAAGGTGATAGAAATAGACCAAAGCCCCATTGGCCGAACACCAAGAAGCAATCCCGCTACCTACTGTGGATTCTTCACTGACATAAGAACCCTTTATGCCACTGTGCTAGAAGCAAAAATTAGGGGGTATAATGCTGGTCGTTTCTCCTTCAACGTAAAAAGCGGGCGCTGCGATGTGTGTGAGGGGGGCGGCATGAAAGTGATTGAAATGAATTTCTTGCCCGATGTGTATGTGCCTTGCGAAAAATGCAATGGCAAACGCTACAACAGAGAAACGCTAGAGATTCGATACAAAGGCAAATCTATCAGCGATGTACTGAACATGACGGTGGATGAAGCCACCGATTTTTTTCAACCTGTTCCGTGGCTTTATCGGAAAATAAAAGTATTGCAAGATGTAGGGCTCGGTTACATTACCCTTGGGCAAAACGCCGTGACCCTTAGTGGTGGAGAGGCACAGCGGGTAAAACTGAGTACTGAACTGGGCAAGAAAGACACTGGAAAAACGTTCTACATTCTCGACGAACCTACTACTGGGCTGCATTTTCAAGACATTCAGTTGATGATGGGGGTGGTAAATAAACTGGTGGACAGAGGGAATTCGGTACTCATTATTGAGCACAACTTAGACGTGATTAAGATGGCCGACCACATCATAGACCTAGGCCCAGAAGGGGGCGATGGTGGGGGCAAAATATTATTCCAAGGTACACCCGAGGCCATGATAGCTAACCCAAACATTAGCCACACCGCTCGGTTTTTGAAAACTGAAATAGAAGAAACCCTTGCACACCAAGGGGCTCAAGGTGAGGCATAATAAGCTATAAAAAGCAGGTGTCAAAGTGTTTCTGAACATTCCAAACCCTTCTGGTTATAAAAACCAGAAGGGTTTTTTATTAATAATCTTATTTACAAAGAGGTATTTCCTATTTGGTTTCTTGTGCTTTGCAAAATTCTGAATAGACATTCATGCTTGTATATTGACTATATGGGTTGTTACAGCAACCAATATGGGCTGTTACAGTGACTATATGGGTTGTTACAGCGACTATATGGGTTGTTACGGCGACTGTATGGGTTGTTACAGCGACTATATGAGTTGATACAGCGTCTGTATGGGTAGTTACAGCGTCTATATGGGTTGTTACGGCGACTGTATGGGTTGTTACAGCGTCTGTATGGGTTGTTACGGCGACTGTATGGGTTGTTACGGCGACTGTATGGTGGAACTTGACTGGTACGACCCCGATGGGGTCGAATGTAATGTTCGTGTTTTTTGCTATAAATATTTGAACCCTCTGGGTTCGATTCAACCTGTATTAGTGTTATTGTATCGTCTATAAAGAAAGAATATCTGATATTCCTTTCTGCTTGGGCAATAGGTACATAAGGACAATTGGGCAACCGTATAGAATGAGGGTTAACTTAATAACAATGATTTTAATTACCAAAATTTCCATCTTGTTGGGTGGCATCAATTTTCTTGTAGTCCCCCCCTTAAATGGGTGTGTAGCAATTTAAAGCACGGCTTCAACCTATTTTCGGCGAAATATACATGAATGATAAAAATGAAATTGTTGAGTTGCATCGTTTTAGTGGGAGTGTTGATGGTAAGTTGTAAAAAGAATGATTCCACATCATCCAACACAATTATACCTGTGGATAGCACACAATTTTATCCCAAAAAAGTAGTAAGTCTAGACACTGGGGTAAGCTACAATGGCTTAGATTCTTCTATAGAATTGTTTACTTACAATAAGTATTATCAACTTGCTGCTTACTCACAAGTAATGACCCGCTATGATACCTCAGGGAGATCAAGTGTAGATACCTATGCCTATACGTTTCAATTTGGCGATACCCTCAACAGTATGCCAACTACTTATACCTTCACTGCCAGTTTCAAAGGCTCAGGTACTTTGTCTAATGAGCAGCATTTCTTGAAATACCAATCTGGCCAACTCCGAATCGATTCTGTAATCAGCAATATACCTACTGCCACTGTTTTCAATCGGTTCTATACTTATGGCAATAATGCAGTAGTAAAAACAACCAACACCCCCTCCAAAGAAGGTGATAGTACTTATATCAATAACCAATTGGTGACCAATTATGCCTACTTAAATGGAACATTGGCAGTAAGCCAAACAGTATATACTTACGGTACTAACTCGCCCAATAACCCCATGAACTTAGTGAAAGCACTTTGGATAATGGGCAACCACATAAACAAAAGCACCAAACTTCCTGCTAGCTATACGTACCAACCCATTGGCGGCTCCAAAGGAACAGGAACTTATACCTACAAGGTGGATGCAATGGGGCGCGTGACCAATATCGGGCATACCAGCTTCCGAGAAAATGGTGCTACTAGAATCAGCTACTAATCTGAACCCCTATCTATTTTTTAACCAACCCCGTCCAGCTTGAATGTGACGGGGTTTTTATTTAGCTATGCCAAAGTGCATAATAGTTTATCAGGTTTACAATTGGATTGTAGAAGTGAAAACCAAAATCTTGTATTAGTACAAGACGCAACAACTTAAATCCGACAACTTGTTAGCCTTATTTTTGACCAACCTTACTTTTTAATACCATCTTATTATTTAGCTATGAATAATTTACTAAAAATATATAAGCTACTTTCTCCAGAGCCTCTTAAAGGCGAAGGTTTAGATCAATATTATATCAACTTAAAAGAAGGAAGGGGCAATAATCCGACTGCAAGAATTAAACGGCATTTACTAGAAAATCCCAGGGGAAATGAACAAATTCTATTTTCTGGCTACCGTGGTTGTGGCAAAAGCACCGAATTAAATAAGCTTCAACAAGAAATAGAAGACCGTTTTATCGTCATTAACTATTCTGTTATGAAAGAGCTAGACCCTATTAGCTTGAACTACACAGAGTTAATTATGATAACCATGGAAAAATTGTTTGAAGCGGTTAGGGATAAAAATATCCTCATTGACGAAGCCATGCTAAAAGCAATCTGGGCGTGGAAAGAAACTGCCGAAGTGAAAAAAGTGGAGGATTTTTCTTCTTCCGTATTGGTAGATATCGGGGCTAAAATCTCTGTTCCTTGGTTCATCAACTTCTTTGCCAATTTGCGAGGCTCTGCCAATGCCAGCTACAACAATAAAGTGACCATCACTCAAGCTATTGAACACCGCTTGAAAGATTTGATCAACCTCTGCAACGATTTAATACGGGAAATAAAACTCAAACTACCCGACAAAGGATTGCTGATAATTATTGAGGATTTGGACAAACTAAGTGTAGCTAAGGCAGAAGAATTGTTTTTCAATAACGTACATACACTCATTAGTTTACGAGCTAACGTCATTTTCACATTCCCCATTGCCCTACAAATTCATCCATTGGCCAATGTAATCAAATCCAATTTTAAGGATTATTCGCTCCCTATGGTAAAAGTAAAAACTAAAGAAGGGCAACCCTTTGAGGAAGGAAGAGAAGTATTAAAAGAGATTATCCTTAAAAGAATGAGTATAGCAAGTTTTGAAACTGAAGATATACTCTACCAATTTATTGATACCAGTGGTGGTTGTTTAAGAGATTTGTTCAGAATGATTCGTGATGGTGCAGATTATGCCTTGGATGATGAAAGAGATATTATTAACCAAGCGGATTACACCAAAAGTGTCAATAGGCTCAAGCGCAATTACAAAGACACGATTGCCGAAAAAAGGGATGCGCAGAATAAGCTTGTAATAAGCATTGAGGAATATTTGAAAGTATTGGTAGATGCGGCCAATAGCCCCGACAAGCAAATCAACAATACAGCAGCAGCCATGGATTTACGCCAAAGCCTTTGCTTATTGGAATACAACGGCGATACTTGGTGCGATGTACACCCTGTGGTAAAACAAATATTAGTTGAACGTGGATTAATAACAGCCAATGCTACCAACTAATGATGCTGAATTCAAGCAGCAATTAACCACCCTAGAACGCTTTTTTACCCTCACCGATAGCGGTGGCTTCTTCTTTGCTGTTGCTAATGATGAGCTAATGCAAGCCAAAATAAACCAGAACCTGCAATTTTTATTGCAGGGAAAAAACAAGGAGTTGCGTATTTTCTCGCTTAAGTACAAAGTGCTAGAAGTGGCGCCTTTAACCCTCTTGCAGCAATTTCTGGAGCAACACCCCACCACCAAAGGTTTACTAATAACCGACCTAGAACCTGCGGTAACTGCCAACCCCAACTTATTAACCCAACTCAACTTTGCTCGTGAAGAATTAAGCCGCTTGGGGTTGCCCCTATTGTTTTGGTTAAATACTCGCACGCATACCCTAGTGCAACGCGAAGCCGCCGACCTCTACGACCAACGCTCTGGAAGTGTTATTTATATTGATGCCACTTTGCAAACGGTGGATGAAGGCCGTTTTGAACAATACAAAGCAGTACAAACAACTAAGGACAATGCCGATTTACAGCAGTACCAAGCAAGGTTGCAATTATTGCAAAACCAACTGAATGAAGCGGAAAAACAGGGATGGCCTCCGGCTAGCATTGCTAATGAAATAGTGGTGGAGTTGTTGGAGATTTATGTGGAACTGCCTGATTCTGCAAACCTGCTTAATCAATTATTAAATAAGTATGAAGCAGCAATTGATGATTCAAATCCTGATAACTTATTTAGGGTTGCAAGGGCTTACAATTATCTCGTACAATTAGAAAAAGCAATTGATTTGTATAAAGCTACAGTAACCCTTTATTGCCAATTGGCTGAAAAGAATCCGCAAGCTTTTCTACCAAGTGTAGCACATACCTTGAACAACCTTGCCAACTTGCATTGGAATACAAATAATTACAACTTAGCCGCTTCTGAATATCAAGAAGCATTGTTCATCTTTCGCCACTTAGCTGAAAAGAACCCACTTTTCTATCTTCCTTATGTAGCTACGACCTTAAACAACCTTGCAGTCTTACATATAAATGCAAATGAATACTCCTTAGCAGCTATCGAATGCGGAGAATCTCTTGACATTCGCCGCAAATTAGCTGAAAAGAACCCATATACCTATCTCCCCCAAGTAGCCAATACCTTGAATAACCTCGCCATTTTGCACAGGAATATGAACGAATACTCCTTAGCTACCAAAGAATTTGAGGAAGCTTTGGGAATTTATCGCCAATTAGCGGAAAGGAATCAGCAATTATTTCTGTTGGATGTTGCAAAGAACTTGAACAATCTTGCCAATTTGCACTTGAATTTGAACGAATACAACTTGGCGTCTTCTGAATTTGGGGAAGCATTGGGAATTTATCGCCAATTAGCCGTAAAGAACCCACAAGCCTATCTACCTTCTGTAGGCATTACCTTGAATAACCTTGCAAGCTTATATTGTAAAATAAAAAATTACCCCTTGGCAGTTAAAATATTTGAAGAATCAATTATCATAAGACGCCAATTAGCTGAAATGAACCCACAAGCTTATCTACCAGATTTAGCTATGACAGCAGCGAATATGGCAATTTTTTATCAAGACAATCAGTCTAACCAATCCCAATCTCTTGATTATGCAAAAGAGGCTATACTGGCTAGTTATCGTTTTAAGAATAATTTACCGAGAGCAAATAAGCACTTCTACGATGCATTAAACGTAGTAAAAGTCTGGGGCCTAGATGAACAAGCATTTCTGCAAGAGGCATTGGATGAACTACCAAAGGATTCCTAAAAGCTGTATTAAATTCTTTTCTGTATTTGCCAGTAATGTCCAAATGGGTCTTTAAACATTCCTTGTCTGTACCCATAATCATGGTCTTCAACAGGGTTAATTTCTGTTGCACCTGCTTGAATTGCTTTGTTCATTATTTCATCCACATTGGGTACGAACAAACCAATTGTTGCAGTTACGCCTTTCGCACTTAATGGTTCAAGTGCGCCTCGCATGGTTTCGTGGAGGTGAAAAATTGCTCCGTTTATTTCAAACTCTGCAACATGAACACTGCCATCATCGTTGCGAAAACAGAATAATTCTACTGCGCCAAATTGGGTGTAAAAGTCAATGTTGAATGTGCCATTGGGAATGTGCAGCTCGGGAGCAAAATGAGTGTGGAGTGGTGTGGGTGTCATTTGAAATTATAGATTGGGTTTGGGTTAGAAATTAAATAAAGCAAACTCGGTAATTGTCCAAATATAAAAGAATGACCAACAGAAGGTTTTTGTAGAAGTTGGAGCAAGCTATGGCTTCGGAAATATAGTGCGTAACAAAGCTTCAAAAAAAGTAATCAAAAAATATTGAGCAAAAAAAATCCCATCAACTACAAGTGGTTAAAGTGTAGCATGATGGGAAAGGATTCTAAAACGAAGCCCGCCTATGTTAGTTTTGATTTTTAAGAATGAAGGTATTTTGTTAATGATACTGTTTACTTAGTATAATGCTGTATTGAACCGATAAAATATTTAGGGAACCAGCACTTGATGGTAACAAAAATCGCCAAAGTTTTCATTGGGTGATTTTTCTTGCTGGTAAAATGCAAATAGTGCATCTAGCTCTTCCAAAATTTGGTCTTCCGCCAATTGCTCCTTGTATTTTACGTTTAACCTTGTGCCTTCTCTGTCTCCGCCAATATGAAGGTTATAATGCCCTAGACTAGTGCCAACTAAACCAATTTCAGCAGCGTAGGGTCTTCCACATCCGTTGGGGCATCCTGTCATTCTGATGATGATATCATCGTTACCTAGTTGGTATTTTTCTAGTAATGGTTCAATTTTACTAATGAGGGAAGGCAGGTAACGTTGGGCTTCTGCCAAAGCAAGCGGACAGGTGGGCAATGCCACACAAGCTATAGAATTCCTACGTAAAGCAGAAAATGTATCCTGTTTCTCCGTAATGCCATATTTGGATAACAGCTTTTGAACAGTTTTCTTATTGTCTGGGGTTATATCGCTCAGGATTAGATTTTGGTTGCTGGTAAACCTAAAGTTGCATTTTCCCAATTCGGCAATTTCCAGTAACGCTGTTTTTAAAGGATAAGTGTCCTCATCAGTTACCCTTCCATTTTCTATGAAAAGGGTGTAATGCCAAAGCCCGCGAAAATCTTTAACCCAACCATACTCATCTTGCCGAGCAGTAAACAATACTTCCTTGGGAGCTTCTAATGCAAACCCACATCTGTTTTCCAGTTCATTTTTAAAAGCATCTACACCCATTTTATCCAGCGTATATTTCAGCCGTGCTAATTTTCTGTCTGCCCTATTGCCATAATCTCTTTGGATAGTCAATACTTCATACACTGCTTTCAAGGTTTTTTCTTCTGTGTCGGTAAAACCAATAACCGAAGCTAGGCGTGGATAGGTACTGGCATTACCATGTGTGGCCGACAAACCACCACCAACAGCAATGTTGAATCCTTTGTGTTCATTGTCTTCGATGATGGCAATTAATCCCAAATCGTTGGTAAGTACATCCACTTCATTATTTGGTGGAATTGCAATGCCTATTTTGAATTTACGGGGTAAATAACGTTCTTGATATAATGGATCTTCTTCGCTATAGTCTGCTAATTGTTCTTCATCCAACCATATTTCATAAAATGCTCGGGTTTTAGGCAGTAAAAGTTGGCTGATTTTATCGGCATAAGCATGTATTTGCGCATGAATTGGCGATTGGTGTGGATGCGACGCACAAGCCACATTCCTATTTACATCACCACAAGCCGCAATAGAATCAAGTGCTACTTTGCTAAAGCTTTGTAAGGTGGGTTTAATATCACCCTTCAAAATGCCATGTAATTGTACGGTTTGGCGAGTGGTTATTTTGATTACGCCCGTAGCATACTCGCCAGCAATGTGATGAATAGATACCCATTGCTGCGGGCTGATTAATCCACCAGGTATCCGTAAGCGAACCATGAAGGAATACAACTTATCTAGCTTCTTATCAGCACGTTCGGCACGTAGGTCACGATCGTCTTGTTCATACATGCCATGAAACTTAATTAGGGCATGGTCTGCTTCCCGCACCGAACCGGTTATTTCATCTGTTAAGCTTTCTTGTAAAGTTCCTCTAAGTCCTTTGCTTTGAACTTTTATGTGCTCTACAGCAGAAAGGTTTTGTTTTGAACTCATCACTTTTTCTTTTTTAATCAATTACTAATAAGGTCATTACTTCAGTTTAATACACATCTTTTTCATAACGTCCTTGGTGTTCTAGTTCATGTAATAGTTTACGAGCATCTTCGTTATTCATACCGCCTTGTTCTTCTATAACTTGAACTATGGCTTTTTCTACTGCTACACTCATTACTGCTTTTTCACCACAAACATAAATGTATGCTCCTGCAAGAATCCATTCGAAAAGTTCGGAAGCTTGTTCTACGATTTTGTCCTGCACAAAGGGCTTAAATCCATTGTTTTTGTTAAACGCCAAACTAATTTTAGTTAATACACCCATGCTGTGCCAATTCTGCCATTCTGTTTGGTACAGAAAATCAGTTGTAAACTGTTCGCCACCAAAGAACAACCAATTACGTCCTGATGCGCCGACAGCATCTCTTTCGGCAATAAACGACCTAAATGGCGCAATACCCGTACCCGGCCCAATCATGATGATGTCTTTGTCGGTTGCGGGTAAGCGAAAGCGTTTATTGGGCTGTACAAAAAAGGGCAGGTTTGTTCCAGCATTAAGGTTGGCTAAATAGGCTGAACATAAACCAAAATGTTCGGTATTGCCCAATTGAAAAGCTTCTTTTAATACCGTGATATGTACTTCGCCCGTATGCGCAGTGGGCGATGACGCAATGGTATAAAGTCGAGGAGGGATGGCATTTAAAATGCCAATAACTGCCTCAAATTGTTCTAGAGAACTGACGGGATATGAGCGAAGTAAGTCTATTAGATTAACCCTAGTAGCTGGAATATCTGTTACACCTACAATAGCAGCATATTTCTTGATGGTACTTTCTAGGAGATAATGAATGTTGATTTTTTTAAGCAAAAGTTCTCTTACAGTACCAGTTTCTTTTTTAAAATCGAGCTGTTTTTCGGGATTTATACCCGTAAGTTCGATGATGGCATCTACAATAGAGTCTGGATTTTCGGGTACAATTCCTATGGAATCGCCCGGTAAATACTCCACTTCTTCTAGGGCTAACTCTAGATGATGTGTGGCAAAATGGCTGCCTTTGCCATTTAGATTAATATTAGTAACGACTGTTCCTGTATAATTTTTCTTGCCAGTACTTTTTTTAATTGAGGGAGCAACTGTGTCTGCTATTGGCAAAACCACATTGGGTGTAGCCGCCGAAGTTTCAACAGGGGCAGTAATCTTCTGCAATATTTGTTCAACCCATACATTGGCTTCAATGTCGTAGTCAACATCACATTTTACCAAAGGGGTAAATCGCTGAGCACCGAATGAGCTGAATTGTTTATCTATGTCTTCACCCGTTTGACAGTATAGCGGATAAGAACTATCGCCTAAGGCCAAAACACTAAAATGGGTTTGTGGTAAGTGTAATGGTGTTTGATGTATATAATCGTAAAATTGCTTTGCTGCAACAGGCGGTTCTCCATCACCTTGCGTACTAATAACAATAAAGAAATAGATTTCTTTTGGCAAATCGGCCAGCTTATATTGATCTAGCCCTATCAACTTGGGTACAAGACCTTGTTTTTTGGCTTTAGCAGCAAAATCAGTCGCTATTTTTTTTGCATTCCCAGTTTCTGTACCATAAGCAATGGTTATTTTAGGTTTAAGTGCAATTGACTGGTTTTGCGGGGATTGCTTTACGATTTCCGAAGGGTTATGTATAGCTGCACCTTGGACAGAATTACCACTTAACAGCCCTTGGGCAAAGCCATGTGCCCAAACCAATTCTTCATTGGTTAATGCAGTTAGCCATTCTTGTAATTGTTTGATTCTAGCTAATTCCAACTTGTGAAACCTTTTGATGTAATAAAATAAAAACTATTGTTTAACTAATGTATTAAACACACTTCCTGATGAATCTAAGACCTCGAACCATTTAAATTGTTCGTGTAGCCTAACCACTTCACCAACAATCACCAAGCTAGGAGAGGCAAATGATTGGTTGGCAAACTTCTCCTCACATGTACGCAAAGTAGCAATACTCACTTTTTGATAGGGAGTGGTAGCTTGTTCAATAACGGCCACTGGCACATCTTTCTTGTTACTCATGTACCGCAACAGCAACTCAGCCAAGCTCCCCAAAGCTTTTGAGGCCATATAAAAAACCAATGTATCGCTCGTTGTAGCCAAGAAACGCCACTTTTCTGGATGGAAATTAGCACTAGGGTTAAATGTTATCCATTGTACACCTTGAGAAAATCCCCTTGCAGTTAAAGGAATGCCTGCATACGCGGAAGCGCCGGCAGCAGCAGTGATACCCGGTATAATTTCAAATGGAATATCATTGGCTGTGAGACTAAATAATTCATCTAAGACATTGCTAAAAAAAGCTACATCCCCACCCTTTAATCGCATCACTTGATGGCCAAGAAGGGCATGCTTAACTAACAATTCGTTAATGGCATCTTGCGAAATGGATGCATCATTATACCCCTGTTTACCTACTTGTATCACCGTTACACTTGCAGGTGCGTACTTATTGATGATTTGTGGATTTACAAGCCTATCGCAAATAATCACTTCTGATTCAGCCAATCTATGTTGAAGTTTAACGGTAATCAATTCAGGATCGCCAGGGCCAGCTCCTGCTATGATTACTTTTCTAACATTAGAAGTATTGGTTAACAACATGCTATGATAAATTGCGAATACGTAATAGGTGGTTGATAATTGGTAGTAGTAGATAAGCAGAATAAGCGTCAATAAAGAGACAATAAAATACGCTTGTTATTTGATGATAACAAATTGAACAGGTATCCCCTTGCTACTTACTACCAATTACTTAGAATCTTTAGAGAAACCCGAAGTCTTATTCTTTCGATGCTATCCAAGTTTTAAAACAATCCTTCTATCGATAGATAGCGCTCGCCAGTATCGTAATTAAAAGTAAGAATGGTAGCTCCTTTAGGAATATCACCTAATTTCTTTGCAACAGCCGCTAACGAAGCTCCCGTTGAAATACCCACCAATATTCCTTCTTCTTTGGCAATTTTTTGAGCGTATTCAAATGCGTTGTCTTTACTCACCTGAATAACACCGTCTAAGATGTCTTTATTTAAAATAGAGGGTACAAATCCTGCACCAATACCTTGCAAAGGATGAGGGCCAGGCGCACCACCACTCAACACGGGTGATAGTTCTGGCTCTACTGCATACACTTTTAGGTTAGGAAAAGATACTTTTAATACTTCTGCCACCCCAGTAATGTGTCCGCCAGTACCTACTCCTGTAATGATATAATCAATGCCATCGGGAAAATCATTTAAGATTTCGAGGGCAGTGGTTTTTCTATGAATTTCGGTATTTGCAGGATTATCAAATTGTTGAGGCATCCAAGCATTGGGCGTTTCTGCTAGCAATTCTGTTGCTTTTTCAATCGCCCCTTTCATCCCTTTTTCCCTTGGAGTTAATACAAACTCAGCACCATATAAAGCCATTAATCTCCGGCGTTCAATACTCATACTTTCGGGCATAACCAAGATAATTTTATAGCCCTTAACTGCTGCAACTAGCGATAGACCAATGCCTGTATTGCCAGAAGTAGGCTCAATGATAATACTATCTTTATTAAGCAAACCTTTGGCTTCTGCATCTTCAATCATGGCCAAGGCTATTCGGTCTTTGATGCTTGAACCCGGATTGTTTCTTTCTAACTTAATGTACACCTGATGATCTGTGCCAAACAAATGGTTGATGCGTACATGAGGGGTATTACCGATGGTTTCTAGTATGCTATTAACTTTCATACAATTACAATTTTTATATTAAATAACAAAGTTTAGTACATCTGGAAAATCATTTTTTTCTCTCACCCTCACTTCACTTTTGTGATAGACAATTGAAAATGGTTCTACACTATTAGTAAGCCAAACATTACCACCTATGATGCTATCGTGACCAATGGTAGTTCGCCCGCCGAGAATGGTAGCACCGCTATAAATGATTACATTGTCTTCAATGGTTGGGTGTCGTTTATCCGATGCTTGTGTTTTATCCACATTTAATGCACCCAAGGTTACGCCTTGGTAAATCTTTACTTGATTACCAATATTTGAAGTTTCGCCAATTACTATTCCGGTGCCATGGTCTATAGTAAAAGCACGGCCAATGGTAGCACCGGGATGAATATCAATACCCGTTTTACTATGCGCATATTCCGACAATAGGCGAGGCAATGTTGGCAAATCCTGTAGGTATAAATGGTGCGAAAGCCGATAAACCACAGTGGCATAAAATCCTGGATAGGCCAGCAATACTTCTTCTAACGATTTTGCAGCAGGATCAAAAGCGAAAGTGGCCTTTGCATCTTCCATGAGGATGGCATAAATACTAGGGAGTGCCCCAAAAAACGAAGCTGTTATTTCCTCCACTTTATCTGCCTGTTTAATTAATTCAAAAGCAATAGTGGAGAAGGTATTTTTAATCCCTTCAAAATGTTGCTCCAATGCTGCTACAGTTGCAAACCTACCTTGATAGGCCGCAAAGAGTATATGAAACAAATCGTCCACAAATTGTTCAGCCATTTCCTTGTCTGGAAAATTTCCAAACGATGCTTTGTTTCTTTCGAATAATTCCTGAATAAAGGTCTTCTGGTCTGTCATACTTCTATCCTATTATGCAATTTTGGTAATTTAATTTTCTACTGCTTGTATCATACAGGCACCAACAGTTACATTACTGGTTTCGTCAATTAAAATGCCTCCACCATTTACACGAAGGGTTTGATAACTATCAAAAGCAATGGGTTGCGCTGTTTTAATGGTAGCCCGAACAATATCGTTTAGCCCAACCTTCTCCGGCGAAAACTCCTTATCTAAAGTATTAACATTCAATTTGTATTCCACAGATTTAATGACGCTTCTTACCCTGGTACTATTTATTTGAAAAAGATATTTATTACCTACAGATAGGGGCTTAGCATCCATCCAGCAAAGATGTACTTCTAGCGTCTGCTCTACCTGGGGTTTTTCCGATGATTTTACCAGCATGTCGCCCCTGCTTACGTCCACATCATCTGCCAAATGAATAATTACACTTTGGGGTGCAAATGCATTTTGAACTGGTTTGCCTCCTAATTCTATGGCACTAATTGTGGTAGTTAAACCTGAAGGTAACACCGTTATTTCATCGCCAACCTGATAGATACCACTCACTATTTTGCCTGCATAACCCCTGTAGTCGTGTAAATCTTCGGTTTGGGGGCGAATAACATATTGAACTGGGAAACGACTTTTAGATAAGTTAATATCATTGGCAATGGAAACATTCTCCAAAAAATGAAGCAAGGTGTGTCCTTTATACCAAGGTAATAACTGGGATGGATCAACAATATTATCGCCATTGAGTGCCGAAATTGGGATATAGGTCACTTCTCTTAAACCCAATTGTGCAGCCAATTCTGCATAACTACCCACAATGGAATGATACACTTCTTGTGAATAATCCACTAAATCCATTTTATTCACCGCTACAACCACATGAGGAATATTAAGCAATGAAGCAATGATGGAATGCCTTCTTGTTTGCTCAATTAC
Organism: Chitinophagaceae bacterium; assembly: GCA_027486835.1. GTDB lineage: Bacteria > Bacteroidota > Bacteroidia > Chitinophagales > Chitinophagaceae > Parasediminibacterium. The sequence goes on from JAIXOJ010000160.1 coordinate 72,734, forward strand.
ACCATGTCTAGCATCCACCAAAATGATAATTAACTCCGAATTAGAAGCACCCGTTACCATGTTGCGGGTGTATTGAATATGCCCGGGCGCATCGGCTATGATAAACTTACGTTTTGGTGTAGCAAAATATTTATATGCCACATCTATAGTAATTCCTTGTTCTCTCTCGGCTCTCAAACCATCAGTGAGTAATGCCAAATCAATTTCGCCATCTTCTCTGTTTTTGGTTTGTTTTTCTATCGCTTCAAGATGGTCAATCATGATGCTTTTGCTATCGTAAAGGAGTCTGCCAATGAGGGTACTTTTGCCATCATCTACACTTCCTGCTGTGATAAATCTGAGTATATCCATTGATGTTGTAGGTATTATTTTGTAGGTAGTAAGTGGTGAATGTTTGGGGGGGTGGCAAACTAAAGTTTTATGGGGTTAAGGGTATATTGAACGCAAATAGCAGTCTATACTTTTCTACCCATTGCCTAATCAATCCGAAACTACATTTTAACATTTAAAAATATCCATTCTTTTTTCTGTCTTCCATGGCAGCTTCGCTTACTTTGTCGTCGATGCGCGTTTCGCCTCGTTCGCTGGTTTTAGTAGCAATGATTTCATTGATAATATCGTCAATTGTGGAGGCATTACTTTCAACCGCTGCGGTGCAAGTCATATCACCAACTGTGCGATAACGTACTTTCTTTACAGCAACCACATCGTTACTATCTAATTGAATGAAAGCAGAAGTGGCCACCAATTGTCCTTCATGCGCCAATACCTCTCTGTCGTGTGCAAAATAGATGGCAGGCAGTGCTATGTTTTCCCTTTTGATATAATTCCAAATGTCTAGTTCTGTCCAGTTACTAATTGGAAATACACGCACGTTTTCTCCTTTGTCTATCCGACCATTGTAAATATTCCACAATTCTGGTCTTTGCAACTTAGGATTCCATTGCCCAAACTCATCCCTTACAGAAAATATTCGCTCCTTAGCCCTGGCTTTTTCTTCGTCGCGTCTAGCACCGCCAATGCACGCATCAAATTTGAATTCTTCAATGGTATCTAACAGGGTGTAGGTTTGAAGCGCATTTCTGCTAGCAAATTTGCCCTTTGGTTCAGTAAGATTTTTGGCTTTGATGGTGTCTTCAACCTTACGAACCACTAACTTCTCATCTATTTGAGCCACTAGATTATCCCTGTAATCTAATGCTTCCTGAAAATTATGTCCTGTATCTATATGCACCAAAGGGAAAGGAAATTTTCCTGGCCTAAAAGCTTTCAATGCTAAATGAACCAACACTATCGAATCTTTTCCACCCGAGAAGAGCAATGCTGGCCGTTCAAACTGGCCTGCCACTTCTCGCATAATGTGAATAGATTCTGACTCCAATTGGTCTAGGTAATCTAATTCTCTCACCTTATTTTCAATCATTCCTTGATTTTTAATCGTTACTAACCATCTTCCTTTTTCTATGTTACCGAGCAGTTGCCCAAAAAAAGGTTGGTAGAATCTTTTTTAGTTTAAGTAATTAACGGGGGGAATTATTTATTGGCATGATTGGTTTCATGTAAACCACATTCTTTTTTAGAAGCATCTTCCCACCACCATCTTCCCGCTCTAAAATCTTCCCCTGCTCGAACGGCTCTGGTACATGGCTGACAACCAATGCTTATAAATCCACGATCGTGCAATGGATTGTAAGGAATATTAAACTCCGCAATTTTAGCTTTTACATCAGCAGTACTACTATGCAAAAGCGGATGGAATTTCAACACTTGGTTGCCCTCATCCCATTCTAATTGATCAATCTGTTGCCTGTCTGGCGAATGTTCGGCCCTAAGACCAGTAATCCAGATTTTATTTCCCTTCAATGCCCTTTTAAGTGGCTCCACTTTTCTAATGTAGCAGCAAGCTTTTCTGTTGTCCACACTTTCGTAAAATGCATTAGGCCCATTGGCAGCCACAAAAGCTTGCAAGGGTTCAGGTTGTGGAAAATAGGCTTTGATATGGGTATGGTAGCGTTCGTTAGTGCTGCTCCAAACACTGTAGGTTTCTGTAAACAAACGTCCAGTGTCTAGCGTGAATATGCTAATGGGAAACTGATTGCTGAGTATTAAATGGGTGATATATTGGTCTTCAAAGCTGAAACTAGAAGAAAAAGTAACCTCGCTTGGGTAAGCAGCAGCAAAATAAGCGAGCGATTCAGTGACACTTAACCCATTGATATTATAGAGTAACTCTTTTACTGAATCTTTATTTACGATTGCCATTCTTCTGAATTGTAAAGCGTTTTAGTTTATCCCTTTTAGTTTTCCCAATTGCTTACCAAGCCTTATTCCTAAGAAAGTTCAATTCAACAGTAAAATTTATTGAACCATTGGCATAGAACTGGGCGTTAGCCTTTCCTCTTGTCGCCCCCTTCTTTAACTCAATTGCACTTTAGCAGCATTAAAGAAACCTAAAAAGGACGGCGAATGTAGTAGATAAAACTAATGGACAAATAAAAAAGGTTAAACGGATTGCTTTCACAACACCAAAAAAAGGTAGCTCATGGGTTGTTTGGCAAAAAAGGAAATACCCATATCAGGAAAAAGGGATGAACTAACCGCTAAGTACATAACTAAGTTCAGAACTCCTGACCCCATAACCCAACCCTGTATTTTTTTCGCAGAAAGAAAATGCGGATAATTTTGTGTGATGCAACTACGATTACCCCTTTTTCCATCTGGGAGCAAGTTAATCTCTTCTTGTCTTGGTGTTCAAGAAACAGATGGGATAGTTCAATATATCGTCAATGGTTTACCTGTTTATGCTCATCCCAAGGACGACCTACAA
>JAIXOJ010000147.1 GCA_027486835.1 Chitinophagaceae bacterium
AACCATTTGTCTAAGCGGGTCTCTAATTCCCACAACTCCTTTGTGAAATTGGGCATTTCAATATACACATACTGAAGCTTATCATAGAATAAACGGTTCTTTTGGTCTTTTAATTGAACCGAGTGAATCACTTCTTTCTCTGCTTGTGGTTCAAACACAAAATCCAAAATGCCTACACAATAAACCGCTTTCAAGCGAAAATCCCACTCTCCTTTTTCAGCCTGCTCCTGTATTGGGAAGGTGGAGTAATAAATGGTTCGGTCTTTAAAATAGTTCTGCTTGGCCTTTTGTAACTCCACAATTATCTTCTCTCCGAGGTGGTTTTCACAATAAATGTCGTACACCGCTTTACGGTCGGTTTCGCGTTTCCCAGATTGGTTCTTGTCTTTGAAATTCAATTCAGTTATCGTTAGCTCAGGTAGTAGGCTCGTTAAAAAATCAACCAATGATGTCTTGCTTGCTTCTTCGCCAAACAACTTCTTGAAGCCAAAATCGGTATAGGGATTGATATACTTCGCTTTCATCACTTAGACTTTTTCGGTTTGCAAATTATTGAACAATGCAAAGCTAATATGCTACAAAAAAATGAAAACCAACTAGAATTCAAAAATCTGTTCTGGAGTAATAAGGAAATGTAGCGGAATATCCCACTCGCCAATATCGTTGATTGACGCCACAGGCTCAAAATAATTGAATCCGATTAATGTTACATCAGGTTTGCAGTCAACCAAATATCTGTCATAAAATCCTTTACCATAACCAACCCGATAGCCTGTTTGAGAACAAACTAAATTGGGAACAAACACTACATCCAATGAATTTGGGTGCACCAATTTTCCTTCTCTTGGTTCCGTTATTCCCAAGCTGTTGGTCACAAAAACTGTTTCGTCATCTACCAATTTCGCTTCCATTTTGTTTGTAGAAATGTCACAAACTGGGTAGGCGATTTGAACATCTGGCAACATTAGTTTCAAGTATCTGGTAAACAAATGTGTATCAGGTTCGCCTAAATGTTCCATTGGCCAATAGCTGAGCACTTGATGTACACTTTCAAAAGATAAATGTTGAAATTGAATGAGCATCAAATCGTTCCAGATGGCTCGGTTTTTAGGAGAAATTTCTTTTCTATTTTGCTTGTATTGGATCCGCAAATCTTTCTTGTTCATACCAATGCTTTAATTAATGAAGCTTGTATTTGAGCAGACTGTTCCTTTACAAATTGTCTATCAATATTTTCACAAAAGGGCAGTGAACCAATTTTGAGGTAACCTGTCCATTGGACAATTTCATTTTCATAGTCTAAATACTGGTCATTAAATATCCAACCTGCCACGGTGATACCTCTTTGTTTGCATAACTGGGCAGTAAGCAAGGAGTGATTGATACTACCCAAATAATTTCTACTTACAAGCACTACTTGTGCGTTGAGAGATTCTATTAAATCGATGATAAATTGTTTGTCATTAATTGGCACCATTAACCCTCCTGCACCTTCAATCACTAAATATTTATCTGCTGTAGCAGGCATACTATCCACAATTGATGATATGGAAATTTGGATTCCCTCCTCACGTGCGGCTATATGTGGAGATGCGGGCATTTGGAACTTTACTACCTCTGGATGTATTTTGCTATCACGGTTAGTTAATAACGATTGTACATATACACTGTCTGTCCCTTCTACCGTACCTGACTGTATCGGTTTCCAATAGTCTGCCTGTAGCGCTTCTGAAATTATTGCACTGATGATTGTTTTTCCTACCCCCGTACCAATGCCTGTAATAAAAATGGGCTTTGCTTTCATACAAATGCGCTATTTATTTTGGTTCGAAGAAAGAAAAGATAGTGGTGCCATAGTTGCGTTTGAAACTGAATCCTTCAAAGGTTTCATAATCATTACGGGGCGTATGTTCAAGCACAAAATAGCCATCTGTATTGAGTAATTTTTTTTGTACGATTAAGCGGGGCAAATCATCAATAGTTGTGAGGGCATAAGGCGGCCCAGCAAAAATGAAATCGTAGGTTTCTTGGCAGTTATTTATATAGCTAAAAACATCTGACTGCACCACCCTTGCATCTTCAATTCCTAGTAGCGCGATGTTTTTTTTGATAAACCCATACATCACTACATCTTTCTCAACAATAGTGAGAGTACCCGCCCCGCGGGACGCTAACTCATAACTGATGCAACCCGTTCCTCCAAATAAATCTAGGGTATTAATTCCATCAAAATCGATTCTGTTTTGCAGTATGTTGAAAAGCCCCTCTTTGGCTATGTCGGTTGTGGGGCGCGTATGTGGCATGTTAGATGGAGGATTGATGCGTCGCCCTCCATATTTTCCTGATATTATTCTCATTTTATTTTGGCAACTAGAAGCATGTAATGACACAAAATATACGATGCACATTATTAATAAAACTGCCTATGCTTCTGTTTAAATCTCTATCTGTGATTACAACAAATTCAAGTAAGGAGTGAGGGAATGCTTTGAATATTTTGTAAAATCATGCAAAATGGTGAGTTTTTCATCGGGGATATCTAAGGTAATTCTGGTAAACACTTTTCTGATATTATCATACAAGGCCGATTTTAATTCTATCATACCAGACAATTCTAGTACTGTTTCTTCGGGCTTTAGATTGTACTGTTGTAATACATTGAGGAGATGATAGAGTATATCTTCAGGCGTATTCTGGGTGTAAAGCTGGGCAAGTTGTAGTTCATTGCTATATGCCAACCCTACCAACATTTCTTGGTGGTACAACTGAACCTTGAGTAATGAATGATTATAAGGTCTTGATGCTTCAAACATATTTTCTATAAAAACCCGATAACTGTTGTGCGAAGTAATCATCATTAAATTACTATTTACGGCATCCATCAAAGCTCTTTTAATTTTTGTGGCAACCGTAATAGGGGGATTTAAGTGAATGGTATCTGTTTTTACCAATTGGTTGATCATATCCCCATGAACCAATTGCAAATAATCTTCCACTGCCGTTTCTTTATTAAAAGCCGCAGGGATTAACAAGGTTTCTGGTAAGTTGAAAAAAACACGGGTATCGATAAAGCCTCTATTTAGGATTTTTGATTTGCTTCTGATTTCTTGAAAAATATCGTACCACTCCTCCTCAAAGCTATTGAAATGATATACTTCTACTGCCGCAAGTTCTTGCTTAACAGAGAGTTTTACCAAGCAAGCAATATGATAGTTACTTATCTCAATGATAAGTTGGTCGCTGTTAAAAGGTGACTGGATGGAAATATCACCATACACACTTACTACTTTTTTTACCATACTTATTTTACAATTATCTGCAATGATAAAAAAAATAACACACTGCACCGTTTTATCCGTGTTGGATTGCTTTTTCTTTTGTCATTAAACGAAGTTTGATAGCTACTTTTAATGTACTAAACCGTCTTCATCCTGATAGAGTTCCCAGAATTAGATGATAAGTAGAAAATGGCAGACAAAAGATGCTTTTGAAATCAAATCTTTAGGGTGATATCTCACTCTATGGTTTTAATAAAAAAGCAAAGTTCCTTGGTAATTTTTTTATGATATCGAATACCAATTATTACATTCGCTCTTCAAATAGGGTCACTCATTTAATAATAATCGTTTAAAAAATAATCATGAAATATTCACTTGGCTTTATTGTAATAATGCTGTCAATATTATGTACCAGTTGTAAGAGTTATCAAATTACTAATGAGAGCCTTGTGGAACAATTAAAGGCCAATCAAACCATTGCACCTAATGCTTATTACCGACAGTTTTCGTTGGTCAATTATCCGTCTAATAATTTAACCAAAATAAAATGTATTGACAGATTGGGCAATTGTGTTTGGCTTTATCCAGATAAAAACACCAGTTTTAAGTTGGTACGAAAATCAACTAGAAAATCTGTTACCCTCTATTTCGATACGGTCATTTTACAAAACGATACCCTTTCTGGGCTAAAGTCTAGGCTTGTAGGAATGCAAAGGGTATTCCCTCTTAGCGATTTGGAGAAAGTAATTATACAAGCTGAATTTCCTCGTACAGAATTATGTCAATAAACAATCCCTTACAACTATTCCCTTATGAAACAGCATTTATGCACCCTACTTTTTCTTATCATCCAGTGTTTAGCATTTTGTCAAGATAGTACTTATACTAACCTGCTATTTTACAAGAAAAACAAACTGATTGACCAAAAAGACACAACACTTTACCTGCCAAAACCTACTGGCTTTTATCTCTATAAAAACTGCTGGTACCAAATGAGACTTTCCAAGCACCGAATGTTTTACGGTAGGATATTGAACATTACAAACGACTCACTACAGGTATCATCCATTACCTATTACAACTACTTTAAAGAAGAAACAGCCTACAAGCCTCACTGGATTAATGTAAATGAGATAGAGAAACTAATTATTCCTGACCCTGATAAACACAATTTTGAGACCATCATCAACTTGAAAAAATACACCTATCAAGTTGTAAAAGAGCCTGTTGATAGAACGTTTGAAGTAAAATCGGAAACTAGTTATGCCAGTTTAGTGAAAGATGGGTTTAATTATGGAAAGTATTTTCATAAAAATCCCAAGTTTTTAAATTCTAGAGATTCAATTTATGATAAAGATAGAGAAGAAGTTTTACAAAAAAAAAGTATCTACAGATGGCGTAACGGAGCCTGGTTTTCTCCCCTCCATGCAGATAAAATAAATGGATTAGCAACTGGAATCTTTACAGGCATAGACAAAGTAAACTATACTGATTCCCTTTCACATCAAATCATTAATGGTGTAAATGTAAATCCAGATATATTCACAGTTTTCATTGTTGGAGCTGCGGTCGGTTACTCAGTATTTGGTTCAATTGATTATGTGTTGCATAAAAAATACAGAGATTCATTAAATAAAGCTCATGCACCGTATGACTCGATAGAAAAAATACAAGCCAATACTTTTGATACCCTTCCACCAACGATCAAGATAAATGGATTATCTGTAAGTACAGGTGTATTTGTTACGAATCCCGATGTTAATGGTGTATTTATCAATGCTTTAATATCCAATGGGCATAACATCAAAGGATTGTCAATTACTGGTTTAGGCACTAAAACAAATAGCTTTAAAGGAGTGCAAATAGCTGGCATTTATAATAAAACCATTAAGGCTCATGGGTTGCAAATTGGTATATTTAATAAATGCAAAGAACTAAAAGGCATTCAAATGGGCATTTGGAATGTGAATGCAAAAAGACAATTTCCGTTTATTAATTGGGGGTTCTAAACTACATTACCCTTCCTCACTCCCACTTTACAATGGAAAAATAAAAAAGCCCCGCTATTATGGTAAAAGGGGGGCTTTTTGTTTATGCTCAAAGTTGTGATCAAACTAGCATCAACTCCTATTTCTTCCCAAACTCATACAACCTTTTTACCTCGTCGGCATTGAGAGAGCGGTCGAACAATTGAATGTTATCCATTAAAGCAGGATGACCTACAAAGAAATCAAAAGCATCAGTGGTTATTTCTTTGGTGCCAGGGGCAGTGGCTACTTGCACCCCGTTTAAGTACAATGCCATTGCATTTTCATCGGCAGACAGTACCACAAACTGCCATTCTCCTGTTGCTACTTTGGTAATACCGCTGTTTAATCTGTTTGGATTGGCCATCAGTGTGCCATTATTTATAGAACAGGACAAGGTTTTATAACTTTTTCCAAAAGCATTGTATCCTTCTTTGCTAAATAGCTTTCCTGTTTTTTCATTGGTTTTAAACCACAATGCAACGGTGAGGGCATTTTCTCTCATGCGGATATCGTAGAGCTTGAACCCAGCTTTTACACTACCCCTCGATACGTTTACATCTACCAATGCCATTGCACTTGTTTCGGCAGTTTGCATGGAGAGTGCTTTGTTTTGGTGCATCCCTGCGCCTACTGTTGACCCAGGCCCAATCCACATTTTGTACCTGCCGCCCATATCGTAAGTACCTATGTTTCCATCCCATTTGGTAAAATCCATTTTACCTAAAGTTCCTTGCTCTGGAATGGTTACTAATTTACATTCCATAATAGCGGGTAAGCTCAAGGCTTTGCCATTGCTAAACATCGTTGCCTTGATTGTGCAAGATTTGTTTACCGAAAACGTACCATTATATACGGTAGAACTATTGGTTGGCTCTTTACCATCTAGGGTGTACCTTATTTCTGCTTTCTGGTTATTAGGCAATGACAAGGTAAATGGCACGGGGCCATATAATTCATACACCAATTGGGTAGTTGGTTTCCCGTTAGGTAAGATAGATACCAAGGATGGACGGGAAATATTGTCTCCGTTTAAGGCTACTGTTTGACCATCGGGATAGACCACTTTACAATTTGGGTCGCTCGGCCCAAAGCGCAAGGAAAGGGTATGCCATCCTGCTTGTAAATTGACTTTACCCGTGAAATAACGACCATACACCCCTCTTTGTCCAATAATGGTTTCGTCAATCCGCACTTGGTTTTGGCAACTGGCTTGCAATGCACCTAATGGCCCTGACTCTCCATTTCTTAGTGGTAATTGAAAATGATACATACCTGTTATTGGTGCATAAATGTATCCATTATATACCCTCACGGTATTGCGGCTACTAGTTGCCTCCAATAGCTGGGTGCGCTCGCTATGGATGGGGGTTTCGGCATCAATGTCTAAGAAATCGGGTTCCCTTCTTTTGCCTGTTCTGTCATACACATTTACGTCCATGCCTGTTTCCAATAATGGAATATTGGTTAATGCAGCCAATGTTTTTACACTAGTATCTATGCGCAAGGCTTGACTACTGGGTGTTGCATACCTTAATTCTGTAGGGTTTACGGCGGCCACTTCGCTACCATTAATGGAATAACTAACCGCAAAAGGCATTGGGTCTAGACTATTTATGTTCCAAAATAATGGGTCGCATACATCTAAATGAAAGCTGTGCCATCCTTTATCAAGCACGGCTTCCCCTTTGCGATGATTCAAGTTTTGGTGATAGATTCCTAATGATTCAATTACAGACTGTGCACCTATTTCAAACAGTACGGGGCCGGTGGAATACACATCAAACTGATACACCCCTTTTGCCTTGGCATAAAACCAACCGTTCCATTGGTAAAATCCTTTAGTCTGTTGTTCCAATGGTTGCTGAGGGGTTACGATGGGCAATTCAAAGCCTTTAACAGCCGTTGTTAGTACTGCCTTTTCTTTGCTCAAGTCGGGCATCATCACTTTATTGGCTTCAAAAAAACCTTTGTTGTTGTACATTTTGGTATTGATTTCATATACCCTTGACAACAACCCTTGGTTACTACCCGCCGGAGCAGTTTCTACACCTTTAGGCGGATTGATGGAAATAAAATAAGCCACTTGTGTTTCACTTTCCTGCGCCCCCACTTTCCAGGTAGGGTCAAATACTTTTGCTTTTAAGGTGCAAGAACGATTCAATACAATATCCCTTTCATACAAGGTAGAACTTGCAGTGGGTTCGCTACCGTCTAGGGTATATCTTATCACTGCAGGTGCTGCAACACGCACCAATTGAACGGATAAGCTATCCGCAATTTTATAAGTGGGTGCTTTATCAGCTTGGCGGGTATAGCGTAAATCATTTTGATTAAACACCTCCCCTCTTACCAATAAGTTGGGTCTTGCTGGTTTTGCAATACTCGCCAACACCTGAGTACCTCCTCTTTCCATAGTAAATACCGTGCGGCCTCCATCGGTTTCTTTGAATAGGTACACATCTTTTTGCCCCTTAAACTCTACCGTTAACTGCGTTCTATCTCTGTTCCATGTGGTTTTAGGCACTTCTTCTCCATATTTATACGGATAAATAAGCACCCTGTATTCTGGCGAAACCGCATGGGCTGGAATGGTAACCAAACTGTACCCTTCAAATTTCTCTAGTTTAGGTACAGGAAACCCATAATCGGTTTTGCGCCAAAGCACTCTTATCAAACACAAAGGATCGCCCTTTTTCAAAATAGGTTTACCTGTTTTGGCATCTTTTGGGGCATTTCCTTTCATTAATAAGATGTCGTCCATTCTGTTATCAGATGGTTCGGTGTTTTGAAATTGTACTTCGGGGGTACTTACATCCGCCAATTCTGCATCCACCGGCACGGAAATATTCCAATTAAACTGGTGCAATTGATTGTCTTTTTTGGCATCATCAATCACCAAAACATAAGGATTATTGCCCTTGGCTACATGCACCGTTCTGTAGGCTTTTTCCATCACATTCCATGGGCGATACCCTTCCACCAACCTTGTTTCGCCACTCCATGGGCCATAATCGGTGTGGGCATATCCATCGTTCCATTTTACCGTTCCGGGATGAAATGCCACTTGAATGTTTCTATCTAAATCAAAATTGCCTTCCGTAAATGGGGCATAGTAAGGGATTTTGCCAGAGGCAAAAGCCAAAGGATGCACTTGCATACTCTTATAATAGGAGAATCCATTTTTTCCATCACCCACAGCTACCAAACCTTTAGCTGTTTCTTGCACCCCCAACCAGGTACCCGGTGCAGGAGGCCAATGACATCCTTTACCATCTACTGTAAGCATGTTTTGCAGAAAAGTGGCTTTGGTTGCCAACATATTATTGTCTTGTACCCAGTTCACGCCATCTTTCCAAAGGGTTAAGCGATTGTTTTCAGAGCCTTCGTGACCCCCATAAAAAAAGTCTTGTTTGCACACAAAGCCTACATGTAAATCTTCCTTTTTCCAACTATTGCGCACATCCACATAGCCACGCATACTATCCTGCCAAGTTGCAGGAAGTTGTAAGCGGTCAATATTTTCTTGGATAGTCCAGTCGATGGTTTTGCCGTTTTTGTCTGTCATGCCTTCATCGGCATAGAGCAACAAGAGTTCATTACAAATACCTACAGGGTTAGGCCATTTGGCATTGGGGTCTGTTAAAAAAGGATGGCTAGTGAATGTAGATTGATACAACATATCAATCCCTTCGTCTTTTGGATGGTAATAATGCATCATCCAAATAACATGGAAGGCAGAGGCACGCATTTCGTCACGAATATGCCAAACACCATCTTCCCAACGAATGGCCGCTTGAAAAAAGCGAATCTTGGAACGAAGGTGGTCGTGCATTAAAATATTGCGTTTTCTTAAACCCGCAGCCGTGAAAGCAGAAATATTTAACCAGCCTTTGATGGACTCGAAGCACATGCCATCTTTATCTAAGTACCAACTGAGCATGGCATCTACCTTATGGCAAGCTGCATCAAAGAGTTGTTGGTCAAATCCTTTTTGCCCTTCTATCAACAGCATTAAACGAATGTATTCCATGCCAAACCCCTTGTGGTTGTTGATCATGTGGTGGTCTGGTTCTGACAAGAAATTAGAAACCCTTTTGTAACACAAACGAGCAATAGTGCTTCTTGCCATTTCTTGCTCTTCGGGGGTCATCCAATCGTGCAGGTAATCATAATCCAGTAATTCATAGATTTCTGTAGGTGGGTCAGGGTTGCCAGAAGCAACAATAGAACGCTCCACTGCCCAAATATTATCCCTATCAGGATGGGTATCCATTTCGGTGATCTTGGGGTCTAGGCTTTTAATTTTCTCTACCAATTGATTGGCAAGGCTTTTACCCAAGGCATTGTCTTTAGTAACCAACGCATAAAAAGCACTCTTGCTTTTGCTTACCCGTTGCCACATACTGCGAAATGCAATTGGGGCTTTTTCTCCCAAATCCACTTTAGCACGGATGTATGCTACATCTTTTGGGGTAAGCACCACACGAGGATACACCCCAGGTGCAGGCACTTCGGATAGTCTTTCCTTGGCAAAGCCTACATCATCATACTTGATATTTACCTCGGGCGATTTAGGCCAGAAATCATTTTTAATCACATCGTTGTAAGGCATTACACAACGGGTTTTCCAAGTGGGTTCTTGGTAGTAATTCCGCTTGGTGGCGGGTGTTTCTTGGGCAAAAACTTGTGTAATCAGCAGCAAACAAGTAAGCGTAGTAATGGATTTAATGACAGCAAAAGAGGGCATCGTTAGCGAAATAATAATGAAACAATAACGTTATTTACAAAGGGCTGCAATGTAGTAGGCAATTAAACTGTAAGCAATTAGATTTATGCCAATAGCTGCGCCTTATGTTGCAAATGGGGGGATTATAGGGGTTAGGGTGAGTGGGTTACTCAATTACAATTATTAGGCTATTGGCGCTCGGAGTATTTCACAGAGTGAGAGATTGTGGCGGCCAACGTTTCCTAGTTATATAACTTGTACGAAATTACCACCCCGCCCTTTGGGCACCCCTCGAGAGGGGAATTGTCCACCTAGTATCTAGAAACCGCCTTTTTCAAAAGAAGTTATATAGTCGGTGCACAGAGCTGTTATTTGCTGTAGTTTATTTGGAAACCTCACAATGTGGAATCAATAATTTTACATATAGCCTCATTTGAAAAGAAGCGTATTAGAATTAGGGAGAAACACTTTTACGCAACCAGCATAGGAATGAGTAGAGATAGGGGTGCGAAGTTAATCGCCTTGAGAAATTACTCTTTTACGTTACCAACACTGATCAATAATTCGAAATGCTATTGTTTTATTAATGGCAATGTTTGGTATTTCCCATCTGGTGTGTTTATTCGAATAAAATAATTGCCGGTACTTAACCCACTGATTGATAATTCGACGCTGGTCTGCGTTTGAGCTTGATGGGATAACACTGGTTTTCCAAATACATTGTAGATTGTTAGCTGGCTTTTAGCAGGGAATCCACTAAGGCTTATTTTATCCTTTGCAGGATTAGGCCAAATTTTCACCTGCAACGTACCCAAATCAGAACGCTTCTGGGTTACTGTATTTGAATACCCTTCTTTTCCTTGTGCGTCCACATACTTAACCCTTAAGTAACCAATCGGCTGACTAATGGCATTCAACCTAATATTTGTTTGTCCCTTTCTATCGTCCATTGCCACATCTTGCAATACTTGCCAATGAATTCCATCTTCGCTTTGTTCTAACCATGCATGTTGTAATTGTGCGAATTCATACAGTAGTTGTAATAAGGCAGCACCATCATTGGTTGAAACATACTGGAGTACACAAAAATTATTAGGTAGTGGTGTACTGGGGGTGAAAGCGCAACTTTTACGGACAGCATTGGTTTTTAATCCATAATTGGCGTTATTAATCAAGTCATTACCCCAAAAATTCAACTTACGAAACAAACCAGAATCTGCCATTTCTCTTTGGCTACAATAATCGTTGAACCAAGTCCAAGCAAGCCAGCCAATATTGTTTTTCTTGAGCATTGGTAATAATCGTTGGTAGTTTAATGCATACTGGCAGGGGGTTGCTGGGTTAACCGTTTGATAATTGGCAACTTCTCCAAATACAAAAGGCAGCCCCGACTGGGCAATGGCGTTCACTTTTTTAGCCATAGCCGCAGAGTCATTATTGGTAGAGAAATACCAATAGGAATGCACACTTAGTAAAATACTTTTGAGGCTATCATTTTTGATAAGCTGACTTCCCCCCTTTACCAACGATTCCACATTTTGGCCACAATCGGGTGCATCGATCATTATGGGTACACTAATACCGGCTTGCCTTATTTTTTTTACTGCTTTGCTATAGTTAGTAGTAAATATGTACAATGCTGTAGTGGTGTCGCCAGTCCATTCGTATTCTCCAAATTCATTGGTAATATTTAGGATGGCATAGCTGCGGTGTTTTTTAAGCAACGCCACCACACTTGGTTGCAACCACCAATTAACGTGTTGGTTAAACAATGGCCAATCGTTACTACAGGTTAAATCCCATAATCCAATAATCGGTATCATTTGATAACGAGCGCAACGGGTTAATAAAGAATCTAAATCTGAAACTGTGTAAGCTGGCCTACCTGTTTGATTATAGTTTTCATACCATTGGATTCTAACGGCATTCGCACCAGATTTTACTATTTCACTTAAACGCTCCCCGCCAGTTTTTAGATTAGCAGGAAAACTCCAATCGTCCAATACGGAATAATTGACGCCCCTCAGAATGACAGACTCGTTGCATTTATTCTTTAACTGATTGCCCTGGACATACAAAAAATCCTTTTGTGCCAGACATGTGCTTACAAAGCAGAACATCAACAAACAGTACCATAATTTTATTAAACGATGCCTTATTTCCATTCTTTCCCTTTACAATTACTACCGACACTGATTTTTTCTGCATTTCTATTAACAATACAATACCTGTACGAAATAGAAATGTGTGTTCGGGCAAATTAAAGGTTTAATGAATCATACTGCATACATATTGTTAAATGTAGATTATATATCCCCAAAATATTGGATGTGCATGGTAAAAAAGATAATCGTCCAGTGCACCATTTTGCTTCAACATAACCCTCATTTTAATAGAAACTTAATCTTGAAGCTATTCTTTTTTGACCCCCGCTGGGTTCTTTTGTTGTTTACATTTTCCGTAGGCTGACACCTAGGGCTATTTCTATTTAACTCCGTAAGGGTACTATCAAAAGATGCAGATTTACAGTACTCAAATAAAGGAGATCATTTACAAGGGACTCGAGATGGGCTTCTCGATTCGTAAGATAGCTTACTGAATAATTGTTTGGGGTGGCTAATGTTTCTTAGTATAATCTGTGCGAAATTACCACCCCACCCTACGGGCACCCCTCGAGAGGGGAATTGTCCACCGAGTATCTAGAACCCGACATTTTTCAAAGAAGTTAAATAGTATATAGCATCCTGCGAGCTTGAGTTAGCTTAGTGACGGCTTTAGTTAGTCTAGTGAGGGCTTGAGATAGCTCAATGAGAGCTTGAGTTAGCTTGGTGAGGGCTTGAGTTAGCCTAGTGAGGGCAAGTTTTTTCAACGCTAGCACAATTTTTTCCCATGCTAGCACAGTTTTTTTTGATGCTTGCACGAATTTTTTCAATGCTTGCTCGAATTTATAGAACCGATTTCCTAATTTAAAATGTTTTAAAATCAAGGCAAATCAGTCTAAAAATGGGATTTCTTCACCTGTTTATATACATTCATCTCTGGTTACTAAAAAAAACAGGGAAAAGTTCATTAATTTATAAGTATTTGAAAACAATTCCCTATAAATTTGCGATGTTCTTATTTTATTTGCTATACCAATCAATAGCCAATAATAACTTTAAAAATAAAACGAAATTGTAAAAAAGAAAAACTAGTTACAGATGAATGCAGAAGAAATGGCCATCTACGAGGCAGGCAACGGAGCAATTAAATTTTTGGGAGAGGCTGCAAACAAAGCAGCTATTGATGGTTATGACGAGATTAAAGTAGAATTAGCCACCACTAATAATCAAGTAAAACTTATTTCGGATGCTTTATTGAAACAATCGAAAGACATTTCTCAATATTCTCCCGCCAAAAAGAGACAATTGGACGCAACAGTAAAAACTTTTGTATTGCTATGCCAAGGCGTGAGTGTGATTGCCAACCAAGCTGGAAATACAGACTTAGAAAAGAATTTATTGAAACCAAAAACTTTTTATTCTTCTCCTGAAAATGGTGGTGAAACAGAAACGATAGCTCGATTGAATGCCATGTTGCAATTATTGAAAGATAATGCCGCATTATTAAAAATTACTACTGCTGATATTACTAAACTTACGGCAGCATTGGATGCTTTTGTAAATTTTAGGGATGTACCTAAGAAAGAAAAGGTAAAGAAGAAAGTGGAAGGTACGGATAAAATAAAAGTACATTCTGGATTGTTGCATAAAAGCCTTACGAGGTTGCATTTGGTAATGAATCGTCGATTTGATGGGATGGATATTCTCAGTTCTTTCAATGAGATAGTTGAAGAAGTGGTGTTGGGTAGTCGCTTTACCAATTTGTATGTAACGCTAAAAAACGGTTCTACTGGGAATTTAGTGTTGGGAGCAATTCAAGTTTTCCATAGTGGAATAAAATAGCTGTCCTGAAGTTTTGAATAGTTCTGAATCCCTTAGCAATTGTTTTCAATTC
>JAIXOJ010000125.1 GCA_027486835.1 Chitinophagaceae bacterium
ATTGCAAAGCTGTTGTTGGGTAGAATTTCAATAACAATTTTCAGCGGCCATAAAACTTTTATACCAGTTAGAAGGTGGTTGCCTTTTAAACAAAAGAAACAAATTCAAACAAACTTTCTAGCAATAAGCTCAGTGCTGCTTTAGATTGAAAAACTTTTATGCACCCAACTAGTCTTGCCATTGGGATGTTAATGCGACAATTCTTACAATTGGTTGTATTGGGTAAGCTTAATGGCCATTGGGCCAATATCCTAAAATGCTTATTTCCAAAATGAACAATTTAAGTAGCTTGGAAGAAATTATTGTAGTTTTTTGGTTCAAGATAGTCGCTTGGAGGGTTCTTACAGATAACTTTTTAAAAACGTTTTGAGATATTGATAGGCAATTCAAGATGGCTGAAATTGACTCTCTGAAAGCAAGTAAAAAATAGACGTACACATCAAACCAAGTATTTATTCATTTGATAACATTACCGGAAACGGTAACGCGATTTTATTGGAAAATTGTGGACAATCGACCTATTTTGCCCTACGAATTGCTGCCTTCTTACTCTTTTTTGCTTCATGCTTGCTTTATGAAAAATATTTTGACCGTACAAAAGTTGGTGTCTAGTTTTATTGTGCTATTGTGCTTAATGTGTTCAGGCTTTCTTCATGCGCAAATCATTTCTACTGGTCAGATTTTGCAAATAGACTCTAGTAATTGTTATATCATCGATAACTTTAGAAGTGTGCGATGGGGTAACCAAAGTTTGGCAAAAAGCTATGGAGGTACCACCAATTTTGGTTCCATGCTTAATACTTCGGCTGCTGACACCGTTTATGCTCAATACATTGGTGCACCTGCAACATTAAGTGGGGTTTCGTTGAAATATACCGTGTTGCAAGCCCGTTCTGCTAATTATAATGATACGCTCGGTATGCTCAATTTGAGAAATCTGTACCTCGCTGGCAATTCAAACCCTGATTATACTCCCTACAGCACGGCACATTTGCAGAGCTATCTCCAACTCCCCACCCTTCCGAGTGTTGGGAAAATGATTTTGTATGTAAATGCAGCATACACCAGTGCTTACAGCAAAAGTTTTGTGGTAGAAAGCAAGCAAAGTGATGGTAGTTGGGTAACAGTAGCCACGGTGCCTTATCCTTCCACTGACCAGTTTATTGAACTAGATACGTTGACTAATAATAATATTGTATCGCAAACGCCTGTCACTTACCGTATTCGCTCTAATAGTTACAATGTTTCTTCAGGCGTGGGGTATGGGCCTTTGATTGGTGCGTTATTGGTACAGAAATATTTGCCAAACGATGTTCGCCCGCCATATAGACCCTATTACCCTGTAAGAAACATCAGCACTACACTAAGCGATGCAGACTGGGTGGTAAAAACATTTACGGAAACAAAATGGCTCAATTTAGTGCCTACTCAAGCTCCTAGAAGCATACAACTTAGTCCTGCTAGTACAGGATTCCCCGAAGTGCTTTTAACTGAATGGAACTCTCTAAATCCAGATGAAGTTACAGATGCACTAGGCAATAAGTTTCCCAACGCCGCCTACCCCAACATCAAATACATGAATAACCAAGTGATGACGGGTAAAATTGTGAGCATCCCTTATTACCTCACTTTAAACAACGACACGTCATTAGTCCAAGCATTTATTGACTTTAAAAAGGCCGAGTTTATGGATAAATATTTACCCATTCTTGGTTCGGCCTACCAGCTTACGGGCAATGAAACCTATGCTCGCTATGTGGCGTTAGCATTAGACAAATGGGCAAATACCCTACCTGATTATTTCCTGACCATAGCTTGGAATTATGAAACACCCATTGATAGAGATGTGTTACTGGCAAACAGGGCAACCATCACGGCGCAACGTGCTTCGGATCACAATGGATTGGCGCATGAATTTTTTGATGGTACCGTTTTGGCTTACGATTACATTTTTAACAGCAAAGCATTGCAAGGTCTAGCAGCTGAAAAAGGATACGATACCCGCAACCACATAACGCAAGATTTTTTCCTCAATACTACCCGTTGGTTACTCAATGTGCCTACCATGGATCAGCATTTATATACCAACTTATCTTTTCATATTGTAAATATGTTGCGCTCTGCGGCAATTTGCGGAGATACTCCGCTTAGAGATTCTGTGCTGCAGTTTCTTGATACCTACTACGATGGCATCATCGTTCAAAACTTCAAAAGAGATGGAATGTTTCCCGAAGCATTTTCTTACCACGAGGGCTATGCTAAAGACAATTATGCCGATATTCTAGAACTATCGGACTATTTCACCAGATTATTTCCACCATCCAATACGCTGGAAAGTACAGTGGCCTCCAGTTCCACCAAACGGATTGAGTTTTTAAGAAGAGGAGCTACTGTACAAGATTCTGTAGCTTTTCCCAATGGCGATTTAGCACCGTTTAATGATACATATGCGGGCAATTCGGTGGCGAGAAACAACACTGCTTCTTACCTAATGCCAGCATACCAACATGGGATGTTGGGCTTTGGCAGCAATGACCAGCAGATACAGGTAAACCTAACTGCTACCGACAAGAACAACCACATTCACAATAATATGCTGGGTATGACTTTGTTTTCCAAAGGCAATGAACGCTTGGGTAATATCCGCTATTCCCGCATTCCGGGCAGGCAATTTACTAGCAGTACAGTTGCACAAAACTTGGTGGCCGTCGACCAATCGCTTACGCAATATTATAGCTTGGAAAGGCAGTATTTTGGTAATGATGGGCATGTGTTTACCAATGGTTTTTTTACCAGTTTTGAACCGGGCATAGATAGCGTAGCACTGATGGAAGCATACAGTAAAATGACAAGCCCTGGCAAAGTGAGCCGATACCAACGGATTCAAATGCTGAACAGTGTGGATACTGCATCGCCTTACCTGCTAGATATTTTCGTGGTAAAAGGGGGAACTACCCACGATTATATCCTCAATGGTTCTACACAAATTGACCAAGTGACTAGTTCATCATTGCCCTTACAGCGAATTGCTAAACAATATCCATTGTTGCCAGCTACTGCCACTTATACCGACCCCGTAAATGTAGAGGATGCGAGAAACTGGTACGGGGCTTTTAGAGACGTAGATGCTGCCACCTCAAACGGGAATTGGAATGTTACGTTCAAAGACAATGCGGGTACTGCTGCCGTAAAAATTTTTGGTTTAGATGATGGCACGGCTAAAATAAATGTGGGCATTTCGCCCAATTGCTATCGTAGGGAAGTGGCCAATAATTTATATGCTTATTGGCGGCCCTCGCTCGTAGAGCAGCGGGTGGGCACAAGTGCTAACACCAAAAGTGTTTTTGTGCACGTGATTGAATCTTATTACAATAGTTCGGGCATTGTCAGCATCACTCCCCTAGCCTTGGCCAATCCATCTGACGAATATGTGGCGCTTTCCATTCAGTTTGTAAATGGCAGAAAAGATGTGGTATTGGTGAACCTACACCATGAATTAGTGGACTCGGAATATGCTAACCAAACGATTACCACCGCAGACGGCATCTATTCCCTCGTAGGCAAAGCTGGGCTGTTTACCCAAAGAAATGGACTAGTAAAGGGGTATTTATTTCAAGGACATTCGCTTAATTACAATGCAAAATCTATTGTTATTCCAGACTCTATTTATGCAGGCACTATCACTGGTGCAGTACGCAAAGCAAACGGAGCGGCCTACGATGCCTTAATAACCAACACCGTTATTCCCGAAGGAACGGCACTAAAAGGCAAATGGATGTCGTTGCGTTATGGGTCTTACAATGTTATTAATCCTCCAAAAGGATATAGCGACCCACAAAAGGGCATGAACGAATTATTTCAGATAGAAAGGGTGAAAAATGTAGGGGGTCTTACCCATATCATCTTCAACACCGACCATTATCTGGACGTGGCAGCGAATACCACCACTGAAATACTCCGCCCCCAAAGAACCTTTAATGGTGCCACCACTTTTAGAATTATGCAAAGTGTGGCTAAAGTGATGGAGGGTGGTAAGAATTACCAAACACTCACTTTTGACCCAATAAGCACTAAGAATATCGGTGATACCGATTTTACTCCAGTTGCAACGGCTAGTTCTGGCCTTACTGTAAGTTTTTCCAGTTCAAACAATTCTGTGGCCACCATCGTGTCTGGGAAAATTCATATAGTCGGCGTTGGCAATGTTACCATTACTGCCACGCAAGCTGGTGATGCCAATTATTATGCAGCAAACACAGTTCAGCAGTCATTTGTAGTAACGCCTTTCATAACGCCATCGTTAGAAGTGGCTACCGCTGCTGATTTACAAAACGCACTTACTTATGCGCAACCAGGGGATACCATCATAATCAAAGACGGTGTGTATAATGGGAAATTTGTAATTCCTACAAATGCCAGCGGCGATGTATGCAATCCAATAACATTAAGAGGGAGCAAAAATGTGATTCTGAACGGAGGAAATGTAAACTCGGGGTATGTGTTGTATGTGCAAGCAAGCTATTGGCGACTACAGAATTTTACCGTAACGAATGGGCTCAAAGGCATCATGTGCGATGGCGCCAACTACAATGTATTTGATAGCCTGTCAATACACGATTTCGGCACGGAGGCCATCCATTTTAGAACTTTCTCTAGCCATAACTTACTAAAAAACAGTGCCATCTACAACACTGGTCTAGTAACTCCCGACTACGGCGAAGGCGTATATATCGGCAGTGCCGTGAGCAATTGGGGCACCTACACCAATTTCTTGCCTGACAAATGCGACTCTAATGTTGTTTCATTCAATACCATTGGGCCAAATGTGTCGGCAGAATGTGTGGACATAAAAGAAGGTACTACTGGGGGAATTATTTATGGCAATACGTTCAATGCGCGTGGCATTACCGGAGCAAATGATGCTGATAGTTGGATAGACGTAAAAGGCAATTACTATCTCATTGAGAAAAATATCGGGTTCAGTCCAGTGGGTAATACCAATTTCTTAGATGGCTATCAAACCCATATTGCTTCCACAGGATGGGGCAATTTCAATGTGTTTAAAAACAACACAAGTGTAGTAAACAACAACGGCTATGGCTTTAACCTGCAATTGTCTAACAGCAAAGGCACAGCCACCAGCAATAAAGTATATAATACCAACAAAACCATTGGAGCTGTAAAGGGTGTGGCGAATGTGACGTTGAGTAATTGATGGGAGGGGCATTAAAAGAAAAATCCTTTCCAGGATATGTATTAATACATGAAGTAAAGAGATATTTGTTCATCATTCCATGTTATCTAATACCCTCCAATAGAATTAAGTAGTTTTCTTGAAAATGATGACGCTAAAACTGGTTAGTTGGTCAGTTATAAAAACGGGTTCTGGATTGCCGTTTTTAGCTAAAGCCGCTTTGGCTCTTTTTACACCAACATTAAAGCTGTTGATAAATCCCAGATTTTTAGCTGCCTCTGCTAGTGTAGGATTTCTGTAATCATTTTTATTGGGGAAGTTTTCTGGTCTGGCATCTCCAAACAATCCTCCCGAGTTAACTATTTCAATCCGATTGGAGAATTCATACAGTTTTATAGGTGCATTAGATTGGTAATCCCGATGAATTACAGCATTATAAAGCAATTCTTGTATAGCAGATTGCGGGTAGGTATATTCATATTCTTCGCCTAATTTATGTTGCACTCTTTTTACCATTTGCGATTTAATAAACTCATGCATGATTTTAAATTGAGTAGTCAAATCGCCATCGAACCTGTATTCATACTCAAAATCGCTTATTTCATCCTCGCCAGAAAACCGAACGTATTGTACATATGCCCCCGGTATAAAGAACCTTGGATTCTTGCCAAAGAGTAGAATTCCTGCATTTGTAGGACAATTATCCTTTAAATCATAAAATTTTAAAGAAGCCAATTGTTCTATTGGGTCACGACCATTTGCGAGAAGTGTTTCTTCATCTATCGCTTTAGGCAGATAGGTGTTTTTAAATATATCGGTGCTTAAGTCGTTCAAGGTAGCACCGTAGCAAGGTTGCGTGTCAAATGTTCGGGCGAAAGTTGATCTTTTTGCGCTTAAAATTCTTTCCTCTGCCTCTAAAGTAGATAACATTTCCGTCAATTGAATTTCCCTGATCATGCGCAAATTTATTATCTAAAACCTCGTTTTTAGCATTCTACTTTTAAGGGACAATTCTATTTTTCTAGTTGCAACTGACGCTTAAACGATGAAAATTCCAAAACCAAAACCCCAAACTTTCGCCATTAAAATACTACCACCTACCCCTCTGTTCCCTCTAGTTTCCGATAAAGAGTGGTCAAGCCGATGTTAAGTAGTTTGGCCGCTTCGGTTTTGTTGCCTTTGCAATAGTCCAATACTTTTTGGATGTGTGTTTTTTCAACCGTAACTAATGAAAAGGCCGATAAAGGGTTAGAATTATCAACAGGAATCACTGATTGCATATCTATCGGTAGATGATTAAGGTGCAACTGATTGCCATCAGCAAGAATTACTGCTCTTTCCATCACGTTTTTCAGCTCACGAATGTTTCCCTTCCAATGGTGTTTTTGCAATTGTTCTAAAAATTCAGGACTCATGCTGTCAACATGCCTATTGATTTTGAGGGCAAATATTTTCAAGAAATGCGCTGCCAGCAATGGAATGTCTTTTTTGCGTTCCCGCAGGCTGGGTAAACTAATAGTAAAAACATTTAGACGGTAAAACAAATCTTCCCTAAACTTTCCATCCCGCACTTCCTGCTGCAAGTCGCGGTTGGTAGCCGCAATTATGCGCACATTCACCTTGGTTGCTTTGGTATCGCCCACTTTAATAAACTCACCCGTTTCTAACACCCGTAGTAGTTTGCTTTGTAAATCGATGTGCATTTCTCCAATTTCATCTAAAAACAAAGTACCAGTGTTGGCTTCTTCTATCAAGCCTTTTTTGTCTTTAATCGCTCCTGTGAAGGCACCAGCCTTGTGGCCAAATATTTCGCTTTCCAGCAAATCCTTGCCAAAAGCACTACAGTTGAGTGCCATAAAAGGCTTGCCTATGCGTTTGCTAGCATGGTGAATGGCTTGGGCAAACACTTCTTTACCCGTACCTGTTTCGCCCAGCAGCAATACGGTGGCATCGGTTGGCGCTACTTTTTTTGATAAATTAATTGCATCCTGAATGGCTGGGGAGCTGCCCAAAATACTTTCAAAATTGTAACGCTTGCCCACCTGTTGCTCCAGTTGTTCAATACGTTTTTGCAGTTGCACTTTCTCTAATGCTTTGTTGAGCAACGGAAGTATTTTGTCGTTATCATCACCCTTCATGATATAGTCAAAAGCACCGTTTTTCATAGCCTGTACACCATCGGCCACATTGCCATAGGCAGTAAGTAAGATGATTTCAACGCAGGGATATAGCGGCTTGATGGTAGAAACAAATTGAACCCCATTGCCATCGGGCAACTTTACATCGCAAAGAATTACGTCCACTTGTTTTTGCCCGAGCAGTTTCATACCTTCCTTAATGGTACCTGCTTCCACCACCTCGTAGCCCTCGGCTCGGATGATTCTGCACAATAGATTCCGTAGCTTTTCTTCATCGTCCACCACAAGTATTGTTTTCACCATAGTCGCTATATTATGGTTCAAAACTAACCTTATTGGGCGTTTGCGCTCTTGTTTTAGACATCTATATTGGAAGATGGATAATTACAATTACTGTAATAACAAGCACATTTGTTATCTAATCACTTTGCAAAAGGCAAATATTAGTGAGCAACTAACAAATATGCTTAGCAATGAAGAGTTATCTGCTGAAGCAGCTATAGCAAAATTTGCAACAGTTGAAAATGAGGAAGGAAGAATTGTGGAGAGGGATATAGAATACTACAATCTTGATGTTATCATTTCCGTAGGCTATCGGGTAAAATCTCAACGCGGCATTCAATTTCGCCAATGGGTAACCCAATAGTCGAAACGATAATTTTTCTTTGTTTTTGATGTTGTTTGCCTCGGGCAATTATCTTTAGCCAAATCTTGAAAACAATGGTGTCAAAAATTTCATCTGGCGTAACTATTAGTGTAGAAGTATTTTATCAACCAAGCTATAGCAATCCGATTAACCACGAGTATATGTTTGCTTATCGCATTACTATTGAAAACAGTAACCATTTTACCATCAAACTATTAAATAGGCATTGGTACATCTTCGACAGCAGCAGCGAATACAAAGAAGTAGAAGGCGAAGGGGTGGTAGGCCAGCAACCCATTATTAAGCCAGGCGAACGTTTTCAATATTCTAGTGGCTGCAACCTGCGCACAGAAATCGGGAAAATGCAGGGCACCTACACAATGGAAAACCTCCAAAACAAAACCCAGTTTAAGGTGCAGATACCTGCGTTTGAAATGATTGTGCCAGATAAATTAAATTAACCTTTCACAGATAAGTCCCTCATCGTAATACGCTACGAATGCACGAATGAAGTTCGCAAAACACAAAACATCGCTTTATTCAGGCATTCGTGGCAACCATTGAACAAGCTTATCTCAACACCACCACAGTACCTTTTTTAAAAATAACATTGCCCAAATAGTCCACTCCCTGCGCCATAAATACATAGGTGCCAGGGTCGGCCATAAATCCATTAAATAGCCCATTCCATCCCACACCTTGTTGCGAAGTGCTAAAAACCTGTTGCCCATATCGGTTAAACACTTTAAAGAAATCAAACTGAGCAATACCCACCGTTATGGGGGTAAGCACATCGTTTAACCCATCGTTATTAGGCGAAAAAGCTGATGGTATAAATATGTCGGGCAAAGTGGTGTAAATTTTCACCGTCATGGTATCATAACCCGTGCAACCTTGGGCGGTGCTAGCCTTTACCGCATAAGTAACGGTAGCTGGCGATGGAGCTGTGGCGGTAAATATGGGGGCAGCAGTGTCTGTTCGGTTCAGGTAACGGTAATTGGTAGTGGGTTTCCATTGATATACTATTGGAAAATTAAACCCCGTGTTTTTCAATGAAGCATTCAGTTGCAACGGTTGTTTAATTACCGCAACGGTATCATTTCCTGCATTTATATATATAGGAGGCACCACTTTCACCACCGTACTGGCACTTACTGGTTTCGGGCAGTAGAATGTATCTTTTACCGTAATGCGGTAGGTAGTAGTGGTATCTGGCTTGGCTGTGGGGGTTAAGGTTTTACTATTTGCCAAAGAACTTTCGGGCGACCAGCTAAACAAATGTGCCGTTTTCACGGCTACCAACTTGGCAAGGCCACCATAGCAAATTGTGGTATCTAGCTTGGGGTAAGTAATAGACACTTTTGGATATGGGGAAGCATAAACCGTAACATCTGCCGAGGCCGGGCAATGGCCTAGGTTCGCTTGCAAATGGTATTTCGTAATGGTATTACTTGGCGATGCCCTAGGGTATTTTACATTGTATTGATCTAAAGTTTTCCCCCCAAGCGGTTCGCTCCATCGATAACTGAGCGCATAGCTAATAGGGGAAAGGGTTATGGAGTCGGTTTTGCATACGTGCATCGTGTCGGGGTTAAAGCGTACCGTAATATATTGGAGTACATTTACCTTAATGGTTGCAGAACCTACGCACCCATTTTCGCGGACGGTAATTGTATAGTTAGTCGTATCCTTAGGAAAAACTATTGGCGTAAGCGTAGTGGGTTGCAACATTCGGATGGTGGGTTTCCAGTCAAAGTCGGTGCTATTGGTATTTGCAATTAGTGGCAGGGAGTCTATGCTACAGATAAGTGTATCGGTAAATGGTAGATATATATAGGGCTTGTCATTTACTACCACTTGTTGCGAAACTGTATCCACGCAACCCACCGTACTACTTACTTTTAGCAAAACCGTATAAGTTTTAGGGGCGGCATAAAGATGTTGTGGTGCGTTAATGCTAGAGGTATTACTAGCCGAACTTGGTTCTCCAAAGTTCCAAGACCAACTATTCACCGTACCATAAGCAGCAATCGTAGAATCGGTATATGATAGAGGGGAATAAATGCAACCACCTTTCACCGTAAACCTAGGTGTAAAACCTGGATATACTTTGGCTATGGCCACTGCTTTATCGGTGCAACCTCCGTTGTTAGACACATCCAGCGTAATGGTATAAGTGCCGGCTTGGGAAAATGTATGCGTGCCCACAGGATTCGAGCTAATGTTAGTACCGCTAGCAGGATCCCCAAAAGTCCAGGTATAGCCGGTAATATTGGGCGAACTAGAAAGGTTTTGGAAACTCAAGGTTAAGCTGTCGCAATTGATGTATTCTTTTTCTAAATCTGCGCCTAACAAACTACAGTTATACACCGCAATCTGCAATTCCTTTTTCACTTCACTAATCACAACCCCGTTGCGCCATTCTTTCACGTACACTGCCACCACATAATCACCTGTAGTAGCCGGTGCAATTCCAGAAATTAATCCTGTTGCAGGGTCAATAGTAACGCCGCTACCCAATGGACTGGCACCAGAGAAACCAGCCGAGTAAGACAAAGAGGCATAAGGCTTGGTAGTACCGTTTGCATTGTCCAATCCATCACCGAAAGCATAGGAAAGCGAATCATGGTCTATTGAGTCGATAGCCGAAAATTGATAGTTAAACCTACCGTTGTAGCATATAATCGCTGTGTCTTTAAATATAAATTCTGGGCTTGTGTTTACATGATAATCAACCCCTCCGATAGTGCCAGGAATTTGAGCAGTTATTAAAATACCCATATTCGATGAGTTGTAGATGTTTACGATACCTGCAATGCGTTTACCATTTTCCGTTACGGCAAGGTCATAGCCATTGGCGTTGTTGGCAAGCGTAACCATAGTAGTGTAAGTATAAATGTCATAGCAAATGGTGGGCGGATTGCTCATGCACGGGTTGTTTGAAGTTTTGGTAACCGAATTGGTACTGTTATATTGGATGTTACCAATTGAAGTTATCAAGTTGCCCTTAATCGCATCGTATATATACAAATCAACCGATTGTCTTGGCCCCATTGCCCCACAGGCAAAGAATAGGGTAACAGTTACTTTATAGTTAGAACTAGTAGCAGATGCTGCTCCAGCATATTCATACCTAATGTATCCCCCTTTTATGTGTTTAGCCATTGCAGGCAAAGCTGTAGCAAGGGTAAGCAGCAGCAAGCAAAGCCATTTTTTAATTTGTACAGTACACATCATGTTAGTTTCTGACGATATTGAGTATAAAACACTTTGCACCGCTGTATTCAGTAGTGGCAATGTCAGCACTATAAAGCATACTTTAAGGTTTTGTTTTGTTTATGCAGTATTCTAATAGTGGGTAATAAATACAGATGATGATGTATTTCCCAAGAAAACAGGTTATTTCAAAATGTCAGTAATTAGGTGATGCTAAGATTCTAAAAAGGGTACACAAATATTGACTTTCCAATCTATTCTAGAGCATACTACAAAAGCTCACATTTGGCATATTTGTCAGATTAAAACCCGTAAAATAGTAGTACTAATTATTCAGGTTGATGATAATCCCAATAATTTTTAGGAGTTACAATTTTGGTTTGTTTGTAGGTCGAGAAATTAAAGTCAGAGGTGTTACCTGTTATTATAAAATCTGCTTCACATTCATCAGCTAGTTCTAAAATCATATTGTCGTCTTCGTCAGAAATTAGGTCAAGTTTTATAGTTGGAACAAACTTTACCGCTTTAGTTTCAATGTCCACTATCAAGGCTTCCGCTCTACTAAAAAAATCTTGGTATTTACTAAATTTTGGTCGTGTTAAAACTTCATAATATTCTACCATTAATTGGTTAGATACACAAAGTTGAAATTTACTTTCTATAAAAAGGTCGTAAATTATAAGATAAGGGTAACTTTTTTGAATTAGAGCCGAAACAATCACGTTCGTGTCAATTACGATTTTTTGCATTGCTTCTTACGGCTTTTACTTCGTTCGTTATTTCTTCCATAGTCATTTTCGAAAGTCCGTATTTCTCAGCAAGCTCTAAGCATTTATTCAAGTTTTGACGAGTCAATTCTTTACTAACTAGATCAATAAAGTCAGCAAAATTCAACTTGTCGTTCTTTATGCCAAATTTGGCATATTCTATCTCCGATATAGAAACATTAAGTGTTCTCATTTTATGAAATTTGCCCA
The DNA here is from genome assembly GCA_027486835.1 of Chitinophagaceae bacterium. GTDB lineage: Bacteria > Bacteroidota > Bacteroidia > Chitinophagales > Chitinophagaceae > Parasediminibacterium. Next base: position 12,172 of record JAIXOJ010000125.1, read on the forward strand.
AATTTATACATAAAGTTTTGGTTTTCATTTAGCCTACGGCAAATGAATCTCGCGAGATTATCATCCCCGCTTCATAGTAGGGGAGGACTTATTTACCCCACCTATTCCTCGCACTTCTCCATCATTATTTTCGAATTTTTACTGCACAATGTTCCCCCATTATAAATCGGATAAAATGTTTTGAGCAATCTAAAACAATACACCCCCCTGATTTGAACGAACTTTTTGTAGTAGGTCAGCAGATACTTTTGTAAAAAATTAGTAAGAGTATATGAAGAAAGTATTTTATTGTTTAGCAGCAGCAATGTTTCTTGTTAGTTGCTCGAAAAAGAATGATGCTAACAATATCTCAGGATTAGAAAACGGTCGTATTGCACCCACTGGGTTTGATTACAAAACCACCTCCCCAGTATCATTTGACATCAATCTCAGAACCAATACCGAAGCGGCTATCTCGGGCATTCCAGTAGAAATATTTGCCTACAGAAGCGGCAGTTTGATTGGGCAAGTTGGTACCGTAGTTACCGACAATGTAGGTAATGCCAAAACCACCATTTCTGTACCTGCATACCTTGACAGCTTTGTTATTACCCCAAAAATTGTGGGTGTTTTGAGTAATGTAATTGTTTATAAATCTGCTGGAAACATGGTCAAATGCACCCTTGGAGGCAAGGCAGGATACAGTGGAAATGTAGCAGGAACTTTTGCTACAGCTAACAGAATGGGTACTGTAACAAATGGTTCAGGCATCACCAGAGGTGCGGTTTCGGTTTTTGATATCAATGGCGTAAGCACAAATACGGCTTTTACTTATTTGGGTACAGCAGATAAACTAGGTCGCCCCAATTATTTAGAAGCAACGGGCGATATTATTTCAGCAGACTTTTTAAAAGCGGTTAACTATTCCCTTCCAGAGAGCAGAAACCTTTCTACCTCTCCCAACGGATTGGCTATGCTCAACAGCAATGCCACTACTGGTATTGAATTGAAAGTAAAAACCGAAGTATTTGTAACCTTTGTTTCCTCAATTACAGCCAACAAAAACAGCCTAGGATTTTATAAGTATGCTACTAATAATCCTCCCACATCATTAGCGGATATTAAAGAGATCACCTTCGTTTTCCCCAATTCTAAGCTTGCTGGTTCGGGAAATGCGGGCGGTGGCAATTTAAAATCGGGCGATAAAGTAAAAATCGGCACCATTGGAGCAGATACCACCATCGGTTTTGTGCTTTATGCCAACGGATGGGATTCCAAAGCTGCGGGTGTAAACGTAAACACTGCCTCAACAGCCTTCTTTACCGATTCTTATCTTAATCCTGAACCAGATTCAAAACTAAAAAAGCACAGCGTACTCCTCGATTATTTCGATGCCACTCAAAACAAAGATTTTTTCGTGGTAGGGTTTGATGATTCAAGGCGCGATGCTGCATGGTGCGACCACGATTTTAATGATTGTCTCTATTATGTTTCTACCACTGAGGTTAAATCGGTTAACGTAACCAATGTAACACCCACAGCAGTACCAAAAGATTCTGATAAAGATGGTGTGGACGATGTGCTAGACGCTTACCCACTTGATGCGTCTAAGGCTTACGACACTTATTATCCTACTCTTTCTGGATGGGGAACTTTAGCCTTTGAAGACAATTGGCCTGCACAAGGAGACTATGACCTTAACGACTTAGTAGTAAAATATCGCTATAAACTCACTTCTAATTCCAAAAACCATTTAGTAGAAATGGCAGCCACTTTTGTACCCGTTGCTTCAGGTGCTACCTATAATAATGGCTTTGGCGTAGAATTACCGTTTAGTTCCGCTGTTGTAAGTTCAGTAACAGGGCAAAAATTGAGCGGTTCCTACATTAAGCTAAACACTAACAATACCGAAGCAAACCAAACCAAAGCTGTAATAATTCCTTTTGATGGCGTTAAATCGGTGTTGAACAACCCTAGTGGAAACATTTTTGTAAATACCGATAACAACTTACCCAAAGTCTCGGGCGACACCATTTCCATAAAAGTGGTGTTAGGTACGCCTCAAAGCAATATTGATTATGGTAGTTTCAATCCTTTCTTAATCAGCAACCAACGCAGAGGAAGCGAAGTACACTTACCCAACTTTAAGCCCACCTCTTTAGCCGATGCCGCTCTTATTGGCACCAACGCTGATGCCTCCAATGCAACAAGCGGCATCTATTATGTAACCACCAAAAACTATCCTTTTGCACTAAATTTTGCAGAAGATTTTAATTACCCAGTAGAACAAGCCCCTATCAATGATGCCTATCTCCGCTTTTTCGATTGGGCCGCCTCAGGAGGAAAGCTTTATACCGATTGGTATAGCAATACAGTTTCTGGTTATCAGAATGCAGCTAAAATTTACAATAAGTAATAACGATTTTGTAACTATTGCAAAGCTGTTGATGAATGATGAAACGTAATAACTTAATTGGATAGTTCAATGCTTGCCAATTTATAAAACCAATTTATAATTAACCCGATACCAGTCCCGCCATAATTGGCGGGATTTTTTTTTCACACCCTATTCACTTAATTAATCTGTAGCACCTCCCTTATTTTCCCGCCTTTAATATCGCTTTCATTAATTCATTTTCCCTTTTCAGTATTTCGTTTTCCTGTTCAAGCGCCTTTTTTTCCGCCTCCAATTGTTTTTCCACATCCGTTTTGCGCACATTGTCCGGCATAGCATTGAGCAAGGGTTCAAAAAGGTTAACCTGTAGGTGCAGGCTAAGGCAGTATAATAGCGGAACATCAATTTGCCCATTTTTAATTTTTCTACCAATAAAATTATCAGACTTACCTATTAGCGAATTCAGTTTAAATAGTGAAATTCTTCGTACAGAAGCATAATGCTTAATAGCAGCACCGAAATTTAGTTGTTCCATTAGAGTAACGGCATCTTTCCATTGATAAAATCCAGCCATTTGAATGTGTATTTAGTTTTTTTATTAAAAAAATTTAGTTGCAAAAAGTTTTGTTAGTGTTAGATACTTTTTCTTTTTTATTAAATCACTATAAGTCGCTCAATAGTTACAAATAGTTATCACTACAGTCATTAAACTTACTAAAAAGGTTAAATAATCTACCCAAACAGCCCAATAGCCTACCCAAACAGCCTAATAGCCTACCTAAACAGCCTTATAACCTACCTAAACAGCCTTATAACCTACCTAAACAGACTTATAACCTACCTAAACAGACTTATAACCTACTCAAATAGCCCAACAGCCTACCATAACAGCTCTATAATATACTTAAACAGCCCGATAGTCTAATGGAATATAGCAATTAATCATTTTAACCCACTTTTTAATAATCAGTACATCTAGTATTGAAGCAGTAGTTTACTTACAATTAGTTGTAAAACCATGCACGAAGCAGCAAGACAAAGCAAAAAAAAACCACTGCAAGCAGTGGCCTATTCTTAAAAGGTAAAAAATGAACAACAAGAAAGGATGGGCTTATGAGCTTATTTTAGAGTGTATATATATGTATCAATGAAATAAATTTGATTGAAATGAATCATCAAAATTTAATAACCCATGCTCCCGTTGTGGTAGAGCTATTGTTTTTAGCATAAATAGCATCTCCTTCGTTGGCAAGTGCGCTAAGTTGGGTAGATAATTTGCTTTTTGATGCCAACGTAACACTTTTACCAACTGGATTACCTGATAAATACAGTTGAAAATCAATGGCAACTGTACCAACATTTTCTAATTCAATTTCCAAATCGGCGTTATAGGCGATAGCAGTAATAAGTAAGATTTCACTTTTTGCAATAGAACCATTAAGCGTGGTTTTCCCACCACTGCTTTTGCCCCCACCATAATCGTCAATGGTATCGTACGCTTCAAAAATGGTGAAAAGGTTAATATTTGTTTGGCGGAACGGGCGCATTTTGCGGCGCAGCTTTTCAATAAGATCATCAATGGCATCCAATTCTTTTTCTACCATTTTGCCTGCGGCTACAGACTCTGCCGATGCATCTTGAGGTGCATCTAGCACCGCTTCGTAATCTTTAAGAGCGACGGCCAAATTTTTTTCGCCTTCGTCGGGATAGTTGTACTTGGCCTTCAATTCGGCCAACACGCCAGTAGCCAATATTTTCTTCTGCACCGAAAGCCCAAACGTATATAAACGGCTGCCTCTGAATGTACTGATGGTGGAGATGGGAAAGTCAATAGTTGCTGCCGATACTTCGTCGTTCTTGTCATCGGCAAACGCCACATAAGCACCAACTGCCAAATCGAGTTGCTTTATTAATTCCTCTTTTTTCTCTTGTTTATCGTCGGTAGTTCCTGAATTGTCTTGAACCGCAATGATGTCTTGGTTGTAGGCTGCTGTTAAGTGTTGCTTAATTTCTGGAATAATCTCGCCATTAATAGCAGGAACCTTGACCAAATCGGGCGCATATTTTTCTCCAAAAGTGATCAGTTTCTCTGCATGGTTTGCTCTATTGGTCTCAACGCTATCCATAAAAAATCAATTTGAGTTATTGGTAAATGAGAAGATTTTAAACTGCTGCAAAAATAATTGGGGAAAATGAATACCAACCAAATAAATTTTCAAAATCTTGGTATTTTTCTTAAAAAATGCTCAGATTTATTGTTTTTGGGGGACAAATGGGGCAAGAAGAAGGCTATTTTAGGGAATGCTAGGTAATAAAATGGCAATTCGGTCAGTAAAAGGTGATATTTTTTAAAAACAATATTCCATTGGTAACAATTTGGTAATATTGAAAATCAGGTTTCAACGGAAAGGGCGAATAGCTTTGCCGCCGCTTGGAAATACTTGTAGTGAAATAGTTACAACAAACTAATCAGCAAAAAAGTAAGCCTAGGCAGAACCCCAAAAAAGTACAAATAGCCTAGGACATTTATCTTATTAAGGTTCAAATTTTTTACTAATAATTTAAGTTTATGCAACAACAGTTACCGTTTTTCACCGCATCCCGAACGAACAAATCGCTTTGGGGAAAAGCATTATCAAACGCTAATTTTATGAGTAAATGTCTATGGCTGCCACTAGTGGTGGCTTTTGTGTTTTTAGTGGGGATGACTAGTGTTGAGGCACAGACAGCTACCCGATTTAACGATGGTTACCTAACTGTCTTTAGATCTACATCTGGATCTACATTGGCAAGTACTGGTACTGCAATTGTTGCAGATGAATTTATTCCAACAACTTCTAGTCAAACAACTGCTAATTATAGTGCGTCTTTCCCAACTAGTTCAGGAAACATTTTGGTTTCTTCTGGCACATCAACGGCGGGTGGTCAAATATCAAGATCTGAGAATGGTAGGTATTTAATCTTCCCAGGGTACGTTGCCGCTGTTGGTGCTGCCAATTCAACTTTTAATACGAATGGGGCGTTACGTACGGTTAATGGTTCTGGAACAATAGGTGCGGGTATGGCTGCAAGTTCCACGCAGTGGCTGTCAGGAAATAACAACGTTAGGGGTGGAACAAGTGATGATGGTACCAACTTCTGGGTGTCAGGAAATGGGGTCGGAATTCAATATATATCCTCTACCACTACGGTAGTAACAGTTGCTACAACCACCACAAATAATAGAGCATCGTTTATATTCAACGGACAGTTATACTTAACTACAGGGGCTGGAACACAAGGAATCTACAAGGTTGGTACAGGCAAGCCCATTACGACAGGACAAACTGGCACAAGATTGTTCGCTCCTGCTAATACAGATGTCTATGGATTTTCTATTAGTCCAGATGCGCAAACCATCTATTTTGTAGGTGCAGCTACTGGTACTGGTACTGCAGGTATTTATCGTGCTACTTATAATGGAACAACATGGACAACAGGTACACAAATAGCGGCAATAACAGGTTATACTGGTTTAGCCGTTGACTGGACTGGTTACACCTTTAGCACTTCTGCTGCAAATGGTGCTAAAGTGTATGCTTCCAATCCCACCACAATTATATCTCTTTCCGATAATGGAACAAGCACTGCAACTACTACGACAATAGCTACTTGTTCTGGAAATAATGCTTTTCGTGGCTTATCCTTCTCTCCAATTAAACAAACTTTAGCATTGGGTACAAATACACCAGCTACTGCTAACATTACAAAAGGGACATCTCAAAGTGTATTATTCCAATTCAAAATAACTGCAGACGAAGGAAACTCAACAGTAAAGAAAATAGTACTTTCCAATACGGGTACTGCGGACTTAAGTACAGACATTACCAACATTAAGCTAATAGTCGATGCTAATAATGATGGAATAGCAGATGCAGCAGAAATATCAGCAGGTACAACAAAAGCAGCGACAATTTCAGGTAGTACAATTACTTTCAGTGGGTTGAGTTTAGGTACTTATTTAGCAGAATCTTCAAGCTATAATTTTTTAGTTATTGGCAATGTTGCATCGGGTGCAACAACGGGAAATACATTTATTCCCAAAATTTCTAAAACCTACACCATCAATAGCCAAGATTACACCACAGATATTGTAAATGCAGGAGGTAGTTATGTTTTTTGCCCTACAGGTGGTGTTACTGGTAATACATTAACTATTGTGGCTGATGCTTCCATTCCTGCCATTACTGGAGCAGCCACTGCAACAGCTTTCACAACCACTTACGGAACTCCTGCTACTGCACAAACATTTGCTGTTTCAGGAAGTAATTTAACCGCTAATCTAGTGGCTACAGCACCTACGGGTTTTGAAGTTGCAAGTGATGGAGCTACTTATGGTACTACCGCCACTTTCACCCAAACAGCAGGTAGTGCAAGCGGTACTTTAAGTGTTCGTCTTGCTGCCAATGCTGCTGTAACTGGTAATTATAATAGTAAAAACATAGTATTAAGTAGCGCGAGTGCTACGAGCGTTAACATCGTAACTGCTGCTTCTGGAAATAGTGTAGCAGCCAAAGGGCTAACCATCACAGGACTTACTGGCTCAGATAAAACCTACAATGGTTTAACTGCTGCAAGCGCAACTGGTACGGCTGTTTATACAGGCTTGGTAAATGGAGAGACTTTTTCTGTAACAGGAAGTCCATCTGCAAGTTTTGCAACTGCCGATGCTGGTAATGGCAAAACAATTACCGTAACAGGTTATACAGCGCCTTCCACCAACTATACCGTTACCCAACCGGTTTTGAGTGCAAACATTACTCCTGCGCCTTTAACCATTACAGGAATCAGCATTGCTAACAAAACCTTTGATGGAAATACCACAGCTACAATTGTAGGAACAGCCGATTATGATGGATTGGTAAATGGAGAAACCTTTGCGGTATCTGGAACCCCAGTTGCTACTTTTGCTGATGCAAGTGTAGGTAATGGTAAAACAGTTACAGTTTCTGGTTATACAGCTCCAAACAGTAATTATAGCATTACGCAACCAACAGGGTTAACGGCCAATATCACCAATTTGCAAACGCAAACCATCACCTTTAATGCGCTTTCACCCGTTACGTATGGTGCTGCAAGTTTTGCTTTGAGTGCAACTTCCACTAACAATACCATTGCCATTACTTATGCGCTTTCTAATAATAATGGTGTAGCTAGCATTTCAGGAAATACCATCACCATTCTAAAAGCTGGAACGGTAACTATTACTGCTTCTCAAGCAGGTAATGCCAGCTATAGTGCAGCAGCGGATGTAGCAAGGGTATTAACCGTAAATCCCAAAACGATTACTATTTCTGGCGGTTTAACCGTAACCAGTAAGGTATATGATGGTACTACATCAGCATCAGTTACAGGTACTGCAACCCTAAGCGGTGTAGTAGCAGGTGATGTGGCAAACGTTGCTGTAACTAACGGGTCTGTTAGTTTCAATACGGCTTCTGTAGCAAATGGCAAGTCAACAACCAGCTCAGGATTTACCTTAGCTGGAAGTGCGGCTGCTAATTATACCCTCACTCAACCAACTTTAACAGGAAATATTACCGTAGCTACATTAACTATCACAGCAGATAATGTTAACAAGACTTATGGGCAAACCCTAACTGGGGCAAGTGGTTCAACTGCTTTTTCTGCAAGTGGGTTAGTAAACGGTGAAACAATCGGAACAGTTACCATCGGATATGGTGCTGCAGGATTGGTAACAGCAACGGTCGGTTCTTACTCAGGTCAAGCTACTCCTTCTGCTGCAACTGGCGGAACGTTTAGTGCTAGCAACTATAGCATCAATTATGTAGCAGGAATCATTAACGTTAATGTTGCAACACTTACCATCACTGCATCCAACATCACCAAAGCTGTGGGTACTACCCAAACTTTTGCTGGAACTGAATTCGCAACTTCTGGCTTAGTAAATACCGATGCAGTTTCTAGTGTTACGCTTACAAGTTCTGGTGCAGTTAGTTCTGCCGCTCTAGGAACCTTTTCAATTGTGCCTTCTGCTGCAGTTGGTACAGGTTTGAGTAACTATACCATCAACTATGTAAACGGTACCTTAACCGTGGCAGTTTCAGCTTATCCTTTTGATGGAACAACATATACACAGAATTTCTCTAGTTTATCAGGTACAACAACAGCTACCACTTCAACAATTGTTGCGAGTACAATGAATGGTTTACCAACATTAACCAATGGAAGCATCAACACAAATGGATGGTTTATTTATGGTGCAGGTACAGCTCCTAAATGGGGTACTAACGATGGTTCATCTAATTCTGGGTCATTCTATCAAATGGTAGATGCATCTGGTGGTAGAGCCTTAGGTTCAGAAGCATCCGGTTCATCAAATGGATTCTTTGGGTTGGTATTGAAAAATACCTCTGGTGCAACCATCAATAATTTAATTGTCAATTATGATGCGGTTATAAATCGTAACCCGTCAACTACTGCAAATCCTTTTCCATTAACATATCGCGTTGGTAGCACTGCTGTAAATACGACAACGACATCTGCTCAAACTGATGCTGGGACTTTCAGTGCAAGTGCTGGAACATGGACTTCTTCGGCATTCGGCTTTACCACTCCTTCATCTGGAACAGGTGCCCCTGGAACACAAGCAGCTATTACCCCAATGTTTAAGATTGGTGGTGTAACACAAGGTGGTACATTAACAGGGTTGAATTGGGGAGCAAACCAATTTTTGTTTATCAGATGGCAGGATACGGACGATGGTGGTTCAGATGCAATGGCTGGTGTGGATAATGTTTCTATTGCTATACCAACTGCTACTTTGTCTGGTACTACACAAGCATCTTCAACCCTTACACAAGGGTCAACAGACGAAGAATTATTAGGCTTTACCGTTACTCCTAACAATAGTACCAATTTCACTGCAGTTACTGTTTCAACAACTGGAACAGCAACAGCTTCCGATTTGAGCAACCTCCGCATTTTTAGAGACAATAATGGTAACGGAGTAGTGGATGGTGCTGATGCAACTGTTTCTGGTACAGGTGTATCTTATGTAGGCAATTCCACCATTACTTTCACGATTACTGGTGAAACTGGTTTCAGCACAGCTAGAAGTTATATTGTGGTAGGTGATGTTGCAGCCAATGCAACAGCAGCAAGAACTACCACACTAAGTATTGCCAATGGCGCTTTCGTTACCACTGCTACTGTTAATTCAGGAACCGCTACCGGTAATGCAAGAACAATTGTTGGTTCAACCGGAACTTCCACTATAACCGCAGGTGCAGGAACTGAACCAGCAACCATTTCTTCTTTGTTAACTACAACTGGTGCTTCCGTACTCAATTTTGATGTTACGATAACAGATGATGGTGCTACACCTGGTAATGATGCAACAGAAACGAAGATTACGCAATTAGTGTTCAGTCAAGGAACTGGGAATACCATCGCAGATTGGTCTTTGGCCATCGGCGGTGCAACCCTTACAGACGGAACAACCACGGTTAATGGAACAATCAATAGTGGAAATATTACTTTCTCAGGTATAGACCCCGCTACATTAGGTCTTATTGCAGATAACACTGCTAAAACCTATACACTAAAAATTTGGTTAAAATCGGATTTAACTACCCTTAAGCCAACCATTGACGGCGGTCGTTTTGTGTTTAGATTGATTACTAATAATGTAACGTTGGATGCAGGAAGCAGTGCATTAGCCACCGCTCAAGATGTAAATTCAGGATCTACCAAAAATGCTGTGGATGTAGTAGGTACAGCATTAGCTTATTTGCAAGCCCCAACAGGTACGAATGTGTTTTCTAGCATTTCTCCAGCGGTAACAGTAGTTTCTAATGATGCTAACGGAAATAGGGATTTAAATTTTGCTTCCTCTGTAAGCGTGACTGGGTCTGGTTTACAATCAGCACCGGTTACAGCAACAGCCTCTGCCGGTATTGCAACCTTTAGTTCTCTGAAATTTACTACCTCTGGTTCTAAAACATTAACAGCTAGTAGCAGCGGAAAAACAAGTGTTGCTAGTGCTGCTTTTGCAATTGCTGCCGCCCCTTATCTAACTGAGGTAATTGTTCCTCAATACATGGTAAATGGTGCAACAGCAGGTAATAGGGTGCAGTATGTTAGCCGATTACAATTAAATGGTTTGGGTGCAAATAAAACCTATCGCTACTATACAGCCGCTGCGAATAATACAACCGCAGGAACTGCAGCAGCTCCAGGTAATTATTTTGCCATCAACAATACCAGTGGTGCAAATGGTTATATCGTTGGTTATAGTTCAGGAAAATCAATGAGTGGTACGCTTCTTACTGGGGATTTATTTTCAAGCTCAAGTTCTTATGCTCAATTTACAACAGACGCTAGCGGATCATACACCGGTTGGTTTACTTTAGTATCTACTGGTAATGCAGTATTTAATGCAGGAAGTAGTGTTTATTTATATATCCTTTTGAACGATGGTAACAATGGAACAACTGTTTCTTCAGCTTTGAATACCACCACTCCAATTACCATGCTCGATGCAGCCACAAACGCAAGGGCAATCAAGGGAACCTCTAGTGCAACTGCGGAAAATATGATTTTCTTGTATGACAATACTGCTGGTACTGGTCGTCCACTATACGGTACTTGGGCTGAAAATGATGGTATTACCACCACATTCACCAGTTTCTATACAACAGGTGTAGATGGAACTACAGGAGCATGGGGTGCTTATATACCTACTTCATTGCCAAACGGCTTAAGAAGAATAGAACAAAGAAGTGTTGCTACTGGCGCAATTACTGGCTACCCTGCAATTAGTTGTAATGGTGTATGGGAAACCAATACAACAGTTAATCCTACGGCTAGTGCCACCAGCCCATTATTAATTACAGCTGCTGAAGCTCCGTTAGATAATTCATTAAACATTTGGGTAGGTACTACCAATAATTGGAGTACTGCAACTAACTGGCAAAGCGGGGTAGTACCAACTAGCACTACAGATGCATATATAAATAGCTGTGCTTTGAATGCTCCACAACTTTCAGCCAATAGTTCAGTAAGAAAAATTACGGTTAATTCCAATGCTACTTTGAAGTTGAGTACTTTCAATTTAACTGTAGCTGGTGCTTCAGCTAAAATTTCAGGTACCATTTCAGGAACTGGTGCTACTGTTTTTGCTGGATCGGCTGCTCAAACTATCAATGGTAAAGGAACTGTCGGTAATCTTACTATTAATAACAGCAATGATGTTGCTTTAGGGGGTACAACAACTGACTCTCTCAATATTTCTGGCGTTTTGACATTGCAAAACGGAGCATTCACCACCAATGATAAACTTACATTGAAGTCCACTAGTATTGGCCAAACGGCAACTATTGCTCCGATTGGTGTGTCTGGAAACACTGGTACAATTAGTGGAAAAGTAATTTCCGAACGTTTTATTCCTAAGGGTTATAGAGCCTATCGCGACATTGCCCCTGGTGTATTTAACGCAGGAACAATTTACAATAACTGGCAAGAAGGTGGTGCTGCATCTGTTGGTAATGGTATATATATAACTGGTGGTGCCCCTGAAACAAACGCAGCAAAGGCATTTACTGCAAATGCAAAAGGTTTTGATTATTCGGTTAATGGATTAAAATCTGGTTATACATTTAACAATACTACTGGCAGTTGGGATTCATTAGTTGCTACCAATACGCAGACCCTGAATCCTTTTCAAGGCTACAGGTTACTAGTTAGAGGTGATAGAAGCTTTAATATGTACACACAGCCCATTAGTTATTCACTCGGAAGCTTACTAATGGTAAATGCAACTAAGTTGAGGGCAAAAGGATTCATTATATCTGGGGATGTAACCTTTAGTAAAAACGGGGTAGATAATGCAGTGACAGGTGTTTATAACTCATCATTTTATGGCTTAAACACCATCACCGATACCAGCTTTAGCATAATTACCAACCCTTACTTATGCCCAGTTAGTTGGGATGATGTATTAGCTAATTCAAGTAATATCAATGGTTCTTATTGGTTTTTAGATCCTACGAAAGGTTCAGCAGGAAGCTATGTATCCTACAATGGTGCATCACAAACTTCCAGCAATGGTGGTACTAAATATATTCAACCAGGTCAAGCAGTGTTTATCCAAAATTTAAGCGGAGTAGCTATCAATCCAATTGTGATATTCAAAGAGACACATAAGGTAACAACGGATGCTGCTAAAGTGGGAGTTTTTGGAACTAAATCAACGGTAAATAAAATAGTATTTGGTCTACACAAAGAGACTAGTAGCAGCCTTAAAGAAATGGACGGAGCTACTTTAGTTTTTGGTAATAATTTTAAATCAAGTGTAGGGATAGAAGATGCAGTTAAATTGGCTAACTCTACGGACAACTTATCAATTGTTGAAGGCAATACTGCTCTTTCAATTGATGCAAGAAAACCAGCAACCTCTGGTGACATTATACCATTGCAATTGCAACAACTTTCTACTGCTAAATACCAATTAACTGTTGACGCAAGTGCTTATCAATCTAATGGCTTAACCGCATATTTGGAAGATAAATATCTACAGACAACCACAGAATTATCTACTGGCATTTCTAATTTCTCCTTTGATGTAAATGCTACTGTTGAAAGCTCTTATAAAAATAGATTTAGTATAGTGTTTAAGGCTGCGAAATTGGCATCTGTTGCTCAAACCTTAATTAATGTAGGTTATGAACTATATCCAAATCCAGTTACTAGTAATGATGTGAATGTAAAGGTGAGCAATACTGATGCTATCAAATACATCGTGGAAGTTTACAACACTTTGGGTCAGTTAGTGGTCACTAAAACAATACAACATAATGGAGGAGTTGCTGTATATCCAGTTAAGCTAAATTCTGTAACAAATGGTATGTACAAAGTGGTAGTAAAGGCTGAAAATGCAAAAAATGTTGCGTTTCAGACGTCAATTTCAGTCCAAAAATAATTTTTTTCAAGTGCTGAGTGGTTTGTATTCATTCAGCACTTACTTTTACGCCTCAATTAATAATAATTAACCTCATACACATTTTTTATGACATCACTTACTAAAAAAATTATTGGGTTTTCATTCCTGTTTTTCTTCTCGCTTGTCTTAGCTGCTACCTTGCAAGCCCAAACCCCTGCAACATTCGATCCAGGCATCGGAGGTCCAATAGACGGTGGTGTTGGTAGTGGCGATGGTGGTGGCCCAATTATTCCATTTGATGGTGGCATGAGTTTAATGCTGCTTGCCTCTGGAGTTGGTTATGCCTCTGACAAACTTCGTAAAAATGGAATTTTAAAATCTAAATAGATTTTCAATTTTATTTTCAATGATTTAGCCCCTAGTTTTAATTAACTAGGGGCTATTTTGTTTATGGTTACCCGGCCAATTGAGAGTATCTTTTTGGAATTAATAATTAGCATACACCTAATACCACAATTTCTGATTTCATATAAATAGTATTGATTTGTAGGCTGTTAATGCACTAAAGTTGTGTCCTTATTTAATCGTGTTTATTCTAAAATTATTTGGAACTGAACAATGGACAAAACGAATGACACTAATCCAGGCCTTGTTCTTGAAATTTTGAAATCATTCAGCAGCTAAAAAGTGTTTTATATTTTTAGCTACTACACAACCTATTCTATATAGTTTACTCAATTCCCAATAGTGTACTCGTATTCTACCCTTCCAAGTATTTGTTTTTTGCGGTTATAACAGGTTTCCGATTGTTTAAGTCCATTTTCATTGTAAGCGTACCACCAAGACAAGTAATCACCCCCACCGCTTACCGATTGAATCATTTTTTCCATCTTACCTTCAGCATTGTATTCATACACAAAATCTGGGAGTAATTTTTTTACCTGTTTGTTATACCTTACTACATCCGTTAATTGATTTCTTTCATTGTAGTAGTAATAATAAGTTTCTAAAAGGTTGCCTTTTTTTAGCCATTGTTCTTGTATAATATTACCCTTTTCATCTTTTTCAAACTTTACCAAAGTGGTGTCAGTACCTGCTTTGATTTTATGCATTTTGGTGGGAACATTTGACGCATCATAAAACCACAAATGGGTTTCGTTATTGTTGGTTTTGCTTACCGCAGTGTCATTTGAATTGGTGATGATGGATTGTAAACTACCAGTTGCACTATGTTGGTAAATATTGATGGTTTCCACACTTGTTTGTTCTTTAAAACTAGTGCTAATTGATTTTATTAAAAGGCCATTCTCATATAGATTGGTCAATTCAAATGGGCTCGAATTGGGCATCGTGGTTTTAGTAGTAATTTTTTTTCCTGACTCTGTAATCAACTGTTCTATACTAAAGCCCTCGGTTATATCCCCAGAAGGACTATAGCTAATTCCTTTTACTTGTTTTACCTTATTATTTATCAGCAATGCATATTGTTCCTCGCTCTGTTTGGTAGCAACAATATCTGTAAAATAGTACTGTGCAGACAAGATTGATTGACAACTTACAAGCATAATCAACAAGGAAAACTTCATATTAAGTGGTTAGGTTGGTTCAAAAATAACGGCAAGCATTTCATTCCAAGCTTTATTTTAAGGCTGAATTAGTTTCGGATATTTAGATACCCTTATTTTAGCCGTAAATAATTTAGCAATGTCGCATTCTAAAGAACGTTTAGAAAAGAATTGTCTCAACTGCAATGCCAATGTAGCGGGCAGGTATTGTCAGGTATGTGGGCAGGAAAACATTGAACCGAAAGAGAGTTTTTGGCATTTGGTTACCCATTACTTCTATGATATTACCCATTTTGATGGTCAGTTTTTTTATACGCTCAAGTATTTGTTATGGAAACCAGGTTTTTTATCCATTGAGTACATGAGGGGGAGAAGGAATTCCTATTTGAATCCCATCAAAATGTATGTGTTTACTTCTGCCATTTTCTTCCTTTTTTTCTTTTCTACTTTTAAGTTGAATGATGTAGATGTAGAGAATAAATCGGAAGGGAAAATAGAACAGTTAGAGCAAAGGGCGGACACTATTGATAGTTTGATAACCAATACAAACGACAAGAACACAAAGCAAAAACTGCTGCTCCTTAAGAATGAAATTATCGCAGAGAAAGAATTACTAGAAGAACAAGATAGTAGTGACCATAAGGATGAAATCAGCGGTAAGGCCCTTCCAGAAGTAATTGCTAAAAACATGGAAGAAAGAAAGAGGCGGGAAGACAAACAAGCAAGGAGTAGAAAACTGAATGCGAGTGGAGCTTTTGATTTTAATTTACCCGACTCCATTAATTCATACGAAGCCTATTTGAAATGGCAAAATACCCTACCTGAAAATGAAAGAA
This sequence comes from Chitinophagaceae bacterium, assembly GCA_027486835.1. Lineage (GTDB taxonomy): Bacteria > Bacteroidota > Bacteroidia > Chitinophagales > Chitinophagaceae > Parasediminibacterium. The sequence continues at coordinate 27,889 of JAIXOJ010000125.1, forward strand.
ATGGGTGGGCTGCTCGGAAAATTGTGGAAAGATCATTTTCTGTCAATAATAAATTCAAGCATTCTACCAATGAATTAATAGAAGTGTTTATCGAAAAACTATTACACTCTTTCCCACAAATGTTTTTCCTATCCCTGCCGCTGTTCGCGCTCATGCTTCGCTTGCTCTATTGGCGAAGAAAGGATTTGTACTACGTTAACCACTTAATTTTTTCTATTCACCAGTATATCGGTACGTACATTATTGTCTTTTTCATTCTATGTATTGAGTTGCTGAAAGATAGATTCCTAATACATTGGTTATCTTATGCTAAACTGCTGTTGATTTTGTTTGGATTGAGTTATTTGTATCGGGGGATGAAAACCTTTTACAACCAAAGTAACCGAAAAACAGTTGTCAAGTACGTTATACTTTCTTTTAGTTCTTCTATTTTTCTGGTATTCCTTATGGCAGTTTTTGCTATCCTCACACTCTTTAAAATTTAACCTTATATGCAACATACGTTAAGCGATTCTTTTTTAGGATTAGTGAAAATTATGGATGAACTCAGGGAGCAATGCCCTTGGGACAAAAAGCAAACCATTCACACGCTTCGTACCTTGACCATTGAGGAAACCTACGAATTGGCTGATGCCATCACGGCAAATGATTGGAAGGGCATTAAAGAAGAATTGGGGGATTTATTGCTACACATTGTCTTTTATAGCAAGATTGGTACGGAGCAGGGTCAGTTTACTTTGCAGGAAGTATTGGAAGGGGTGAGTGAGAAACTTATACACCGCCATCCCCATATTTATGGCGATGTAACCGTGGCCGATGAAGAAGAAGTAAAGCGCAATTGGGAACAGCTAAAGTTAAAAGAAGGAAAACCCAATAAATCTGTTTTAGGTGGAGTGCCTAAGTCTTTGCCTGCAATGGTAAAAGCCACCCGTATTCAGGAAAAAGCAAAGCAGGTTGGTTTTGAATGGGAGAACAAAGAAGATGTTTGGAAAAAAGTAGAAGAAGAGATTAACGAACTAAAAGAAGCGATAGGAGAGGAGGATCAAGCACACATAGAAGAGGAATTTGGCGATGTATTGTTTAGCCTGATTAACTACGCACGGTTTCTAAAAGTCGATCCCGAAGGTGTGCTTGAAAGAACCAATCAGAAATTTATCAGCCGTTTTCAGCAAATGGAAGCCTTAGCACTGCAAAGGGATAAAAATATGGCCAACATGACTTTAGAAGAAATGGATGGGCTGTGGAATGAAATAAAAAAACAAACCCGAAATAATTGATAGCCACCCTAAAAGCTTCGTTTTATAAACACGGCTTCTTGCTCATGATAGGGGCATGGCTGTTTACTATTTCCTTCATTTTTACCAATTATTGGAAACGCGACTCCTCTCCGGAGAAAGTGCGCAAAAAATTAGAAACAAGGTTTCACAATGCCGAGAATGAAATAGAACAATTAGCCAAGGATACGCCTACCCTTAAAAAGCTATTGGCAAACAAACCTCACCCGGGTAAGCTAACACTCCAAACAAAGCAATACGGCGTATTTCTGTATTCCCTCAACAAAGACAGCCTCCCATCCTTGCAATATTGGAACAGTAATGTTTTCACCATTTCCGCTGCCGATTTGCAACAGCCCGATGGGTACAATTTTGTGGTTAGGCAAAATGGCGAACAAGAAATTATTCGCAAATCCATTTCGCTAGGTGGGCAGGACAGTCTATTGTTGATGGCTGTTATTCCCTTGCATTGGGAGTATTTTATCAATAACAAATACCTACGTAAAGACTTTGACGGCTTTCCTTCACTAGACGAGCAATATGAAATTAGCGAAGCTTCTGGAGCTTTACCCATTCTTAATTCCAGAGGGTTGTTGCTGTTTAAAATAAAACAAAAAACTGGACACATATATGCAGGTTACGATTGGCTAACCATTATTCTGCGAGGGTTTTCCATGCTATTGCTGGCCATTTTCGTAAATAGGTTTGCAACAGACATCCATAAGCAGTATGATCTGCCCACGGCCATGTTTTTCCTTATTAGCGTAATTGTATTCATTCGATTTATTACCTACCATTTCCCTTTTCCTTTCGATTTTACACGACTTTCTTTGTTTGACCCCTCTGTGTATGCCTCCAATGCACTCCATCCATCGTTGGGACATTTAGCTATCAATGCTATCCTGCTATTTTGGGTGGCAGGTTTTTACAAGTTTAACTCCCTTGCCTACCGCCCATCTCCTTTAATGGTCAAATACCCTTTGCTCCGCTTTGGCAATTTAGTAAGCTTGGTGGCAGTAGTGTTTAGCATTGTTAGCATCACTTCATCCTTGGTTCTTGACTCTAAAATATCTTTCGATGTAACCAATTTTTTCAGCCTCAATCGCTTTAGTGTAGTGGGTTTTATGTGTTTGTCATTCTTAGTGCTGGCACTTTACCACATTTCCCATATTCTACTCCGACCCCTTTTCGCCATTTTCACACCGCTATCGCTACAATTGCTCGTGGCCGCAGTAACGGGGCTTTTGTATGTTTCTATATTCAATAGTGCGCATCCACTACTCAATATTTTCATCATCCTTTGGATATTAGGCTATCTCGTGATGCTCAATTATCGCAAAGCCGATATCCATCTATCCATTAGGCAGTCCTCCATTTTTATTTTCTGGGTTATTTATTTTGCGCTATCGGCCACTTTTCTCATCAGCCACGAAAACCTAACGGTGGACATTGCCGAAAGGAAAAAAATGGCCGAACGCTTGGTCATTCAAAATGATGCAAATGGCGAAAATGCCATCAACATTGCAGTCAGCAACATCAACCTTCGCCTACTCAAAAATAATTTTTACCAATTTTATACCGAGTACGCTAACAAGCATTCAAAAGATAGCATCCTCAACGAAAATTTCATCGGTTACCTCAACCATTTTGAAACATCCGTTTACACCTACGATTCGCTGTACCAAGGTCTTTTCAATGAAGACACCACCGTAGCCTATGCAGACCTTTTTACCGTAATGACGGTGTATGGCAAACGGACTAACATACCCGATTTGTATAGCTATGCAGGTAGTGATGGAAAAGCCAATTATCTCTACTTTATCACCATTTGCATTGCCAACAAACCATCTGGCTATTTCTTTTTGCAGATAAAACCAAAAAAATACAAGAGCGAGGCGCTCTATCCGGTGCTCTTTAGTCAAGATGGAGACGAAGGCAACCGACCCGAAGGCCAAAAAAAATATCCTTATGCTATTTACAACAATGGTAAGCTCTCCAATAAAATCAACGAATACGATTTCCCCATTCATATCAATACCAACGAACTCAGCGCTTTTGCCTATTCTAACCATATCAATGGCAGCACTAGCGAGCTTTGGTACAATGTGGGCAATGGCAAAACCATCATTATTGCCAAGCCTGATAACCGATTGGTAGAAATGCTCACGCTTTTTGCTTACCTGTTCTTTACTTTTTTGGTTACCATCGGTATTTTTCATGTGGTAGGATCCATTTTGGACACCCACAATTTGTTTACGCTTCTGCGCAAGCGCATTCGCCTAAACATGCGTACACAAATACATGCTACTGTTATTTTCATCAGCGTAGCGTCTTTTGTAATTATTGGATATACCTCCATACAGTTTTTTACAAATCGTTTCAACACTTCCAACCGCCAGCGACTTTTTACCACCATCGAAATGATTGCCAACGAACTGGCAGGTAATGTGGGGCATTTGCCCATTGCTGGTACCCTGCATAAAGACTCTACCATTGAAAAACTGGGCTACGAAAACGAACTAGAATGGAAAATTGCCACCATATCTGAAATCCACAATGTGGACATTAATTACTACAGCCCCGATGGACGCCTATTGGCCACCACTCAGCCCCATATTTATAACAAGCAACTCCTCAACAACCGCATTAACCCCTCGGCATTTTTCCACCTCAAGTACGACGAGCGAAACCAATTTGTGCAAACAGAAAAAATTGGTAAGCTGGGGTTTCTAAGTATTTATATGCCCATCGTTAACGAAAAGGGGCAGGTAGAAGCCCTCCTTAATATTCCATACCTCAATTCGCAAGTGGAACTAAACCAGGAAATTTCCAATTTCATGGCCACGATTATCAACCTAAACGCTTTTATATTCCTCATTGCCGGCGCCATCGCCTTTCTCCTTACCCAACGGGTGGTGGCTTCCTTTAGCATTATTGCCGACAAAATGAAGGAAATAGGGTTTGGCAAGAAAAATGAAGCCATCGTTTGGAATAAAAACGATGAAATAAGCGATTTAGTAAAAGAGTACAACAAAATGGTGCAGAAGCTAGAGCAAAGTGCCGAAGCCTTAGCCCGTAGTGAGCGAGAGGGTGCTTGGCGCGAAATGGCCAGACAGGTGGCCCATGAAATAAAAAACCCGCTCACCCCGATGAAGTTGAGCATCCAATACCTCCAGCGCGCCATAGATAATGATCAACCCAATGCCAAACAGCTAGCCCAAAACGTAGCCAAAACACTGGTGGATCAGATAGATCAACTTGCTCGAATTGCGGGAGATTTCTCCCAATTTGCTAACATCAACAATGTGCAGTTAGAAGAATTAAACATTAGTCAAATAATAGAGAATGTAACGGCTTTGTATAGCCAAGGTGGTTCTGCATCTATTTTTTATAGCCGCCAACCCGATGTATGGATTATGGGCGACAAAACCCAGCTAAACCGCCTGTTTACCAACCTGATTAAAAACGCCATTGAAGCTACCCCCGACGACATAACCCCCACCATCACCCTCACCCAGTCGCAAACGAGCAGGGAAGTAACCATTGCCATCAAGGACAACGGAAAAGGCATTTCCCCAGACCAAGCACAGCACATTTTCCAGCCCAATTTCACCACCAAAACCTCTGGCACGGGCCTGGGGTTGGCCATTTGCAAAGGCATCGTAGAAAACCTACGAGGCTCTATCACCTTTTCCACTGGCCAAGGCAAGGGCACCACCTTCTTCATTATCCTTCCGAGAAAAAGTGTTTTTTTAACCCCGCCTTAGATACTTGATGCCCCTACAATGATTTTTTGATGGCAATGATGTGGGGGTGATAATGTCGTGAGGGTTGTCTGAACTGTGATTCTTTTTATGGAGTGATGATTGGCGGTAGGTGATGTGGTTGTGAAGTTCATTAGCTGCTGTGTAATAGGCTTAGACAAAACTCAAAAAGTTTCAAAACTTATCAAAATTCTTAGTGTTTATTTGTATTTATGAAAAATGCAACGCTTATACTTATTTCATTTAGTATTTTACTCTTTTCGGCTAGCGCACAGACTAAGAAGGATACAATTTCATTTATTCAAGCAAAAAGAATGTCGGATGCAGACTTAGCAAAAAAACGTGAAGGAACTTTTATTACAGGTATTCCAGATTTTTCTTCTGACCCAGTAACAGGTTTTGGCCTTGGGGTAAGAACAAATATTTATTGGAATGGTAAAAGGACAAACCCGTTTTTTGCTTTCACACCATATCGTGCAAAGCTTAAAGCTAATGCTGCTTATTACACTTCTAATGCAAGAGAATTAATTTTATCGCTTGATGTACCCTATTACAGAGGCACCCGTTGGCGTTTTAAAATTGACTTTAAAGCCCAACAAAACCCAGCCAATTTATATTTTGGTTCAGCAGAATCTACCCTTGGAGAACTTAGACTACCATCAACACCAAATGGCGGACAAACTTATTCCACCTATTCAGCCTTTGATAAAGCAAGAAAAACATTGAGACCAGGAGGCATTGGTGAGGCAAGTTCTGTAACCGATGCTTTATCAAACAGGTTTAGAGAAACGGAATACATGCTAAACTTGAAAGCAGACTATGCGCTTGGTAAAAAAGGAAAATGGAGAATAATGGGAGGTTACGAAATTCAGCATTTGAGTTATAAAACCTTTGAAGGAACAGAAGCTGATGCAACAGACCCAACAACAGGACAAGGAATTAAAGCACCAAACGGAACGTCATTATTGAGAAGAGATTTTGAACAAGGATTAATTTCAGGACTTGATGGAGGTTGGGTTTCTCTATTACAAACTGCACTTATTTTTGACACAAGAGACTTTGAGCCAGACCCAACCCGTGGATACTATTTTGAATTAGCCAATGAATTTTCGAACCCAATCATAGGCTCACAATTTAAATTCAACAAACTTTTTTTACAAGGACGGTTCTATAAAAAGTTACCAATTGGAACAAGAACTGTTTTTGGTGGGCGACTTGGAGTAGGAAATATTTTTGGAGACAATGCCCCCTTTTTTGAGTTTCAAGACCAATGGAGTCCAGATGGAAGTATCAATTCTTTGGGTGGCAAACAAACACTGCGTGGGCACAGAGCAAACAGATTTTTAGCACGCTCGTTGGCATTTGCAAATTTTGAACTGCGAACAAGGCTTGCAGAAACGAAACTTGGTAAACAGCGATTCGCATTTGGTATTGCCCCTTTCTTTGACGCAGGAACTGTGAGAGATAAATGGCAAGACTTAAATTTAACGAGCATTAAAATTTCATACGGCGGTGGACTACGAATTGCTTGGAATCAATCAACCATTCTTTCATTTGACTATGGCATTTCAAAAGAAGACAAATTATTCTACTTCGGTATTGGACAAGCTTTTTGATTGAATGAAAGGAAGGATCACTGCAATCTAAGTAAACAGTTTTCACAAGTGTAGCTTGAAGGAATAAACTGGAAGTGGCTAATTCTTTTATTCGCGATTGTCATTTGTTGTAGGCTGAAAAAAATTGGTTGATTTTTTTTGTGGAGGATTTTGGTCAGACATACAATGCCTAATAACAAAAAAGGTCGAGCTTTCAAAAGCTCGACCTTTTTGCGTTAGCAGAAACTAATATCGCAATTATACGCCTGGATTGATGGGTGGGGTAGGTGTTCCATCTTCCTCACCATTTTCTTTTTTATCATCGGCTGTACTTTCTCTTTTAGCCAACAAATCAGCATAATATTTTCTTCCGTTATTAATAGCCGTAAGGGCGGTTACATAAAAGGCATCACCATTGATGTTGCCAGTGGAAACTACATAATCTACAAGCTGCGTGTAAGTGTCAAAAATATTTTTGCGCAACTTTTTTGCGTTATACACTACAGTGCTTACTGTTTTATTGGAACGGGCGTCGAAAATGGTTTTAAACTTAGTGGCGGCAGTTTCTAAATTGGCTACATGTTTTTCAATGCCTAACAAGGTTACAAACGGTGCATATGCGTTGCTCCTGAGATCCTTTATTAAATTATCTATGCCCAATGTTTCCGATTCGTAATTGTCTTTTTCTAAGCCACTGTAGGTGTTCATTAAGATGTTGAGGCTGATGTAAGCCAATTTTTCGGCGGGATCGTCGGTGTATTCGAACACAGACACCGCCCTGCGAATGGTGATAATTTTTCTGTCCCTTACCAAATCCGAATCTGCAATGTATTGGGTTTCTGCCTTAGCCGTGATTTGCCCGAGTGCATCATCGTAGGTAGGCTGTTGTTGTAAGATGGCTTGATACAGCTTTTCGAAATTCGGGTCTGTTTTTGCATCAAGCCCAGTGCCTTTAAAATCGGACACAAAACGGTGGACAAATTGTCCGGATTCTGTGTAACGTAAATGAGATAGATTGATGGGATACTTTTTCATGTCTCTCTAAAATATTATTACTGTTAATAGATTTTTGGGCAAAATAAATAGGTTTGTTTTAAACTTTCAAAAAAAATTATTACACAGATTTTGGACATCAATTATTTGCTTCCATCATTGTACTTAAAGAAATTATTGCCCGATTGTTAGCCGACAATTTTAGGAGGGCTTCGCAGTCTGCGAAATCCTCTGAAGTTGTCGGCGGCCTTTCGCAGACTGCGAAACCTTGTCTAAAGTTGTCGGTGGCCTTTCGCAAGCTGCGAAACCTTGTCTGAAGTTGTCGGCGGTCTTTCGCAAGCTGCGAAACCTCGCCTAAAGTTGTCGGCGACTTTTCGCAAGCTGCGAAACCTCGCCGACAGTTAGCGGCTGGCTGTCGCAAAAATTTTCGGAGGAATGTAGATAGAGGCGGACATGTGGATTATAGTGCGGACAGGTGGATTAAGGGTTGGATATGTGGGTTAAGTGCGGACATGTAGATTAGAGGGAGGACACATAGATCCGACTCTACGATGGTAATTTGAAATATCCAATGTGCAAATCGTCTTCTGGGGCCTCGGGGGAGGAGGTAAGTTTTAGTTGGTACTTGCTTTTTATTGTTTTGGATAAAATGTCTTTTACCAGCACCACATCGTCTATATCCACCCCATATTTATCGTCTATATGCGATGCGGCACCTTTAAATCCATTGGTGGTGTAAAAGGTGGTTTTCTTGGCCTCGGCGGTGGCCGCGGCCATTGTGGGGCCTACAGCAAGCATTTTATGGTGCAGTTCGTCGAATATCAAGGGGCTGTATCCCCCCAAATTGATGAAAAACAAATGCACTTCATTGGTTAATGGCGTTGCTGCATCCACTACTTCAATGGCATAGTTACCCACTTTGGTCACTGCCCGCCATCCATCTAAATGGATATGTCCTTTGGCTTCGGGCCAAAATTCATGGATGGCAGGTATTAGTGCTTTTACCGAATCGGCTATGCCAAAAAACACATCATGCTGCTCTGTATGCCTACCTTTTACCCTGCAACCTAGTAATACCATCCATAATTTTAAATTGTCCATAAACATTGACACCGTTAAATAATAGTGCTGTGCAATTAACATAGTTTTTTGCTAAAAATTTTTAATTATTGGCGTGTATTCGTCTGTTGTACTCGTTGCTTGTACTTTTATCCCCTTAAATTTTTAACCATGAAATTTTTTACACAAGGATTAAATGTGGTGCTACTAGTAGCAGTAGCCGTTTTATTTTATTTACACTTTAGTGGAAAGCAAGCTACGGGTACACCAGCGGTGCACTCAGTAGTGGGTGGCAAAGACGGTGGATTTAAAGTGGCTTACTTTGAAATGGACTCCCTACAAAACAATTTTGAGTACTACAAAAAAGTAGCGAAGGATTTAGGAATCTCCGAACAAAAGAAAAAGAGTGAGCTAGCAGTAAAAAGGGATAACTATTTAGCCAAAGTGAAAGAATACCAAGGCAAGGGCCAAAGCATGTCGCAAGCGGAAATGGCACGGGCCCAGCAAGACATTGCCCAGCGGGAAAAAGAATACCAACAAGAGGAACAAACAAAATCGCAGGAATTGCAGGACGAGAGCTTTAAGAAATTGCAGGATGTAAAAAAGAAGATAGAAGAGTTTTTGAAGGAATACAATAAAGACAAGGGCTTTGCTTACATATTAACCAGTGCCTCTGATCTTATTTATTATAAGGACTCCACTTTAAACATTACCAACGATCTTATTAAGGGTTTGAACGAGAAGTATAAGCCGTAGGTAAGTGGTAAGTAGTAGGTGGTAAGTAGTAGGTGGTAAGTAATAGGTTATAAGTAGTAAGTAGGCGTGTTGAGCGCTGCTATTTGTACTCAAAATAACATTTGTGCATCAAGAATAAACTTTAAATAAGCTTCAAGCTTTCGGGATGTTTATCAGCTAATTATTTCTGTGTTCATCTTTAATGTACCATTATTAATAGGATATCCCTTTGCACTCGGTGCATACTGCAAACCCGCAAAGAAGCATTTCACTTAAAAGGAAATGCTTCTTTTGTTTTATCACACTATGAGGGCTGTTTTGCTTTAGCTATTATTGATTGCAAAACCTTTTTCTATTTATCTCGGTTTCTATAAAGTTTTTCGCCTACTTCGCAAATCTTAAAATGGTTTCAAACCCAAGAAAGATGGGGGCATAAAAGTTTTTCGGTTTGAGTCTTCGTTTTAACTTCTATGGGGGTTTCAAAACTTGAAAAGTTTGCCATGGAGGCGAAACATCTTTTTTACCCAGCACTTATTCCTCATTGCCTACAGGGCTACTGGTACGATGAATGAAAAAAAGTGGGTAATTGGTTCTTAACAACTAGTTACTACTAATATTGCAATGGATTTTTTCAAGATGCTTTAATATGGACTTTAATCAATTATTTTCTGCTTTCACACAACTAAAAGTGGTGGTATTGGGCGATGTGATGCTAGACAGTTACCTGTTTGGTAAGGTAGAGCGCATTTCGCCCGAAGCTCCTGTGCCCGTAGTAGCGGTTCAACGAAAGGAAGAACGCATTGGCGGGGCTGGCAATGTGGCCCTTAATACTGCCGCTCTTGGTGCCAACACTTTTATCGTTTCTGTGGTAGGAAATGATGATGCGGGTAAGCAATTAACGGCCTTATACCACCAACACCATATCCAAACACCATACCTCCACGTATCCCCCAACAGAATTACCACTAACAAAACCCGCATTATCAGTAGCAACCAGCAAATGATGCGGCTAGATGAAGAAACAACCAAAGACCTATTGGCCGAAGAAGAAGATACCTTGCTTGGTTTATTGGAACGCTGTATTAAAGAACAACAACCTCAGCTACTCATTTTTGAAGATTACAACAAAGGGGTACTTACCGAAAGAGTAATTCAGCGCGCCATTGCACTTTGCCAAGCAGCTGACATTATCACCACTGTGGATCCCAAGAAAAAGCAGTTTTTCAGTTTTAAGGGCGTGCATCTTTTTAAACCCAATCTAAAAGAGGTAAAAGAAGGATTGAATTTGCTGGAAACACCCTCCACCCCTCAGGAATTAAGGGAAGTTCATGCCCAATTGCAGCAGCATTTAGACCACCAGATTTCACTCATTACCCTGTCGGAGAAAGGCGTTTTTTACCAATTCGATAGCCAATCGGCCATCATTCCCACCCATATCAGAACCATAGCCGACGTAAGCGGTGCCGGCGACACCGTAATTGCAGTAGCCTCGATGGTTTTTGCCGTTACGGCCAATATGCCCCTCGCAGCAGAAGTGGCTAATATTGCTGGTGGTTTGGTATGCGAAGAAGTGGGCACTGTTGCAATAAACAAAGACAAACTCCTAAAAGAATGCTTGGCATTGCTTCCGGTTGCTGAAATATTAAATGAAAGCTAGCGCAATAATGACTGAATGTTTTATTATTGTCGATAGTGTTCTATCACATACTACCATACTACCTAATAATACTTACTTAATAAAATAACGTTAATGAAGCAGCCTCAATTGTCGCCGAAGAAGTACATTGAAACTAAAGTAAGAAACCTGCCCCTGCACAAATGTTATGTCAATTACGATTGGGCCGAAGGCAAAATAGCTGATGTGTTTGTGATGAGAAAACATCCTAATGGCAACTTAACCATAGGTGTTTATTTGGTCGATTTGCTTTGCTTGGGTATCAAAGACACCTTCTTTATGTTCAACTACACTGAAGAGGAAATGAAGGAAAAACTGTTCAAGAAAAGTCCATTTATGTTTAAAGAGATTGATTACACAACTGCCCACAATATTGTGTATGCAGGGCGTGATTATGCCTTAGATTTCGACATCCATCCGCACAAAGACTTCGCCACCACAAAATTTATCTTGGAAGAAGACACCGATAAAATTCCGCTAATGGACATTGAAGTGGGGGATAAAAATGGTAATCCCATTCTTTGGGTGCATGAGGCAAACCAGTACCTAGATGTATATGCGAAACTCATGAAAAACCCAGGCAAAGACAATTTCACGTATTTCATTGGGGCATCTTCCCCTGCAATGCTGAGCCATTTACTAGACCAAGAAGATGATGAAAATGAAGCGGAAAATCACGACGAAAATGATTACTCAGAATATGAAAATTTAGACGCTGATGGAAATGATGGAAAGGCCAATTCTTCAAGAATTGAAGATTACCCATTAGGCACCATCAACTATATCAATGCCAGTTTTATTTCCGGAGAAGATTTGATTAACCATTACTTGATAAGTACCCGTACACTAAAGGAGCAAAACTTTCTAGGGTTAGAACTATCGATTAGGTTGTATTTAAATGTACCCGATTTAGGGGGCATACCCGATTTTTATGAATCAAATGATTTTGCCCTTGCCCTAGCTGCCCCAAATGCAGCATTTTGGTTACCTGAAAATTTGGTATCGGAAACTCAGGAGTTTTTTGAAAAATATACCTTATTAGCAAAAAGGCATAATTTATCAAGTAGCAATTTCGATAATGAAACGGAGGCAGTTGATTCGGGGGCATTATACATTGATGAAATCATTGACTTACTCAAGGATTACACCGAAAACCCAATGATTCTATTTTCGATGTTTGGTGCTGCAATCTTCAATGAAGGATATAAATCGTTGGTGGATCTATTGGTTGCTCATCTAGAAAAGCAAGCGGATAGATTCCCATTTCTAGGCGTAGTTTTAGCCACAGCTAGCTTAATAAATAAGGATTTCCAATACAACCAACAATTTGCTTATTTAGCGACATGTAACGGGTTGAAAGAAGCATACCCCAGTAAAGATGAAATTAATGAAATGGAAGTCAGTGCTTTTTTTGCATTTAAGTTGTGGCAGGCCATACAAGTAATTGATTTATCTAAGGCAATTTACTATTACCAACTATCTGCAGCCATGGATTCTACAAACGTGTTTGTTTCACAAGCTGTATTTCCTTTGGCAACTCTATTGAAACAACACTTGGAAAAGAATGAACACCTTTTCAACAACATTTTAGAAAAGAAATAAGAAGAGACATTGATGACCATAAAAAGGGGACACTTATTTTACTAAGTGTCCCCTTTTTATTGAGGTGGGTGATGACAAGATTTACTTGATCATACCCCAATCTAATAACTTTTTAAAAATCAATCCCCACCCATTTTCGTTTGCTTTTTTCGTACTTCTCAAAATTAAATTTATACAGCTTGCCTGGGCGGTGGGGTACATCATCTTCAATTTCATTTACGTCAATAAGCAAATCCATGGAGGCAAACTTTTTTCTAAAATTTCGTCTGTCTAGCCGAACGTTTAGGATGGCTTCGTATAAGTTCTGTAATTCCCTAAGCGAGAATTTATCTGGCAATAAGTTAAGCCCCAAAGGATGCTCTTGAATGCGTTTTTGCAGCCATTTATGGCAGGTAGTAAGTATTTCGAAGTGATCAAATGCCATTTCAGTAAGGGATTGCACATTGTGCCAATGCAACTCATGGTCATGAATCTTTAATTGGTGATGCTGAATGTTAATCAGCGAACAATAAGCAACCGTAATTACACGCCCCCCTGGATGCCTATCAGGCCGGCTAAATGAACGAACTTGATCCAGATAAACATCGTCCATACCCGTTCTTTCCTTTAAAATTCGGTTGGCCGCATCGTCAAGTTCTTCGTTGTCCTTAATGTTATCGCCCAACAAACTCCACAACCCCTCATAAATTTCCAAGTCACTACGAATCAACAACACTTTTAGCTCATTTTCTTCAAATCCAAACAGCGCACAGTCCACCGTCAGCGGAACTTTTGGATACTCGCCCACCAATGCCGTTGCATCAGCAATCAACAGTTCTTGTTCATTTTTCAATTTAGATGAATCGTTTTTGTTCATGTTTTATCAAGGGCAACCTAATTCTATAATAGAAGTCTATCTGAAAGCCATCTAAAATAGGCAGAAAATAGTATCGTGTATTATTTACACTAGAACATTTTGTTGAAATCAATTAATAAAATCATTGCTCCCCTCTTTTCCGCTGTGCTAGTGGATTTATAAAATGGTTTATTTCGCCAACAACTAATTTTAGCGCCCTTTAAATTGGAAATGCCATTTCATACTCCCCAAAAAGGAACTAAACCCTAACCCCTAATTATGAAGTATTCTGCTTTACAAATACAAGAACACATTACCAGAGGTAGTCAATTATTGTCTTTGTCCACCAACTCCAACCATGAATTTGCCGCGCCTGAAGTAGTAGAACTAAGAAATATTATTGAGCTTCACGAGTATCAGTATTACGTACTAAACCATCCCCTCATTAGCGATACGGAATACGACCAACTTTTTGCGCTCTTAAAATCAATAGAAGCAAAGCAACCAACTTGGGTAACCCCTAATTCGCCCACACAGCGGGTGGGCAGTAGTTTAAATAAATCGTTCAACACCGTCCAGCATTTAGTACCAATGCTTAGTTTAGAAAACTGTTTTAGCAGTAACGATTTAATAGAATGGGAGAAAAAAGCCAAAAACATCGTGGATGCAGGTGAGGTACAATACTGTATTGAACCAAAATTTGACGGTGCCAGTATTTCCCTCATTTATGAAAACGATTTGCTCGTGCGTGCCACCACTCGTGGGGATGGTGTTGAAGGTGAGGACATTACCAACAACATCAAACAGATACGCTCCATCCCCCTTTCCGCGCCCTTTAGTCAATACGGCATTCAACAAATAGAAATAAGAGGCGAAGTGGTAATGCCCTTCAAAGCGTTTAGAGCGTATAATGAGAAATTGGCGGCACAAGGTTTAGCCCCTCTTGCCAATCCCCGAAACGCCGCCAGCGGCAGTCTGCGGATGAAAGACCCCAACGAAGTAGCCAAGAGAAATTTAGATGCTTTTTTGTACCACGTAAGTTACTATAACCTGCTGCCAGGCATTAGCCAAGCAAGTTGGCAATTAGCCAATGACGAAGCCCACACCAATGGCAAACCCATACTAACCACCCATAGCGATTCGCTACAGTTTTTGTGGAACATAGGGTTTAAAACACCAAATGAAATAAAGGTTTTAGTGTACGGCATTGCCGAAGTGTATGCGCAAACAATAGCTTTTGCCGAAAAACGTGATGATTTCCCTTATGAAATTGACGGCCTTGTGATTAAAGTAAACGATTTTGCCCTCCAAGACCAACTAGGCATGACCACCCACCATCCACGGTGGGCAACAGCTTTTAAGTTCAAGGCAAGACAGGCTACAACCAAGTTGCGCGCTGTGGAATATCAAGTGGGGCGAACTGGTGCAGTAACCCCCGTTGCCAAGCTAGACCCTGTTCAAGTGGGCGGAGTAACGGTAAGCAGTATTTCCATTCACAACGAAGAGTACATCAAAGAAAAAGACCTCCAAATAGGCGACACGGTATTAATTGAACGAGCTGGAGATGTAATACCCCAAATTGTTAGGAGCGTAATAGAGGCAAGAGATGGGCAAGAACAGCCCATTATCTTCACCCGTAACTGCCCTGAATGCGAAAGTGAATTGTTTAAAGAAGATGGAGAGGCCGTGTGGCGGTGCATCAATATTGAGTGCAAAGCGCAGGTGGTAGAAAAGATTATTCATTTTGTAAGCAAAGATGCCATGGACATAAAAAGCCTCGGCGAAGCCAACGTACGCAGGTTTTATGAAATGGGTTTGCTACAGGATATTCCAGGCATCTACCGCCTCAACTTCGATCAAATTGGTCAAATAGAAGGCTTTGGTCAAAAGAGTAAAGACAATCTTGCCGCTGCCATTGCCGCCAGCAAACAACAGCCCTTGCACCGTTTGATTTATGGTTTAGGTATCCGTTTTGTAGGCGAAACCACTGCCAAAGTGCTGGCTAATGAAGTGCAACACCTGTTAGAATATCAACACAAAACCATCGAATCGCTGCAACTGCTAGACGATGTAGGCCATAAAGTGGCCGCCAGCATCTTTCATTTTTTTAGCAATGAACAAAATATTGCCATGCTACAGCAATTAGAATCGTTAGGGTTGCAATTGGTAAACACCAAAAAGAATACTCTAGAAACAGGTGGATTGCAAGGTCAAACATTCTTATTCACGGGCACGCTCAACAAACTAAAGCGCAGCGAAGCAGAAGCAATGGCCGAGAAAGAAGGTGGAAAAATATTGGGCAGTGTGAGCAGTAAACTCAATTATTTGGTGGTGGGCGACGATGCTGGCAGCAAACTAGAAAAAGCCAAAAAAATCAACACCATCAAAATAATTAATGAGGACGAATTCCTAGCCCTGCTTGCTGCCAATTAATTGCTCGGTAAGACGGTATTCGCTCATTAAGTAGTTACAAATAAAGGAGTTCTCTACAAAGGGTTAATAATGATTAATGGATAGAGAAATTTCCATACGCATTTTATCATATAAGGTGGTTCAAATAATTGCTGTACCATAACCGAAAATTCTTCATTTTCTTTAGGACACTTATATTTGAGCCTCATAGGATTTTTTTTAGAGTTTTAATTAATTACATCTGGTCTTGCTATTCCTAGCGAGACCTTTTTTTTGAACTTAATCTTCCCTTTGTAAGCATAAGAAACTTGGCGAATTAAATACATGAGAATGAATTCCTGTAGCAGGATGATTTAATGTGAGTAGAAAAAGCCTATTCCCCAAACACTCTTTTTTGTACAACCAACTACCCAATCCCTTCCCTAATTAAGTCGTGCAAGTGCAACACACCGAGGTATTTGCCATTTTCTTCCACCACTAGATGGCTAATATCGTATTCAGCAAACACAGCAAGTGCATCAATGGCTTTTGTATTGGGCAAAATGGTTTTGGGGTTAGGGGTTAAAATGCTTCTAGCTGTATAATTGGATAGATTTCCACCGCTCCGCTCCAGCATCCGCCTTAAATCCCCATCGGTAATAATCCCTTGAATTTCATCGGACACATTAACCACCACGGTAACACCTAGGCGTTTTGCCGTTATTTCCATGATTACTTGTTGTATGCTATCATCGGGGTGAGAAATAGGTCGGGCATTGGTTACATACAAGTCGGATACTTTTAAATACAGTCTTTTGCCAAGATTTCCTCCTGGGTGATATTGCGCAAAAGCTTCTTTATCAAACCCCCGCAGCTCCATCAATGCAACGGCAATGGCATCGCCCATAACCATTTGAGCAGTAGTGCTGCTAGTGGGGGCTAAATCATTAGGGCAAGCCTCTTGTGTTATAGTGGTATTAATGATGTATTCGGCATGTTTGGCTAGGAAACTGGTGGTGTTTCCCACCATTGCCACTAGTATATTTTCCTGTCTTTTAATGAGTGGTACCAAAGTTTTAATTTCTTGACTTTCCCCACTTTTGCTAATGAGAATTACCAAATCTTGGGGTTGTATCATGCCTAAATCGCCATGAATGGCATCGGCGGCGTGCATAAAAAGCGAGGGGGTGCCTGTAGAGTTAAGGGTTGCCACAATTTTTTGAGCCACGATGGCGCTTTTGCCTACGCCACTAATTACCACCCTTCCTTTCAGTTGTAAGATAGCCTTCACTACTTGTTCAAAATGATGATCAACCAACACACCAAGACCTGCAATGGCCTTCGCCTCTATATCAATTGTTCGCTGGGCAATCTCTACTATGGATAAATTCATATACGGCAAATGTAGGTTCACATTGGCAAGTTGTGGTTAATCGGTGGCGTGGTGCAAGTTCTTTACCTGCATTATCACCCACAAATAAGAATGCTATTTCTGCTGGAGACTTTGATAGGGATTAAAAAGCTGTGCTTAGTACAAATGGATTTAGTACAGCATCATTGAAATTATCAACGGCTATTTTATGGGTGCGGCTTTCAATGCTAAGTCAGCCACTAGCATAATATGGTCGCTAAGCCCTTCATCTACCATTTCAAATTGTTGTACGTTGAAATGTTTATCGGGCAATATATAGTCAATCCTCAAAGTAGGGGCTAAGTCGAAATAGGTTTTTCCAATGCCAAAAGATGTTTCCAAAAAAGCGTCTTGCCTGTTTCCCCTGATAGTTTGGTAAGCATAACTATTGGGCACATCGTTGAAATCGCCAGTTATTATACTAGGATAAGGACTATCAGCACACCAGTCTTTTACCATCCTCGCTTGAACAGCCCGCCGTTTAAAGGCTGGTTTCATTTTATAAAAAATGCTTTTCGATGCGCCGATTGCGTCTTCATCTGTTTCGGCTATCTTTTCAATATTATCGTAATCGGCTTTTTTAAACTTAAAGGATTGTAAGTGGGTGGTAAAAACCCTAAAAGTGTCGGTGCCTTGGGTAATGTCAGCATAAATCATGCTTTCGCCTTTGGGGTAGGCCAATTTACCTGTATCAACAATAGGGAATTTTGAAAAAATAATGCTGCCAGAAGTATAGCCCCGAGCCTGAGAATAATCTCTAGAAAAATAATGGTATTTATGTGTTTTAGAAAACAAGCCTAAGTTATCGGTTTCGGCATTTTGATTTCCAAAGGAATGGCTGAATTCTTGTAAACAAATAATATCTGGATTGAGCTTTAAGATGGAAGCAGCTAATTCTGTCCGAATAATTTTTTTGTGGAGGTTGTTGGCAGATATGCCATTAAAGCTGCGCACATTCCAATCGATAATCCGGATGGTATGCTTATGCTTGAGATCCTTAAATGTAACTCCCCCATTAAATGCAAAAAAACGGGTGATTTGTTGGTGGCCAATTGCCAAGGAAATGATAGGAATAAGCACCCATATAGGTTTGGCAAACAGCCAGATAATGGCAAAGAAAAAGAGTAACGTTATGAGGTATGGCACCGCAAGCCCAACAAAGCCCATCCACCAAAAAAAAGATGCACCAAGCCAAGGCATACAACAAGACAAAAGGAATACAAAAGCCACCAATATGGTAACTCCCTGCATTATTTTTTTTGCCAATAAAGAAGCGATGTTGGTTTTAGCCATGCCATGAATGTATCTAAAAATATTTAGCGAAAGCCGATATCAGTAATTATTGGGCGATGATCAGACGCATTTAATGTACTGCGATAATATTGAGAAGTAAATAAATTGGGGCTGTGCAGGACCACATCTATGCGCAAAGTGGGTGAAAACTCTGGGTAAGTTCCCCCCCAGCCGAAGCCGTGTTGAAGAAAAGGATCTGTTAAACTACTGCTGATGTGGTGATATACATAACTAGAGGGAACTGAATTTAAATCGGCACAGAAAACAAAAGGGATGGTACACTTATTTAATTCCCGCTTTACCAATTGCGCTTGTGCCACATGCAACGAGTCGAAATAATTTATTTTGGAAAATTTGCTACCATGATACAACACGGCAGTGTCGTCGTCTTGAATAAAATAAAAATCTGGATTGGTGGTGTCTATTGCACTTTGGTTATGCAAGTGCATCGATCTTAAATGCGTATTGTAAAAGCGAAGGCTTTTGCCTTTCACGCTAATGGTGGCATACATCAAATGTTCGGGAAAGTGAGGCCAATTATAAGCGGTGCGGCCACTGTCTATGATTGGGAATTTAGATAAAATGATGGTTCCGTAATTCGTTTGAAAACAACTATTGCGGTATTCAAAGTCTTTAGAAAAATATTGGTATCGGTATTGTAAGGTATCTACCAAGTATTTCATGCTAGATAAAAAGACCAAACAACTGTCCTTGTTTTCAAACTCTTTAAAATCTTGTAGGCAAAGTACATCGGCCTTGCTATTGCGGATATAGTTTAAAATAATTCTTCTAGGTGCATAAGGGCCATCAGCCGAAATGCTATTATTGAGAAAATCATTTACATTCCAAGATAATAATCGAATGGTGTTGATGTTTTTTTCTATTTGGTATGCGTTCGGGTTGTTAAACGCAAAGCAGGATAGAATATTTTTATAGCCTAATAATAGGAAGAAAAGCAAATACCAAGCATATTTTTTAAACAGAAAAAAACTCAAAACAAATGCCATTAGCATTGCCACTACCAACCAAGGGAACACCAATGAAATAAATGTCATTGCCCGGAAGTGATGCGGGCTTATAAAAGGTGAGGCACAACCAATAAGGTAGGTAAGTATCAATATTACATACCCTATTTTCACTAGCTTTTTCCAAATAGTGAGCATGTTTTTCATTGTTTAAAAAGGGTTATAGCTCTTCTTTACTCGCTTTTTTTAGAAATGCTTTTTCCTCGTCAGTAAGCATGTGATAGCCTGTTTGATTGATTTTGTCTAATATTTCATCGAGCCGTTGCTGGGTGATGTTAGGAATTTTTTTAAATGGGGGTTGTGTGCTTTTATAGAAAAGACGTTGGTTTTTAGGAATCTTGTTATACTCCTTTTCTGGGTTAAATAAATTATCAACCCAACTCACCAGCTTAACCATCCAGGCTCCCAAATCATTTCCTTTTTGTACCTGTTTAATGAATAAAAAACCAGTAGCCCCTCCTGCAAGATGGGCAACTGCAACGCCACCACTTACACTAGCAATGGTTGCATAATCAATGGCCACAAAAATTAAGGTCAGTACCCAAAGTGGTATGCCCCCGTTAATCATGGGAAAAATTCGGTAGTCTGGGGCTAATGTGGTTGTGGCAACCGCAACGGCCATTACTGCAGAACCCGCACCAGACATTTGCATAAGGTTTACATGCTGTGCTAGTACAGGGAAAACATTGTTGATAATCAAATAAAACAATGCGCCAAAAAAACCACCGTACAAGTAAACGGGTATCAATTTGTTATTGCCCGTTAAATCTTGAAGGATATATCCAAAACTCCAAAGCCATAACAAGCTGCTAATCAATTCCCAAACTCCCAAGTGGGTAAACATGTAACTTACCACTACCCATGGTCGGCTGGATAATTTTTCAAATGAGGCGGGCAAATCAAACCAGCCGAGTATTTGGTGCTGAAATAAATCGATGGGAAGGTCGGAAAAGAAGTAAATAATCTTTATGAAGTTTAGCAAAATAAACACGGAAGCATTAATGATAATTAACCATGTAAGTGCGTTGTTTTCCTGACCTAGCAAAGGAATTCTATTATTGTTATAATCTCTGATACCCACTTTAGTTACTGTTGTTTGATAAGTGAAAGATGTAGTTCAATGCAATCAAAAAAACGATTTTCTGTTGGTTTTGTTCCAAGTAAAAACTATTAAGAGGCCAACGATGGCACCTCCCACATGCGCCCATCGGGCAATATTGTCTCCAGCAGAATTTTGAATGGCAAGAAAAAGCTCATAGCTAAAATAGGCTAATCCAGCCCATTTGGCTTTTACTGGGATAAAGAAATAAAGGTATAAATAGGTGTTAGGGAATAAATATACAAATGCAGCGAGCACGCCAAATACGGCGCCACTGGCACCAATCGTGGGTGTATTCAAGTGCATCCTATAATAATCTGATAGTAACTCAAGGAGCTTACCCGCTGAGGCGTGGTCTTCGGGGTTTGCCATCAAATAATTAACTCCCTCGGTACTTAATTTGATGTCGTGTGTTGTGGCAAAAGACAACATCGCAGCCACTTCACCAGGCTTGTTTGCAGCATGCATAGCTACAATGTTGAGGTATTCGTTAGTAAGTAAGCCAATTTCATAATTAAGAAACACCAAGTGCAGTAAGGCTGCTCCTAGGCCGCAGGAAAGATAGAACATGGTAAATCTTGGTGCAGTCCACAAGTTTTCTAGCACCGAACCAAACATCCATAGTGCAAACATATTTCCGAAAATATGCCACCAATCTTGGTGCATGAATAAATGTGTAATTAACTGCCACGGTTTAAACAAAGGACTCTTCCATGCGTGAAGGGCAAATAAATCGTCTATTGGCAAATTAAATTGCCTGCCAACTGTAATCTGCGCTAAAAAGCACAATGAGTTGATAATGACGAGGTTTTTTATAATAACAGGCAATACTTCAAACCTGCTTGGTCTAAATTCGTTCATAAATGTCTAATTCATTACGGACAGATGTTGCCGCTTTGGTTATTGATCAAATGCTTTGTGAGTGATAAAGTATTATTTGGTAGTTGTGAATGCATCCTAAAACCAACTATTGATTCCTTATTGTATTTTGTAAAAATCCCTATTCTCCGCCTAGGTCATTCTTTCTTCAATCAATGCTGCCTTCCTATTTGGAGATTTTTTTGAACCCCCTAACTATTGTTTTCGCAACTTTAGTTGTACCACATTTTCAATGTGATGCGTATGAGGAAACATATCTACCGGCTGAATCTTGGTTACTTGGTATTTGGCATCTAGCAACGCAAGGTCTCTTGCTTGCGTGGCAGGATTGCAACTTACGTAAACAATTAAAGGTGCAGCCATTTCTAAGAGTTTATCTACCAATTTTTCGTTCATCCCGGCTCTGGGAGGGTCAGTAATAATTACATCGGGCTTTCCATGGGTTTCAAAAAAAGTGTCGTCGCAAATTTTAATTACATCCCCCGCAACAAAATAGGCATGGTCAATTCCATTAAGCAATGCATTTTCTTTTGCATCGGTAATGGCATCTTCAATCAACTCCACCCCAATAATCTTTTTTGCCTTCTCGCTACAAAATATCCCAATACTACCTGTGCCACAATATAAATCGTACAAGATTTGGGTACCATCAAGTTCAGCAAACTCACGAGTTATTTGGTAAAGCCTTTCGCCCTGTTTTGTATTGGTTTGAAAAAAAGATTTGGGACTTATTTTAAATTGAAAATGTTCCAATTTTTCTGTGATATAGCCTTTTCCAAAAAAAGAGATTGGCGATAAGTCGTAAATACTATCGTTAAATTTTTGGTTGATGGTATACAATAACGTTGTAATTGCAGGAAATTGGTTTAAAAGATAGTTCAGCAGTTCCTCCCGGTTTGCTTTGTCCTCATGGCCCAAAACGAGATTAATCATGATTTCGCCAGTGGTGGCAATCCGCACCATCATATTGCGCAACCATCCTTCATGTTTTTTTATATCGTAGAAACTAAGATTTTTTGCTAACGCAAAATCAACAATGGCCTTTCTTATTTGATTGGTTGGTTCTTCCTGAAGATGGCAAATATCTAAGGCTACTACTTTGTCAAACTGCCCTTTTGCATGAAATCCAGCAGCCCCTTTGGCTAGTTCTTCTGCCATTAGCGCTTCATCACCACCCCTTAAAGCCCTGAATTCTTCTTTTGGAATAAATCGCCTAGTGGCAAAAGTGTATTCTAGTTTGTTTCGGTAGCCAATCGTTTCAACTGCCCCTACTATTGCTGAAATTTCAGGTAACTCAATTTTTCCAATGCGGGTAAGATGATCGTTAACCTGCTGTTGCTTAAAAACCAATTGCTCTGGATAAGGCAACATTTGCCATTGACAACCCCCGCAAATGCCAAAATGGGAACAAAAGGGTTCTAGCCTGTTTGGCGCATATTGTTTAAACGCCAAAGGATATGCCTCGGCCCAATCTTTTTTATTTTTAGACAACTGTATGTCCACCACATCACCTGGCACTGTGCCCTCTATAAATATTACTTTACCATCCACCTTTGCCAAACTCTTACCCTCTGCCGCAAAGTTTTCTACTAGTATATCTTCTAAAATAATCGGCTTTTTATACTTCTTCACGGAGTAAAATAAAGGTATTTAGCTTGTATAGGGTTACTGTACGGTTCAAGGCTTGCATAAATAAACAGTTCGTTATGTTTTTTGATTCCCATATTCGGGAGGTAATAATGCTAGCAGCCTCTTCTTTTTTTATTTAGACAAAGATGGCCACTAGTAGAAACTAGCAGCCATTATCCTATAAAAACCAAAACCAAAAATTGATTCATCCTAAAGTTACTATTAGGATGAAAGTAGGTACAAATAAAAGAGATATTGATAGTTTGCTACCTGATTTAAGATTTGTTTCCGCTAATATTCCGCTTAAACTAATTGACCCCTTAAAACAAGATAACCAATAATCTAATCAAATCCATAAAAACGAATTTGATATTTCAGATTTACCATCAAAACTTAGTTGATTAATCAGATTCCAACTAAGTATGGGGCAAATATAGGGTTGTGTGTAGAAGATTTAGTGTTCAAATAAGGTTTTCTTTCGTTTTTTGAAAGGATTTGCACTTTTAACCACCAATAGAATATTAGCAAAGATGTAGTCAAACAAGTACCTAATATATTGCAATACGCTAGATAATTGATTTTTTTGCTAAAAAAGGTTGTCGCATTCTGCTTACTTCACTTTGGAAAAATGGATGTGTAGTTTTTATTGTTAATTACGAAAACACTTCTGGAACCCCTTTATTGCCCAACAATTCAAAGCCTTTAATAAAAACACCGTAATTCAAATGAATTTGTAAAACAAAGAGCCGTAAATAAAAACACCGTTTTTGAAGCAGAATAATTCTTTCAGCCTAGCACAAAACAGTAAACCATTTGTCGGCAGGCCGCCTGCCCGGCAAAATGCTTCCCGTCATTTGACGGCAGGCCGTTTGCCCGGCAGAAAGCTTCCCGTCATTTGACGGCAGGCCGTTTGCCCGGCAGAAAGCTTCCCGTCATTTGACGGCAGGCCGTCTGCCC
>JAIXOJ010000129.1 GCA_027486835.1 Chitinophagaceae bacterium
GCGCACATTTCTTGACGCCAAGCGCACATTTCTTGACGCCAAGCGTACATTTCTTGACGCCAAGCGTACATTTCTTGACGCCAAGCGTACATTTCTTGACGCCAAGCGTACATTTCTTATCGCCAAGGGCGCATTTCTTGACTCAAAGGGTGCATTTCTTATCGCCAAGGGCGCACTAATTTTATTCAATCATGCGCTGAAAAGCAGACAATTATTTGTTTACATACACAAGTAGAATTGAACGCTAGAACCCTTATTGAGCATAATTATACTCAATAAAATAGCCACTTCGAAATAGTGGTAAGTTTAGGTTTAGGTATAAGAAAAACACAAAATTTCTTTCAAATTGCTGATTCGTAAGTAGAAAAAGGTTGTTCAAACTTAATTTAGTCCCAAAATAATCATCATGACAAAGCGTATTGGTCTTTTACTTGTTGCTATTTCCCTGTTTGTTGGCGCTTTACATGCACAACCATCTAAAAAGGAGTATTTTAAGCTACTCAAACAAATGGAACTCGGCATTAAAGGTTATGCTAATGATATGATTAATGCAGACCATTGGTACAAACGTTTTGAAGCCGACAGCTTTTTTATTAGAGGGTTTGTGCAAGCTTTAAAAGTTCCTTACTCTTACTCCTACCCTTTCGACTCGCTCAAGACTGTTTCTAGATTATATGCACCTGACAGCAGTTTTAGAATTTTCACTTGGCAAATGATGAAAGATTTTACGTATTACCGTCAAAAAGGTGCCATTCAAATGCGTACAAAAGATGGGAGCTTAAAATTGTATCCTTTATTTGACATCTCTTCCTTCACCAATCTGCCTAATGATTCATTAAGAACGGTGAATAACTGGATAGGTGCCATTTACTATAAAATTATTGAAACAAAAGCTGGCAACCAACCTGTTTATACCTTGTTGGGTTTTGATGCCAACGGCCCCAGAAGCAATAAAAAATGGATGGATATACTCACCTTTAATGAAGAAGGGGCTCCTCAATTTGGAGGAACAAAATATTTTAAACTGCAAGCAGATACCGCTAAACAGAAATATTTTGTTGCCCGCTATAGTGTAGAATACAAGAAAGAGGCTAAAATGCGCATGTTGTACGACAAAGAAGCCGACTTAATTGTGTATGATCACCTTATTTCTGAAAATAATGAACCAGAAAATCTTTATACTTATGTACCTGATGGTACTTATGAAGCTTTTAAGTGGAAGTCAGATCATTGGGAACATTTGAACGAACTGCCTGGTGGTGTTGCACTTGGTGATGGGAATGCACCTGTGGAAAACCTGCTTTACGATGACAATGGAAACATCAACCAAAAGAAAATAGAAAAATTATCTAGAAAAAATATGGCTTTACCTACGCAAGAGGAGGACGAACGAAAGATCTCTAACAAAAAAAAGAAGCCGCAATCATCGGAGGAAAAGGTGGATTATTAGTAAGGAATAGGTGGTAAGTTCTATTGATACCTTAGCTTATCCTATATGTACTATAAACATGATCCTTACACAAATTATTACTTTAAAAGCCCCAACAACTAGAATAAGTGGTTGGGGTTGTTTTTTGGAAAGCTTTTAAAAAAGCATGTTCAACCTTATTTTTACCGCTTAATTTTAAATGATACTTAGGATAAATGGTACTATTGATTCAATGTTCTGACAAAGTGGGTTTGGTAGCAAGCATTGCAGGATTATTACAACAGCAAAATTTAAATATTGTATCCATGAGGGAGCATGTAGATGCTACTCAAGGACGTTTCTATACAAGGATTGAAATAAATGGCGTAACAGATTCCACCTTACTAAGCCAGAATTTAGCTGCTGAACTGCCTTCGGATGCGGTGATTAATGTAAATCCAAATCCAACAAAACGTATTACAGTATTGGTAACCAAAGAATACCACTGCTTGAGCGATATCCTTATCCGCAATCATTTCAATACTTTAGGGGCTACCGTTGCTTGTGTCATTGGCAATCATGCGGTTTTGGGTGAGATTTGCGCAAGGTTTGACATTCCCTTTTACCACATTAGCCACGAGGGGATTACTAAAGATGTATTTGAGGAAAAGCTCCAACAAACTTTGGCTAATTATGACTTTGACTTTATTGTATTGGCTAAATTCATGCGCATTTTATCGCCCACCTTTATCGAACATTACCCACTTAAAGTAATCAACATTCATCATTCTTTTTTACCGGCTTTCATTGGTGCCAATCCTTATAAACAAGCCTACGAAAGGGGTGTAAAACTCATTGGGGCCACTGCCCACTATGTTACCAATAATTTGGACGAAGGCCCCATCATCGCGCAGCAAATTATCTCAGTCAATCATTCTTACACTACAGGCGATATGGTAAAATCGGGCAAAGAAATTGAAACCGCGGTATTAGCAAAAGCATTGCAATTGGTGCTGGAGGATAAAGTGTTGGTTTTCCAAAACAAAACAGTGGTTTTTGATTAATCCCCCCTAAATTCTACTTACACAACTGTTCAATCTTTCCTTTTATTGGTTTATTTTCATCATTAATAGCAGATAAGTTAACAACATTAACACAAATGAAATACATTCGCCGCTTCATGTAAAATTTTGTCTTGAATGGACTATGCCAAAAAAGGATTGTTTGCCTTCTATTGGGTGATGTTGATTGTTTGCTGCCTATTGATTTACCAACAACAGCTATTGTATGCATCCATTGTACGTGCCACTTTGATGCCCATACTTTTTGTGTACTTATTGGTAAGCTTAAAACGCACCCATTCTAGAATCATCAAAATACTTTTTTTGAGTTCCGTAGGAGTGTCTTGGGTGGGTGATATCTTTAGGATAATGAATAATGAAACTACTCAGATGGTAAGCGTTGCCAACTATAGCATAGCCAACATACTATATATTGTTTCTTTAAAAAAAATTAGAAAGATTAAATTCAACAATGCTATAAAAGCTTCGATAGCTTTTTTGCTATTAGCTATAGCCACCGTAGCGATGTTTTACAATGTAGATAGAGCACACTTAGGCAATTTGTATTTCCCTTTTTTGTTGTATGCCTTTAGTATTGTGGTATTGGCTTCATTTGCCGCAAACATTTTAGACAGCCGTTCTAGGGAACGATTAGCAAGTCATTATTTTTTACCCGGAGCATTCTTGTTTTTCCTGTCGTTTTCTACCTTGATGATTATTAAATACTATATAGATGAACCACAAGTGGACGCAGTAGTGCTGTTGCTTTATGGTTACGGACACAGTCTATACATCAATGGCTTTAGAAAAACGGCAAGGGAATAAACCAGATGAAAAATAACACCTAAATCATTGCATTTAGATAGAAAATAGAGAAGGCGAACTAAAGGGTAGTTCGCCTTCTCTATTTTTACCTAACAACATAGTAGGCTTCTCTCACTTCCCTAGTTTACACACAACGACAACACTAGCTCACTCGACACTACATCCCTAGTGCTATTCTTTATCTAACTCTAGTTTATTGTTGACTAACAATAGGCTAGAGTTAGGTTTACTGTAGGCTATCCCCCGTTTTACCTACTCCCAGCAGCATTTCTTCAACAGGTAAATGCTATGGTAATAGTCAAAGCAGATGAAATAAAAAAAGTTACAGAGCCCATTCAACAATTTGATTTGCCCATTCGGTACGGTAAGGGGTAGTGATGCGCAAGTAGTTATCGGTGTATCCTTCCATCATTCCCTGCTTATTAAATATTTCAAACAATACTTTCCTAGTTTGCCCTTGCTGTTGCTGGGTAAAAAATTGGAGTTTCTTGAAACTTAAGTTCCTAAGCACCTTGTTTCTTTCGTTTCTTACATGAACTGGCACAACTTGACTTAGTTCAATAGCGGGAGTATTGGGACGCTCGGAGTAAGTAAATACGTGCAAATACGATACATCAAGCTGGTGGAGAAACTGGTGCGTTTCTTCAAAAAGTTCATCCGTTTCGCCAGGGAAACCTACGATTACATCTACCCCAATGGCACAATGGGGCATAATGGATTTTATGAGTGCCACCCTATCGGCATACAATTCGCGTTTATATCTGCGTTTCATTTGTCCTAAAATGGTGTTACTTCCACTTTGCAGGGGCACATGAAAATGGGGCATAATCTTCTTGCTTTTTGCCACAAATTGGATGATTTCTTCACTGAGCAAATTGGGTTCTATAGATGAAATCCTGTAACGCTCAATGCCTTCCACTTCGTCTAAAGCTTGGAGTAGTTGGAAAAAAGTCTCATTATTTTTCTTATTTCCGTCTGGTCCTTTTCCAAAATCGCCAAGGTTAACGCCAGTGAGTACAATTTCTTTTACCGCGCTTTTAGCTATTTCCCTTGCATTGTTCAATACGTTTTCAATGGTGTCGCTCCTGCTTTTACCCCTTGCCATGGGTATGGTACAAAAAGAGCAACTATAATCGCACCCATCCTGCACTTTCAAAAAAGTTCTAGTACGGTCGTTAGCAGAATAAGAGGCATTGAAACCAGTTACCGTTTCAATATCGCAGCTACAAATTTTAGTGCTATCGCCTTTAGTAAAATCGGCAATATGTTGCACTATATTAAATTTTTCCGCAGCGCCTAATACTAAATCAACGCCAGGTATTTCAGCTATTTCAGTAGGTTTTAGTTGTGCATAACACCCAGTAATGACAACCATGCTTTCAGGTGCTTTGCGTTGGATGCGCCTTACCAAATGTCGGCACTCTTTATCGGCATTATCCGTAACAGAACAGGTATTTATTACATACACATCTGCCACATCGTCAAAGCTTTTTTTCTCAAAACCTTCTTGTTCCAATAGGCGTGTAATGGTAGAGGTTTCGGAGAAATTGAGCTTACAACCAAGTGTGTGAAATGCGACTGAACGTTGTTTTACCATGCGGCGAAAATAGGGGTTAGTTTTTAGGAGGTTGGGGTTAATGATTAATTAACAAAACTCCACCATATTCCCACCCGAATCCATTGGCCAATACCTGGATAGTCGGCAAGTTTGTAATTGTAATGGGTAAATGTAATGCCGTTCTTAAACTCGATGGTATTGAGGTTTTCCAGTCTAGCATAAGCTTTGAAACTTTTGATACGGAAATGAAAAAACAAGTTTACATCTGGACGATTTTTGAGTGTAAATCCTTCTTGGTAAAAGAATTGACCAGTAATTGGGGAATAATTAGGGGATTTATAATTGGAGGCATAACTCATTTCTACCCCTGTAGATACGGAAAGATTGGTGTAAAAGTCACCCTCAAAAGCAAAACGGTGGCGAGAGATGATTTGTGGAACATTTATGGGGGCATTGCCGGTGGCTTGCTGTAAATGCAATTCGGCATAATACCGCCAATGTTTAGAAAGATTGATGGTTTTCATACCATAGATATGGAGCAAATTGAACAAGCTACTGTTTTGTTTAACGCTAAAAAAACTATCACTGTAAGCATAATTATTCACCAAATAATAGTCTGCCGCGAGCGTCACGGCAGCAAGCGGGTTGTTATACACCCCAAATAGATGGGTAGAATTTTCTTTGGCGAAAGTTGGATGAGGAGAATTGGGGAAAGCAGTGAAGGAGCTATAGATAAAGGAGGGTGTTCTATTTACGTTTTGAAAACCAATCTGTAGGGTTCCTATCCGCTTACTTAATTCCCTTTTTAGGCTAATATATGCTTGATAGTCACCAGCATTAGAGCCGAGCAAGTATAACTGACCATTGGCAATCATGTCCCATTTTTTGTTTCTGGTTCTGTTTCTATATTCACCAATCGCTGCAAGGTTTGAAAAGGAGGAGCTAACGTAACTACTCGTGTTTAATTGCCAATTATTCACTATCGCACCCAATTTCGCATACTGGCTTTGGTTGTTTTTGTCAGGAAATGAAATAATTGATAGTTCATTACTCACCCGTTTCCAGCGATCTTTAAAAGTGATGGTATCTGGTGGGGGAGTCACTGAATAATTAAAATAATCGAGGTAAGCAGCACTATCAGTAGCATTATCTAAAAACAGGTATTCATTGGTGCTGTACTGAAGGGTATGCTGCAACCGAAAACGAGGATAGAAATAATGATAGACAATTGAGTCAGTAACCAAAGAGTCCTTTTGACCAAAATCGTACTGATGGCGAAAAAGGAAGGTATTCTCTTTGTAAATATTCCCTGTATTTACTGTAGTATTAAAAGGATTGCGATTAAACAGAGTTGGGCTGCCCAAGCGCGTGTTTAACTCATAAGGATTGTTTAGAGCGAGACTGTCAAGTTTAGACTTATCTACCAACCCTCCATTTTCTGAGCTAGCATGTTTGTTTGATAAAAAGATAAAAAAGCACTCATAGACTTTGTTTTTTGTCTGATAGTGGGTGGTAAATCTAAAATTGTTGTGACTGGCGTTTTGGGTACGATATAACCCAGGGGAATTGATAAACCGATACTCGATGGAGAAGTTGAAGTTACTACCCTTGTTTTGGGTATGTACAAAATCAATGAGCTGTTCACTTTTGCTGGCCAACAAATAGCCTAATTCGGAATAGGGTCTGGTTGTTTGAAAAAACTTGGTGTTTTCAATGGTGTATTTGTATACGTCAAACTGGTGAAATCCCGCATCGAATCCAGCATGTAGTATTGGGGAAAATAACAACGGGCGTGCTGCTGAACCCAAATTGCCCAAGTTTTCGAAAGTATACCCTTTGGGAAAACGGGTACTAAAATCATTCAAGGCGGAATCGAAGGTTCTGGTACGCGTAGAATCATAGAAACGATAGAAAATAGTGATAGAATCAGCATATCTATCTCTCTTTTGCAAAGAATCTTGCTTGTTAGCATTCTTTATTGGCCGCCCTTGCTTATCGTAAGTTATAGGACTTGCATCATCTGATGCATCGGTTCGACTAGGAATATTTTTATTGAATTGGGCAAATACATGAAAAGGATTAAACAACAAAAAGCAACATAAACAACTAACAATACCAAAAAATTTCACCATCGTTTTCATTCAAAATAGAGATTGTCCACTATCGTATTTCCTCATTTATTTTATGCCAGAATAATGATAAAATAAACCAATTGTACTACTAGTGGTTCTCTGTGAAGCAATAGTGCTAAGTAACCCGAAAGATTTCACCCTGAAAATAATAATATCGATAATCAGGTTACCCAACAGTAATTAGTAAACCAGATTAATAAAGCTTAAGCTAAAAACATTAAATTTTGGCGAAATAATCAGCACCATTTATTTTATCATCGAGCTTGATGCTACCAGAAACCATTAAGAATAGGAATGTACCATAACAAGTTGCCGTAAAAACATCCACAAGGGTACTCCGCCTATGAAATACATAAAGGCTACTCTCGAAGGATATGTTTCCAAGTATCAATAGAATAACCGCGGCGATAGCAAATTTTAAATTAAGGGTTTTATTATTTAAAAAGGCATTTAAAACGCTGTAGGCTAGTAGTGCTATTGTTGAAGCATAAAAATAAATAAGGAGTTTATTGGGTATGATTTGGTTATGGGCTTTTGATAATATCTCCATTCCAGCTATGTAGCCAACTAATCCTACTAACGCCACCAATAAGGAAACAAAACTTGACCTTAAATTGAAGTAAGATATCCTAAAAAAATAAATAGCTAATAGCGTGAATGAAAGCGAGTACATACCCAAACCGCTCCACTGTTGAAACACTACATATTGAATAGTTAAGTAATCAGCAATGCAAGCCGCAATCATAGAACCAACCAGTAAGATGTGATTTCGAGAGATTAGTTGGGTGATATATACTAGAAGGAGAATTGGAATCAAGGTAGGCCGAGTATAAATGCGGGTGAGATACATACGCTTATACAACATGTACCCCTCTGCAATTAATACCAAAAAGAAAACACCGATTACAATGTTCTTGAGTAACCCGTTTTTTAAAATGTCAATTATCTTTTTCATAAAACTAAATACTAGGTTATTCTTCTTTTTTTGGGTTAAGCTGGTTGAATTGGTTGAACGCTTGGTCTAAAATCCAAGTAATTACAAAAGGAAAAGGCGTGAACATAGCTGGAACAACAACATAATAGGACTCCAAAAAATTGAGTGCTGGTATCTTTATTAGTATGTACCCAAAAAATAATAATCCATAAACCTTCAAGAAAAAAAAGAATAGTTTTCTATCGATACTTTCCCAAAGCGCATAAATACCTACTCCTATTTGTAATAACATCTGGAGTTTTATTGCTACTATCAATGCAGCGTGTGGTAGCTGGTGCAAATCCTCTTTAAACAAAGAAAACAAGATGAGCACTGTCATATTAAATACTATACAAACCCAGAACAACGTATTTTTAGGCATTGGCTTTCAATTTATTTAAATACTTTACCCAAAAGATGAAGATGATAACATACATTACCAAAGTAAAAACATAATGATGGGTCGTTTCAAAATACGGCCTGTAGTTTTCATAAATCCATTGGAGGCCCACACACCTTAACATATTTACTAGAATCAGGGTGAGTAAACCTATACTTATGAATGCATATTTGGTTTCTTTTTTTCCGGGTAAAAAAGCGATAACACCCACATAAATCAACATCAACTCTAATCCATTGCAAGTATCTCCAACAGTAATTATTATTCGCTTATTTCGGTATAACGATACCCCTGAATCACCAACATACTTTACGTCCATCCAAGAAACCACACCTTTTGACGCGCTTATCAGATTGATAATAAACGTAGCACCAATGGCTACAATTCGAGTTAGTAATTGATCAGGAAATCGAATGGGATGTAATATGTAGGTGTACAGTAGTTTCCAAATTCCTACACTCAACAAGGATTTGACTATAAACTTTTGGGCAGGCCCTAGGGATTCCCAACGGGTTTGCAACGTAGATTTATTTTCTTGAGGGGTATTCATAAATGTGCAATCTCTTTATTAATAGATTTTTGGCGCAATATACATCTGCTCCTGTTATCAATAAGGCAACTAAGAATTATTGGCAACTAGATTTTTAGCGCATCAACATATTGGAGGTCAATTTTACATTATCAACTTGAATTAATTTGCCGTTCTAACTGCTTTAATTTTTAAAATGCTTTTCACCGCTTCAGCTTGACTTTGAAGACCTGCAATATCGGTATGCAATAGTGTTACATGCCCCATTTTCCTACCGGGTTTTGTTTCTTTTTTTCCGTATAAATGTACAAATGCGTTAGAAATGGAAAGCACATTCGGTAGTCCTTCGTATTTAACAGTACCTGTTTCTTTTGGTTCCCCTACAAGATTGATTAATACTGAAGGCATAATTAAAGCAGTATTTCCCAATGGCAACCCCAGCATGATGCGCCATAGCATATCGAATTGGCTACAAAAACTCGCTTCGATAGTATGATGGCCACTATTGTGTGCCCTTGGTGCCATTTCATTAATTAGAAGCTCTCCTTCATGATTAATAAAAAGTTCTACTGCAAAAATGCCTGGCGAGTTCAACTTTTTAACCACTTCCCTTGCTATTTGTTGTGATTTGCTAATGATTTCATCGCTCACTTGAGCGGGGCATAATTGGAAATCTAATAAATGATATCGGCTGTCAAACACCATTTCCACTGGTGGGTATGCCACAACTTTCATATTTTGGCTTACACCAATAATCACAGCCAATTCTTTTACAATAGCTATTTTTTCCTCTAGAACAGCGGGTGCATCGAAGCCGTGGACTATATCCTGTTTGTTTGCAATTTTCTTTACCCCCTTGCCATCATACCCGCCTTCCCCTACTTTGTGAATCGCTGGAAATAAATGTTCGTATGCATTCAATTCATCCCTGGATTCCGTAATCACAAAAGAAGCCGTTGGAAAATTATTATCTTGATAAAATTGTTTCTGCAACACTTTGTTTTTGATAATTGACAAAGCCGATGTTGAAGGATAAATACGAACCCCTTCGCGTTCAAGCAGTATTAAAGCTTCAATATTTACAGATTCTATTTCGATGGTGATGGCATCTAACCCTTTTCCAAATTGATAGACAGTATCAAAATCCTGAATATTCCCTTTGGTGAAATGGTGGCATAAATGAGCAGCAGGACATTCAACATCATTTTCTAAAACATACGTGGTTACAGGATAATTTATGCTGGCTTGTAATAACATCCTACCCAATTGTCCACCTCCCAATATACCAATTTTCATGAGTATCTATTTTGCTGCGAATATAGTGGAGCATTGGTTGGCGAATGTGAAAGTTGGATTATGAAAAGGATAGATTGACTTTTAAAAGTCAACTTTTAATTTTTTACTTCTTAACTTTTACGGTTACCCATTTTATCCCAAAGGATGTTATGAACAGATATGGAATAAATATCCTTCACTATCACAGTAAACCTGACCGAAGTGGATTTGGAATTATTAGTATTGGTATATCTCATAATTTGGCTTTGAGTAGTGGCTTGGGGAATTGATATTTTGGTTGGTTTCTTACAAACGAGGATGCTAAAACGATGGCTCACAACAGTAACTCCATCTGTTGAAGTAAACTCAAAAAAGGTGACTTCTTTTAAATAGCCGTACTTTATTTTTTCAATAAGCCTGCAAACCTACTGTTTCAACAATACTGCTTCTATACGAAAGAATACCTTCCAAATAATCGCCAGATTGTATCAAGATCATCAAAATGAACAGCGGCCACTTCAATTGAAGTAGCCGTTGAAAACAAATTATCCATAATCAATAATTCTTTAATCCACCACTTGAAGCCTTGTAGTCCAAGAAGCACCGTTTGTTGCTTGAACCTTTAGTTGGTACATACCACTCTTTAAACCGTTGGTGGTAAGGCGTAGGTTGTTGTTAGCATTTGGCATTAAGTTTTGCTCTGTTCTTATTTCCTTTCCATCAAGTGCATAGATACTTACACTATAATGATGGTGGTTTGCAATAGTGGGCAATTGTACTGAAAAAGCACCTTTTGCAGGATTAGGGTAAATGGAAATAGCGGTAAGTGGAAAGTTGTTTGTGGTAAGTTTTACGATATTGCTGTACTCACTTTGTCCATTTAATTCAATGGAACGAATTCTATAATATACAACAGCTATGTTTTCTGATAGTTGTACATCGGTGATGCTATACTGCGTAGCATTGCTTGCTTTTGAGGTAGCTATTTGGGTAAATGACTCCCCATCGATGCTGCGTTCTAGTGCATAGCCAGTTACGTTTTTGGCATCAGCAACTGTCCATTGTACAGCAACTTCCCTCTTATCGTTAGCCTTAGCAACTACTTGTACAAAACGTACTGGTAAGGTTGTTCCACCTTGTTTTGTTAGCAAGAAAAAGCGTTTATCACCTTTGCTTAAGCTATCAGCGGTTACGTTGAATGCATAAACACTATTGCTGCGGATATTTTGGCTTTTATTCAAATAAGCATCCCTCAACACATAGCTTTTGGTACTGTCTAATCCATCTAAATCGCTAAAGTTGAGTTTGAAAGAACCAGTGGTGCTGCTTTTTACAGTTAATAAAACAGAATCTGTAGTGGTGTTAACAGGGAAAGTGGCAATAGCTAATCTGCTAGCATTTTTTTGGATAGCTAATGATTGCGCACCACCACCTAAAGAGCTAGCATCCCAATCAGCTAAATAATTTTTATCCCCAGCTGTATTGAACCGAATTACTGCTTCATCTAAGCTACTGTCGTTTGCGGATTTTAATGCAATGCGAATTAATTGCTGATTGGCCGTACCAAAATATTGGTTGTTAGGTATTAACCCTGCTGCCTTGTGTGATTCTTGGAATGTAACAATACCACTTCCCGTTGTTTTAGCTTCTACAAAGAAGGCTTGTCCGCTTGCAATGATATCACCACTGTTATTATCATATCCGTTTGCTGCGTTCACCATCAAACCATTGGAATATGTAGTGTAATTGCCATTTCCAAAAGGGCTGAACGACCATACTTTATTGTTGATGTTGGTACTATTGGCAGCATAAAAAGCACTGAAACTAATTTGACTTGGGTAAGGATTTCCGAGCAAAGTGTAGGCATGTGTGGTTGGGTTGTTCAAAGTGACGTTTACCGTACCGGTGGCTATTGTTCCTTTTACAGAAAGTGCAACGCCTTGGGGTGACGTAGGGGTATTAGAATTAAGTTGGTCGTTACAATCTGCAGTGCTGCTGTTTCTATCGCCACGTACATTCACCCTATACCCTTTCCCAATTACTAGGTTGGTAGCAGTGTTCGGTATCGCAGTCCATCTGCTGTTGTTGCTGCCCTGGGTTGCATTGTAGGTATAAACAGTAGGCATATTGGTTACGGTTTTGTCAAATCCGTTGCTATTGTATCTGTCGATTGCGCCACCATTACCCGTACCTGCGCCGCATGGCGTGCCCCCATTACCTGAACCAGTAATATAAATTTGTTGCTGCCAAGATTCGCGGATTGTTTGGGTAGCAGTAGCGGTTACAAAAGAGTATTTGCGACCTCCTTTTGGAGAAATGTACCGCTCTACTGTTACCGCATCATTGATGTAATTGCCCGAACCCTCAGCGATACGAGCTGTACCAGTGGCAGTTGATTTTAATACCAAATTACCCCCAGTATTCAATACTCCATTGGTTGGGTACAAAGTGCCAGTAATTTTTAGGGTATCAGCAAGGGTGACGCCAGCAGGATTGTTAATCTTGAAATTTTGTATGGTATTGTTCGTGAAAGTATTGGCCGCGATTGTTTGTGCGGTTGTTCCATTCATCTCAATGGTACCTGTTGTTGCATTGATGGTACCACCATTTGTTACGCTTCCCTTAATTTGTAAAGTACCCGTAACGGTGAGGGTAGCACCGCTTTCAATGGTAATATTCTTACCAGGAAAACATCCTGAAATAGCTGGGTGAAACGTTGCAGATGCAGGGATGATTACATCCATATCATTAGTAGGCAATACACTTGCACACCAGTTTTGGGCTGTACCCCATGAAGTGTTGGTGCCACCTATCCAAAGTCCATAAGTAGCCGTCATGGTAATTACATTACTTACGGCAGCAGAAGCTGTTTGGCAAGTATTGTTGGTATTCAATACACAAAAAACCAAATCATTTTTAACCAATGCGTTATCGGTATAAATTGGGAGGCTTGTACCTACTTTATCTCCGTTTTTATACCATTGGTAGGTGGCTGCTACATCTGCTCCTAGTGGAATTGCGGTAAAAACAGCAGTGCTGCTTCTACAAAGGCTAGTGGTTGGGGTACTAACGCTGATGGCAGGTGTTATCATTGGGTTAACCGTCAAATTTAAAGTAGCTGCGCTATCACAACCAGCAGCATTGGTCAAATGAGCTACATATACACCACTATTAGTGTAAGTAACTCCATTAAAATCGTATGAACTACCTTGGCAAATACTCGCATTAGTGGTAGAAGTTGAAGGTATGCCAATGTTTGGCACCACATAACTTACTGTACTATTAGCACCTGTGAGTGTAGAAGTTACTTTGAGACTGTAAGTACCAGCAGTAACACCCGTTAAATTGGGGGTTGTAGCTACGGTTGTACCTCCTTTAGTCCATAAGTAACTATATGGTTTTGCACCACCAGAAATGTTTACAGCCACCGATCCGTTTGCTTCATTGCAAGTAGTATTTGTAATAATAGAACTTGCTGCATCAGAAATATTGGGGGAACAAGCAGCAGTTCCAGAAGCTTTAGTAGTTGACAATAATGCACAGGTTTTACTGTAAGTGCTTGCTGTTAAGGTTGTACCTGCCGATCTATTAGAAAAGAAAAACAAGGTTGCTCCAGCGGCAATTGTTCCCGAACCTGATTGCAAATTTCCCTGAACATACCATGTATAAGGTACATCAATTGTATTGGAATTAGTAATTCTCCATTGCAAACGAGCAGAAGGGGTATCAGAACAAAACGAAGTTAAACCTAATGCAACTGTGGTAACAGTACCAGTGAAAGATGCAATTCCAGATGCTGAAACATTACATCCGTTTGCACCAAGAGATGTAGCAGTATAAGTACCAGCAGTACCTACAGTGATTGAGGTGGCTTTTGCCCCTGTTGACCAAAGTATGCT
The DNA here is from genome assembly GCA_027486835.1 of Chitinophagaceae bacterium. Lineage (GTDB taxonomy): Bacteria > Bacteroidota > Bacteroidia > Chitinophagales > Chitinophagaceae > Parasediminibacterium. The sequence goes on from JAIXOJ010000129.1 coordinate 14,061, forward strand.
ATCGCCTCCTGTTGCAGTAAAAGTTACACTACCAGAAGTACAAGAGGTGAGTGCGCCAGATTGTTGAACAGAGATAGCCGAAGGCGAGCTATTAACCGTTATTGGGGCTGTTTTTGTTGTTGCGCAACCCGCAGCAGAGGTAACCGTGTAAGAAATGGTAGTGGAACCTACTGCTACACCTGATACTACCCCGCTTGCCACTGTTGCATTTGATGGGCTATAAGATGACCATACGCCCCCAGTTGTGGCATTGGCTAGTGTGGTGGTATTGCCTGTACAAACAACTGATGTACCAGTAATATTTGCAACAGTAGGGTAGGCATTTGCTGTCAAATTGATTCCTGATGAAGTAACGCTATTGGTGGTTTGGCAGGCGTTGTTTGGTGTTAAGATACAAGTTATTGCGTCTCCGTTAGCAGGTGCATAACTGTAAGTACTTCCAGTAGCACCGTTAATGGCAACCCCTCCTTTACGCCATTGGTAAGTGGGTGCGCCGCCGCCATTAGTTGGGGTTGCAGTAAAATTCACATTCGTACCAGTACAAACAGAGGTAGTATTTGCCGCTATACTAATGGCAGGGATAACTTTCGTAATAACTACAATCGCACCTGAAGCATTACTAAATACTGAATTTGCTCCGCTTGTTACCCTTACATAATAATAAGTTGTACCAGCAGTAGTTGTAGGGGGTGTATAGCTGGCAGCAGTTGCACCACTGATGGATGTACCACCTGCATTACTATTAGTTGTGTTTTTAAACCATAAATAAGATAAACTTGTACCAGTAGCAGCAACCGTTAAAGCAGTTGTAGTTCCGGAAACACAAACTGATTGACCAGCAGTTGATGGATGTGTAACAATCACTTGTGCATTCAATTGCATCAAGAATGGAAAAACAAACAGGGTAACAAGTAGTAATAAATTCTTTTTCATAAACTCTTTTTTTGTAGGCTTGAAACAATAGTTGCTCATTGTTTCTATTGCAAAAATGCCAACAATGCGTACCCATAACAATCGCTTAAAATAGGGGGAGTGCTTTATATGATGCTTTAATAATCAGGAATAGCTCGGAATTAAGTGGTTATTCCTAAGCCCAGAGTTCAGGCACTAGTGTTTTAAAAAGTAAAGTGTAAGCAAGCTGACATTTGTTGAATTTCTCTCGAAGGAAATAATAATTAAGAGTCTTACAAGTGTTCTTGCCATTAGAGCGAATGCGAATAAATTCACAATCGGTAAAATTGGTAAGGTGTTAGTCAGAATTCGTGCATTCGTGGCATTACCCAAGAATGGCTTCTTTACAAAATGGATCTATTTAATTGTAACCACATTGATTCTATGTTAGATTTTATTGGCTATGACATTATGCTGGTGTTTTGTGATACTCTTATCTATAAGTTTCCGCTTCGCAAATGTGGGGACAATGGTTTTAATCAATGATGGTTATGGTAAAGTAGCTTCTCTTATTTCATCATGGCTAGCACTTTAGTAGCAAGTTATGTTTTTATGGAAAAAATGCTACAAAAATTGAAGCAAAACTTTTGAAGCAAAAAATCTGCTACACTAAAAGTCGCTTCAAAATTGTAGCAAGTTTTGCATTTTTGGGAAACCTGCTACATGGTTGCTTGTTTGGTGTATTCAAAAACAGGAGGTTGTGGGTGGAACTTTTGCAGCTGTTGGTTTGACCACACCCCTACCCCTCTTCGAAAAGTGAGGGAACTGGAATGATATTCTGGAATGCTTTACTAACTAGGATTCCTTGATCGCTGTGTAATTATGTGATGAGTGTTGACATTTAGAATGTTGTTTGGGATGGGAAATCGATTTCATGATGGACTTACTGTTCCGTAAAGGCCAAACCCGTCAGGTATTTAAAACCTGACGGGTTGTTATAAAGCCATTTGGTGCTTATAAAATGCCATCCCCTTGACACAAACCCGCTAAAACAACAACTGCTACTTCTTACCAGAAGTAGCAGTTGTTAACCTAGATAACCAATTACGAATTATCCATTATCAACTCTCCATTCTCAACTCTCCATTCTCCATTCTCCATTAATCCCCCACTTGCAATCGAACTATCCAAACCGCTCCATTTTCGCCTTGTACTTTTAGCTGGTACGCCCCGCTAGTTAAGCCATTGGTGGTTAGGCGAAGGGTGTTAGCTTCCGTTGGAGTCAAGTTTTGTTCGGTACGTACTGCTTTACCATCCACGCTATATATCGTTACGATATAGCGTTGTTGGGTAGCAACTGATGGCAATTGCACTGCGAATGCTCCCTTTGCAGGGTTAGGGGAAATATTAATTAGAGAAGACGGGTTAGTGGTTAGTTGAACTACTCGACTGTAAGCCTTTTCTCCATTTGACGCTATAGCTAGTATTCTGTAATAAACCACTTCCCCGTTCTCCGGTAGTTGTGCATCCATGATGCTGTACTGATTAGCATTTGTCGCTTTTACTGTTGCGATTGGTGCGAATGCCACGCCATTGGTGCTGCGTTCTACAACATAAGCATTTACATCTTTCGCAACTGCTACTGCCCAAGTTACCACAGCTTCCCTCCTATCAGTTGCTTTTGCAGTTAATGCAACAAATCGAACAGGTAAGGTAGTGCCTGCTGCTTTGGCGATGAGTAGGAATCTATTGTCGCCTTTGCTCAGGCTATCTGCAGTGATGTTGAAGGCATAGCTACTAATGCTACGGATGTTTTGGTTTTGGTTCAAATACACATCGCGTAGCCAATAAGTCTTGTTGCTATCCAAGCCTTCTAAGTCGCTGAAATTCAGTTTGAACGAACCATTGGCACTGCTTTTTACCGTTAGTAAGATGCTATCGGTGGTGGTACTTACGGGTAAAGTTGCAATGGCCAAACGGCTGCTGCCTTTTTGGATTGCTACGTTTTGCGCACCGCCACCAAAGGAAATGGCATCCCAATCGGCTAAATAATTTTTATTGCCAGAACCATTGAAGCGAACAACGGCTTCGTCTAAACTGCTATCACCACTGGTTTTTAATCCGATACGGATTAATTGTTGATTGGCTGTACCGAAATACTGGGTGTTAGGGATAGTTCCAGCAGTCTTGTGCGCTTCTTGGAAGGTAACTGTACCACTGCCTGTTGTTTTAGCCTCTACAAAAAAGGCTTGCCCACTGGCAATAAAGTCACCGTTGGTATTGTCGTAACCAGTGGCTGCATTGGCAATTAAGCCATTGGAATAAGTGGTGTAATTACCATTGCCATAAGGGCTGTAGGTCCACATTTTATTACTGATGTTGCTATTGTTTCCCGCAAATAAGCTGGTGAGACTAATTTGGCTGGGGTATGGATTACCCAACAAAGTGTATAGGTGCGTAGCTGGATTATTCAGCGTTATTGTCACATTGCCAATGCTTACCGTACCAATGGTTTGAAGCGTTACCGCAACTGGGGCTGTAGGGATGTTGCTGTTCAACTGGTCGGTACAAGTACCCACATTGCGATCGCCTCGGATGTTCAAACGATAGCCTTTACCAACCTCTAGGTTAATGTTGGTAGTATTGGCAATGGTTACCCAACGGCTACCGTTGCTGCCTGGGGTAACATTGTAGGTGTACATACTTGGGGTATTGGTTTGCGTTTTGTCAAAGCCATTGCTGTTGTACCTGTCTGTCGTACCTCCGTTGCCAGTACCTGCACCGCAAGGTGTACCACCCGTACCAGCACCTGTGATGTAGATTTGATTTTGCCATCCAGTACGGATTGATTGGTTAGTGGTTGCGGCTACGAAAGAATATTTACGGGCGGTTTTAGGGGAAATATATCGCTCTACAATTACTGCTCCGTTTAGGTAGTTGCCTGTGCCTGCGGCGATGCGGGCAGTGCCAGTTGCGGTGGATCTGATGACTAATTTACCGTTGGTGGTGAGTGTACCTAAGGTTGGTGTTAGCGTTCCTGTAATTTTCAAGGAATCGCCCAAGTCAACACCAGCGCTATTATTCACGATTAAGTTCTTCACTGTTTTGCCCACAAAACTACCCGATGGAATGCTTTGTGCGGTACTGCCGTTCAGCTCCAAGGTTGCAGCGGATAAGTCTAATGTCCCACTATTGTTAATGCTTCCTGACACTTGTAATAAGCCTGTCACTGTTAAGGATGCGCCGCTGGCAATGGTCAAATTCTTGACTGGTGAAGTACCATTGATAGTTGGGTAATTGGTAAGCCCTGCTGGAATAATTACATCATTCGTTTGCGATGGAATCGTTTGACCGCACCAATTAGCGGGTTCTGACCAATTGTTATTGGAAGTGCCTCGCCATTCGCCGCTTGGGGTAACAGTAATGGTGCCACTGCTGCTGCTTGTTCCGCAACCTCCGGTTAGGTCTATTCTGTAGTTGCTTGTACCCACGACAGTGGGAGCACCATTGATGGTGATGGTATTGCCATTGATATTGCCAGAAACCCCTGTTGGTAAGTTCGTGAAATTGGCTCCTGTTGCACCTGATATTTGGTATCCGATGGTGGTAAGGGTGGAGTTAACACACAATTGTTGGCTTATTGATGCGATAGAAGAGGTTCGCAAGATGGTTTTGTTGGGATTGACCACCAACACCGACTGCGCGGCTGATTGACAGCCAAAACCGGAAGTAAGCTGATAAACAATGGTTGTACTACCGGTCGCCACTGAAGCTACTGTCCCAGAACTGTTGATCGTGGCAGTAGCTGGATTAGAACTTGACCATACACCGCCCAACAGCGAATTGGATAGCAGCGTGGTGCTGTTCAAGCAAATAGAGGTACTACCTGTTATCTGCGGAATCTGTGCACTGTTGCCAGATACCCAGTTTGAACTGTTGCCACTGAGCGAAAAATTAATCAAACTACCCGTATGGCTACTGGAAACCATATTGGCAATCGTAGCAATATCTGCATTGTTCCCACCCGCAGTTCCCGTATTGAAATCATAATATGCGGCCAATCCAGTCTCGTTTCCAGATAGTTCGGTATTCATAAAGGTCTGTATTTGGGCAATGCTCCTGTCGACGTTCCAAATGCGCACTTCGTCGATGGTGCCGTTGAAAAATGAACTGGCTTCCGAATTATAATTTGGATACCCTATTTTGACAGTACCCACATTAGGGAAATTTGCGCTGATGCTAGTAGATGGCGAAGTTTTGTCTAGTCCATCCACATAAAACTTTGCGGTTCCCGAATTTCCGCTTCCTGAATATTTCCAAACCACCGCAATATGATGCCAGTTGCCGTCATTGACCTTTTGAGTAGAAAGAATGTAACCATTACCAAAACCAACAAATGCAGGAGTACCATTGCTTGATACGTATAACAACTTTTCACCACCATCCCAGCTAGTATTGTTGTTGAGCAACCCAACAATACCCATACTATTATTAGAACTGGTTTTTATCCATGCCTCGATTGTAAAACTGGCGTTATTGAAGTTGGTGATATTGCCTCCAGTTTCAACATAGTCGTTGGTGCCATCAAAATTTAGCGCATTTCCAAACTGGTTTGGAAGGTTTTTAACCATGATAGTACCCGTTCGAAAACAACCAGAAGATAATGCTACTCGGTAAGGGTAGCTACCACTTACCGAAGGATTACCTGAAATGTTTACCGTATTGCTAATTGAGCTACCATTCGTGCCCACAGGAAGACCAGAAAACGATACAGAAGGATTGCCAGTAAAGGAATATTGAATGGGGTTGATGGATAAATTAGTACATACCGCTTGTTGAGCAGTGCTTTGTGCTGTGACAAGGGTAAGCAAATTGCCATCGACAACAATATTTGAACCCATTGCTATAGTACAACCATTTGCACTCATTAGGGTATAAGCAATAGCCGCATTACCCCCAGCTATTCCCTTTATCATACCTGCATTGTTTATACTAACAATTGCTGCATTTGATGTACTCCATGCCCCACCCAACACGCTATTGCTTAACTGAAATGAATCTGCAACACAAAAAGTAGTTGTGCCAGTGATTGCTGGGATAGTAAAATTGTTGCCGCCCACCCAATTTGAGCCAGCACCTGTTAGCGCAAAATTGGTTAACACTCCATGATAATTGTTTGAAGATTTGTTAGTGAGTGTAGTTACGCCTGTGTTTGAACCTGCAACAATACCAGAATTAAAGTCATAATATGCCAACAACCCACTTTCATTTCCAGCAATTTCAATATTCAAATTTGCCTGAATTTGGGTAAGGGTTCTTGCAGTATTCCAAACCCTGATTTCGTCAATAAAGCCGCTAAAAAATGCGGGTGCTTCTGTTCCATAATTAGGGAATCCAATCTTGAAAGTTCCTACATTGGGATAATTAGCCGCATGATTTGAGCTTGCTGAAGTTTGATTAAGTCCGTCAACATAGATCGTTCCACTTCCAGAAGTGCCTGACCCCGAATAACTCCATACAACCGCAACATGATGCCAAGCTCCATCATTCACTTTTTTTGTAGAATAAATATAGTTATTCCCCCACCCCACATAAACCGGGGTACCATCTTTGGCTACATAAAACATTTTCTCGCCAGGTTCCCAACTGGTATTATTGTTCATGAGTCCAGCAATGCCCAAGCCAGCTGATGAAGTAGTTCTTATCCATGCTTCTATGGTAAAATTTGCGTTATTTAAATTGGTGATATCGGCACTTGTTTCAATATAATCGTTAACCCCATCAAATTGCAACGCGTTACCAAACATGCCTGGCCTATTAAGCACGTTAACCACAAAACTGCCGCTAACAGTAGCAGTACAACCGTTGGCATCAGTGACCGAAGTCAAAATGTAAGTTGTTGTTGAGGTCGGGGCTACTACAATGGCTGAGCCTGAGATATAATTGTTTACAACAACGCCTGAATAAACCACATTGTAGGGCGATACCCCGCCGCTGATTGTTACAATCAAGTTTGAACTAGCACCAAAGCATTGATTTGCTGTACCGGAGATAGTCGCACTTATTGTTGGGCAGGTATGGGTTTTAGCTTTTGTCTCATCATTGAACGAATGCTTTTTTTCATTAGGGGTAAATCTTACTGGATAATCATTGGAAAACTGTTTATCCTTATTCGGATTTACAACTCCTTTGTTAGCCAGTAAAACAATACTAGTGATCAGAAAAAGCAACAGCAACAGTATTTTCTTTTTTGAAGTAAAACCACCCGAAAGCAATCCGTAAGTATCCAACACCATTTGTGCATCATCAAACAATACCCTTTTCCGATCATTTAGATGACCATTTATGGCTGATTGGAAACCTAAAACATTGCTAATAGCTATTTTCTTTTTGTAAATATTTCTATGCGTCATTGTTTATGTAATAAATTCACTTGAAAAAAACACCCCATTCGTAATCGATAGTACCTAGATGCAAATAAAGAACTTCCAACCTTACACTTTCTTCCCTAGAAATGAGGGGGGGGGCTAATTTCAAAAATAGATACTTACACAAACTTCTTTTGGTTCTGGCTGGTCAACCTTTAGTCTTCCTGTTTGCAAGTGAACAGAAAACGAATTTTTGTAGAATTATTTTAACTTCTATCAAAACTGCCCTAGGAAACTTAAAGCAGCTAGATTGCCTAGATGTTCAGCATTTCTATTTCCTGGCAATCTTGAGTGGGTTAAAACCGTCAATACAGCTTTTAAAAGGATATAGATCAGGAAACTGTTTGAATTAAGAAGCGCATTTAAAACCTAACAGTTTTTGCAAAATCAAAATGATTCAATACTTTGATTTTAGTCAAGATGGTTCATTGGCAGTAATTAGGTGGCAAGGTCTTTATTCTAATCTCCCCCCCTAAAAACAACAACGGCTACCTCATTGCAGAAGTAGCCGTTGTTAACCTAGATATCCAATTACGAATTATCCATTATTAATTCTCATTTAATCTCCCACTTGCAAACGAACCGTCCAAACCGCTCCATTTTCGCCATGTACTTTTAATTGGTACACACCGCTGGTTAGGCCTTTGGTGGTTAGGCGAAGCGTGTTTGCATCTGTAGGAGTCAAGTTTTGTTCGGTACGCACTGCTTTACCTTCTACGCTAAATACCGTTACGCTGTAGCGTTGTTGGGTGGCAATTGATGGTAATTGTACCGTGAACGCTCCTTTGGCGGGGTTGGGGTAGATAGTTATTAGTGGTGAGTGGTTAGTTGTTAGTTTGACTGTGTTGCTATAAGATTTATGTCCGTCGGTTTCTACTGTACGGATTCTGTAATAAACCACTTCCACGTTCTCAGGTAGTTGTGCATCCTTGATGCTGTACTGATTAGCATTTGTCGCTTTTACTGTTGCGATTGGTGCGAATGTCACGCCATTGGTGCTGCGTTCTACAACATAAGTAGCTACATCTTTCGCATCAGCTACTTCCCAATTTAACAACGCTTCCCTCCTATCGGTTGCTTTTGCAGTGAGTGCTACAAAACGTACAGGTAAGGTGGTGCCTGATGGTTTGGCAATAAGAAGGAAACGACTGTCCCCTTTGCTCAGGCTGTCGGCGGTGATGTTGAAGGCATAGCTGCTATTGTTGCGGATGTTTTGGCTTTGATTCAAATATGCATCGCGCAACCAATAAGTCCTACTACTATCCAAACCGTCCAAGTGGCTAAAGTTTAGTTTGAACGTTCCGTTCGCACTGCTTTTTACGGTCAGTAAGATGCTATCGGTGGTGGTACTTACGGGTAAAGTTGCGATGGCCAAACGGCTGCTGCCTTTTTGGATCGCAACTGTTTGTGCGGCACCACCAAAGGAAATCGCATCCCAATCGGTTAGGTAATTTTTAGCACCAAAACCATTGAAGCGAACAACGGCTTCGTCTAAGCTGCTATCACCACTGGTTTTTAATCCGATGCGAATCAATTGTTGGTTGGCTGTGCCGAAATACTGGGTGTTGGGGATCGTTCCAGATGCCTTATGCCCCTCTTGGAAAGTTACTGATCCGCTACCCGTTGTTTTGGCTTCTACAAAAAACGCTTGACCGCTGGCTATGAAATCGCCATTGGTATTGTCGTATCCTGTGGCACCATTGGCAATTAACCCGTTGGAATACGTAGTGTAATTGCCATTACCAAAGGGACTGTATGTCCACATCTTGTTGTTGATATTGTTGGTATTTCCTGCAAACAAACTGGTGAAGCTGATTTGGCTTGGGTAAGGATTACCCAACAAGGTATATAAATGAGTATTGGCATTGTTCAGGGTTACTGTTACATTGCCCGTACTTACTGCACCGGTTGTTTGCAGTGTTACAGCAACTGGTGCTGTTGGGGTATTGCTGTTCAACTGGTCGGCACAAGTACCCACATTGCGGTCGCCACGTATGTTTACCCGATAGCCTCGTCCTGCTTCTAGGTTGGTGTTGGTAGTATTGGCAATGGTTACCCACCTACTGCCATTGCTGCCGGGGGTTACGTTGTAGGTGTACATACTTGGGGTATTGGTTTGCGTTTTTTCAAAGCCATTGCTGTTGTACCTATCGGTTGCACCCCCGTTGCCTGTACCCACACCACAGGTCTGGCCACCTGTTCCTGCACCAGTGATATAGATTTGGTTTTGCCATCCATTACGGATGGATTGGTTAGTGGTTGCGGCTACGAAAGAGTATTTACGGGCGGTTTTGGGTGAAATATATCGCTCTACAGTTACAGCTCCACTGAGATAGTTGCCTGTGCCTGCGGCGATGCGGGCAGTACCGGAGGCAGTTGACTTAAGTACCAATTTATCATTAGTTGTTAATGTGCCATCTGTTGGGGTAAGCGTTCCTGTTATTTTTAAGGAGTCGCCCAAATCAACACCAGAACTGTTGTTTACAATCAAGTTCCTTATTGCTTTTCCAACAAAACTACCCGATGGAATGGTTTGCGCAGCACTGCCGTTCATTTCCAAAGTGGCGGATGATAAGTCTAATGTACCGCTGTTATTGATGCTGCCTCCAATTTGCAACAAACCTGTTACTGTTAAGGAAGCACCACTGGCAATGGTCAAGTTATTCACTGGTGAAGTGGCTCCAATATTAGGATAGTTAGCTACACCAGAGGGAATAGTTACATCTGTTGAAAGCGCAGGAATCATAGTTCCACACCAATTGTCTGGTGTTGCCCAAGCTGTGCTACTTGCCCCTGTCCAAGTGCCTGAAGCTTGCACAGTGATGATTCCGGTTGCAGAAAGATTTCCACAACCACTGGCTAACAATGGAACGGTATAGTTAAATGTTCCTGAGGCTGTCGGAGTACCACTTATGGTAATCGTATTGCTTGACCAAGTGGCGGAAACACCTGCTGGTAAACCATTGGCACCACTAACCCCATTGTTTGAAATGCCCGTTGCAGCTGTGGTGGTATAGGTAATATTGGTCAGGGCTGTATTGTAACAAACCGATTGCGCTTCTGTATTGACAGCAGAGCTAAGCGTGATGGTGTTTACAGGTAAAATAGTTACAGTTGTTTCAACACTATCCACACAACCATTGCCATTTGTTACCGTATATCTGATGATGGAAGCTCCTGCACTTACACCAGTTACTAAACCTGTTGAGTTAACTGCGGCAATGCCAGTGCTTACACTAGTCCATACCCCGCCGTTTGTAGTATTAGCCAATTGTGTAGTATTAGCTAGGCACACACTTGTTGTGCCTGTAATTGTTGCTATCATTGGTATTGCATTTACAGTTAAATTTAATGTTGCGATACTGTCACAACCTTGTGAATTGGTTGTTGTAAACGTATATGTTCCTGCTGATGCCCTACTGCCATTCCAACTATATGGTAATTCACTTGAACAAATGCTTACATTGGTTGTGGAGGTTGTATATAGCGGAGAACTATTCATTACTCTATTGCCTGTTCCACTCAATGCCACAGCTACAAATACATCATTGCTGTAGGTTACCGATTGCCAACTAATATCTGCTACCGAGCTGCGGATAGTCCAGGTAGTACCATTAGGGCTGGTCATAACTCTATTGCCTGTTCCACTAATTGCCAAAGCCACAAATAAACCGTTGCCGTAGGCGATAGAATTCCATTGATTATCTACAGCAGAGCTGCGGCTTGTCCAAGCAATTCCATTGGGGCTTGTCATTACCCTATTGCCAGTACCAGTATTTGAAACAGCCACGAATAAACCGTTGCCGTAGGTTACGGAAGTCCATTGATTATCTACTGCAGAGGTGCGGATTGTCCATGTAATCCCATCGGGGCTGGTCATTACCCTATTGCCAGTACCAGTATTTGAAACAGCCACGAATAAACCATTGCCGTAGGTTACGGAAGTCCATTGATTATTTGCTGCAGAGGTGCGGCTTGTCCATGTAATTCCGTTGGAGCTGGTCATTACTCTATTACCCGTGCCAGTTTGTGAAACAGCCACAAATAAACCATTGCCGTAGGTTACGGAAGTCCACGAATTATCGGCTGCTGAGGTGCGGATAGTCCAATTTATCCCATCGGGGCTGGTCATTACTCTATTGCCTGTGCCACTAATTGCCACAGCCACAAATAAATCATTGCCATAGGTTACGGATTGCCAATTATTATCTGCTGCTGATGCGCGGCTGGTCCAGGTAATTCCATCGGGGCTGGTCATTACCCTATTGCCAGTGCCACTATTAGACACTGCCACGAATAAACCATTACCGTAGGTTACGGAACGCCAATCATTATCTGTTGCTGAGGTACGGCTGGTCCAATTGGTGCCAGCAGGGCAAGTATAGTTGACCGCCATAGTAATTCCAGTACTTGTAGCAGTTACAAGTGAAGCACAAGGGTCGTTGCTGGTGAGTACACAGATAATGATATCACCGTTTACTAAAAAAGCATCGGTGTAGGTCACACTATTACTGCCTACATTGCTACCATTCTTTTTCCATTGATAAGCAGGTGTGCTACCCCCGTTGGTAGGTGTAGCAGTAAACGTTACGGAAGTACCAATTGCGATGCTATTATCAGGATTGGCAGCTATAGTTACCGATGGCGTTACTAAAGGTCGAGAACTGGTCATTACTCTATTGCCCGTGCCATTGTCAGCCACAGCCACAAATACACCATTGCCGTAGATTATGGAACGCCACAGATTATCTGCTGCCGAACTGCGGAAAGTCCAAGTAATCCCATCAGGGCTGGTCATTACTCTATTGCCTGTGCCAGTACTACCAACAGCCACAAATAAACCATTGCCGTAGGTTACGGATTGCCATTGATTATCCACTGCCGAACTGCGGCTGGTCCAGATAATCCCATCGGGGCTGGTCATTACTCTATTGCCTGTGCCAGTAGTTGCCACAGCCACAAATAAACCATTGCCGTAGGTTAAGTAATACCATTCATTATCTGCTGCAGAGGTGCGGCTGGTCCAGGTAATACCATCTGGGCTGGTCATTACTCTATTACCAGTACCAGTATTAGAAACAACCACAAATAACCCATTGCCGTAGGTTAAGGAATACCAGTTATTATCTGCTGCCGAGCTGCGGTTAGTCCAAGTAGCACCGGCAGGGCAAGGGTAAATGACTGACATTGTGATAGCACTACTAGTTACAGATACAGGTGAAGCACATGGGTCGTTGCTGGTAAGTACACAGGTAATGATATCACCTTTTTCTAACCCTGCATCGGTGTAGGTCACACTGTTAGTGCCGACATTGTTGCCATTCTTTTTCCATTGATAAGCTGGTGTGCTACCCCCATTGGTGGGTGAAGCAGTAAAAGTTACGGTAGTACCTGTTGTAATGCTGTTACTTGGATTAGCAGCGATAGATACCGATGGCGTTACTAAAGGTTGGGAACTGGTCATTACTCTACTAGTTCCAACACCATCATTAGACACAGCTACAAATACACCATTGCCGAAGGTTACGGATTGCCAATTAGAATTTGCTGCTGAGCTACGGATTGTCCAGGTAATCCCATCGGGACTGGTCATTACTCTATTGCCATTGCCAGTATTTGCCACTACAACAAATAAACCATTGCCGAAGGTTACAGATTGCCAATTATTATCTGCTGCTGAGGTGCGGCTTGTCCAAGTAATCCCATCGGGGCTGGTCATTACTCTATTGCCAATGCCGCTTCGTGCCACAGCCACAAATAAACCATTGCCGTAGGTTACCGATTGCCAATTATTATCTGCTGCCGAACTGCGGCTGGTCCAGACAATCCCATCTGGGCTGGTCATTACTCTATTGCCAATGCCGCTTTGTGCAACAGCCACAAATAAACCATTGCCGTAGGTTACGGAAGTCCAAGTATTATCTGCGGCGGAGCTGCGACTGGTCCAGGTAATCCCGTCGGGGCTGGTCATAACTCTATTACCAAAGCCACTAGTTGCCACAGCCACAAATAAACCATTGCGATAGATTACGGAATTCCAACCAATATCTGATGCCGCTGTGCGGCTCGTCCAAGTAATTCCATCGGGGCTGGTCATAACTCTATTACCAATGCCGCTTTGTGCCACAGCCACAAATAAACCATTGCCGTAGGTTACTGCAAACCAACTATTATCTTCGGCTGAGCTGCGGTTGGTCCAGGTAATCCCATCGGGGCTGGTCATTACCCTATTGCCCGAACCAGTCCATGCCACAGCCACGAATAAACCATTGCCGTAGGTTACCGATTGCCAACCAATATTTACTGCCGTGCTGCGGCTTATCCAAGTATTAGCTGGACATTGTGCCTTTAGCACTTGAAGGGAAAAGAAAGTAAATAAAAAAACAAGAAAAGAGAGGTGAGGATAGCCTTGCGGTAATTTTTTTTTCATTTTATGTGGGTTAATGCTTAGAGGTTTATACTAATTATTTAACATTATTAAAAGGTTTTTTTCCACGCTTTGGTCGTAGCATTTGGTGACGAAACCACTGCCGCTGCCCACAAAACTGGTAAGGTCAGCAACATCCAAATAGCCGTTTGCATCGAAGCCAATGTCTTGTGTAGTGTTGTTGCGGCTGCGGCACACGTTGATGGCTTTGCCAGTATAACTACTGCTCAACAATTGTAAACCATAACTAGCATCAGAAAAAGTACTGCTGAGGCCTGCTTTGTCAAAATTGTTTTGGGGGTTTACGAAAAATACTAAACTAAAAAGCCCCATCAAACAAACGAAGATGATCTTCTTCATAAAGCATACCTATTAAATTAATTAATAAAAAGCTCTTTTTGATATTTTTAAACTGGATTATTTCCTTTCCTTCTTGCGTGCGAGTACATTTTAAACAAGGTTGCAAGTAAATAGTGATAATTATTGTCAAAGGCAAATATGAAATAAAAAATCATCGGCTACCATTTGTAAATAATAAATTTGTAAAAGATTATTTGACGTGCAGGAACCCGACTCAAATTATTTTCTCCAAACACCTAGATTAAGGTGACATTTCGCGTAAATTCTTAATCATAAAATCAAAAATGAAATATCTAATATTTTGAATAGCGTAACGAAACTAGGTGTAATAGTGTAAACCTCCCATTTAACATGAATTATTTTCCCAAAAAAGGTTAAATAATTGACAAAAAAAGGATTTTCAATCCTCTAAACCAAAGAATTGAATGGTTTAAACACAGTAAACGCAAGTGTTTTACTATCTACACAATAAACAATATGGGCGGTGGCTTTTAGTTGTTAGTTGTTAGTGGTTAGTTTACCCTAATGTGATAGAATAAAACAGCTAGATAAAGGAACGCAATAACTGTTGACGTCGTTCTCTCAATACGGGTGGGTTTTAACCCACTTAACATTGTATTCCCCCCTTTTTCGGCGGGGTGCAAATGATTTAAGTTACTAATGTAGGGGCAGCCTGCGCCTTCCCTTTATTCGGTTATCATTCGCGTTTTGAAATAGAGGATTTATTCCTTTGAAAAAGTAGTTTGTTGATGTAAACCCTTTTTTGGGGCATTACCAAATAAAAATCCCCACTAAGACTATTGATTCATCTTAGCGGGGATTAGGTGGTTCGGTTGTTAGGTCTGGTGACCCTATCAAATTGCAAGCGTTTCTTTGTTGGCAGCTAACAGCCTACATTTTCAGCCACTAATTGAGCATTGCTAGGTCTATAATCTTGGGAATACAAATAGTAGATAGTTTATTGGTTTATCATTTATGCCCATTTATGCCATTTTGTCTTGAATTATCGATTTTAGTTTCAAAAAGCCTAAAAAGTCGGTCGGATTGGCCGCTTGAATGCTCTTTTTGGGCTCTTGAACGCTTTTTTTGGGCATTTGAATGCTAATTTTAGGCATCTAAATGGTACTTCTAGGCATCAAAATGCTAAGGATGGGCAAAGGAATGCTACCAATTGATAGCTAAATGCTCGTTATGGGTAAACAAAAACTTTCTATGGTTATCCAAATTGTTTTTAGCGTCTTTTTGACCTATTCCTTTTAGACCTATAGGGTTTTTAAAATCTTATAGGATTAAAGAGATTTCTAACGCATCTTAACATCATATTTCCGCACCTGCATAGCGTATTTCCACACCTGCATAGTGTATTTCTGCACCTGCATAGCGTATTTCTGCACATGCATAGCGTATTTCTGCACATGCATAGCGTATTTCTGCACATGCATAGCGTATTTCTGCACCTGCATAGCGTATTTCTGCACCTGCATAGCGTATTTCTGCACCTGCACA
>JAIXOJ010000002.1 GCA_027486835.1 Chitinophagaceae bacterium
GAGGACAGGATGCCGAAACTTTGCTAAAAAAATCCCCCCCATCCCCTCTTTTAGGGGCATGCCCCTAAAAGAGGGGATGGGGGGGCGTAAGGACCTGACACAGTTTAATTTACATTCCCATTTAAAAACATTTTAAATTAGGAAATCGGTTCTATAAATTCGAGCAAGCATTGAAAAAATTCGTGCTAGCATCAAAAAAATCGGTGCAAGCATGGGAAAAAATTGTGCTAGCGTTGAAAATAATTTGTGCAAGCATCAAAAAAATTCGTGCTAGCGTTGAAAAAATTCGTGCTAGCATCAAAAAAATCTGTGCTAGAATGGAAAAAAATTGTGCTAGCGTTGAAAAAAATTCGTGCAAGCATCGAAAAAATCTGTGCAAGCATTGAAAAAACTCGTGCAAGAGTTCAACAAAACTGCTCAAGGGTTTAAAAAACTATCGGAACGATTGCTAAAATTGGACAAACACATCGAAAAATCGGTGGGACAAACAAAAAAATCGTGCAAGCATTGAAAAAATTCGTGCAGGGATGCAAAAAATTGTGCTAGGGGTAGAAAAATTCGTGCAAGCATTGAAAAAATTCGAGCAACACATCGAAAAACTGGAGCAACACATCGAAAAATTCGAGCAGCATATCTGAAATCCGAGCAAGTATGCTTCCAATTCGAGCAAGCAATGAAAAAAAACGAGCAACGATGGAAAAAATTGGAGCAAATAGTTTTCTTGTTTATATCAGTATGCGTACAATTATCTGTTCAGGCGAAATGTTCCGAGGTGCATCTCTTCTAAATGGATAAATGAGATTTCCAAATCCAATTAGCGGATGAGAATAGAAACGAATCCAAAAGTCTTTTTAGACGAGATGTGCTGCGCCAAAATTGCGGACAGCAGCATTAGAAGCCATTATTTTATTGTTGTAGAGACGCGATTAATCGCGTCTCTACAACAGTAAAACAATGGCAGCAACTTTGGTTTACTGGCAAACGGGTTTTGGAAATCCCTACTATCTTTTCAGGCGAAATGCGCTTCGCTAACATTTCGCCCAGCAACGTTAAGAATCATGCAGTTGGTTTCGACAAGCTCAACCACCTGCATGATTCTTAACTTAATGACATTGCGCCTAAGGGGGGAGCATATTATTTGCCAAAAAAACTATTTCACTACTCGGATATTTGTTTTGTTACCGCTTTGGTTAAAAATGGCAACATGATACAAGCCTTTTGACCAAGAGGCCGTTTTTATCACCAGCGACTTTTGCCCATTCAATTTATTCGAATAAATAGGCTTACCCAACGCATTATACACAACTACATTTCGATCATCTTCCCTTAAGGCAATATTCATCTCATTGCTGATTGGATTGGGATAAATCTTATTTGCAGGCCTATTGTTTATAGGAATTATATTGTTTACTATTTGAGACTTTGGCAAGCTTAGAAGTGTTCCACTAGAATCATTGGCAAATGCTGTTTTATACTCAACTGTTAACAGTGGTCTATTACCTGAACTTGTAGCTTCCTTAGAATGAAAGTCAGCACCCCCTTGGGCATTTGCTATCGAGTTGATTAATTTAAGAGACAGTTTTGATTCATTAATTAGTGCTTCTGCATGTACAATATTTGTTACATTCCAATCTACAAAAGCATTTATTGTACCAATTCCATTAACCGTGTCCGAATAAGGAGCAGCACTTGCTAAATTAGAATTCCAGTTAATAGAACTATCGGTCCAATTATCAGACGATACATAAGCTACCAACCATTTGGCAGTGGTTACGCTAGTATTTACAGCTTTTATTTTCAAACTAAGTTTTGCAGTAGATATGATAGGCTTAACATTGGTCGTATTAAATTGCAGATACACTTCGTGGTTGGAGTTAACCGAGTCTTTTTTAATCGTTAATATTTGATTGGTACCAAAATAACTATTGGCATATATGCCATCTCTAACAAATGCATCCACTGAAGGCGTGGTTTGATAAGCTGCCACCACTTCTTTTATAGCTATTAAATTGGTATCAATTGGTTGTGTAATGCCTGAATTATTGACACATCCAAGACCAACAATTTTAATGTATTTAGTAAGCCTATTGGTAAACTTAAACCATTCAAACCCAGTTGCACTGCCGCTGCTTAGGGAGTTGGTTAAAGCTGTACTCCAACTAATGCCATCCACTGAACTAAGCACAGAAAACCTGTATTTGCGATTGTTGCCCGAATCAAATGCTATTTTAATGGCATTGACGCTAGTGGTATCTGCCAAACTAAAAGCTAAATAATCGCCATTGCCGCTAGTGGCCCACACAGTGGCCATGTTCCCATCTATTGCATTGGATGCTGTGTTGTTGTTTCTAGTAGCAAAAACTGGCCATTCATAATATTTTGATTTATTGAAACGAGTCAATTGTTCTGATAACAAATCTTGAGGCGTTAAAAGTGTAGGATCAATCTTTTCCAGCCAGTTGTTTTTACTATCTGGTAAAGCAGATGCTATTGCGGTTCGTACCCCCACTGCCACGTTGCTTCTTGATTTTGCGGTATCAATATTATTATCGTATTGGGTAAAATAATTCATATCCCGAGAAGCCTTCAAACACCAATAAGTTTCTGCAACAGATACGCCTTGTGGCTCTGTTGCTCCGCTAGATTTGAATGGACGTGAGCCTGACCCCATATCTAAATTGGTAAAAAGATTATACCGTTGACCATGATGGTGGTGGTCAATATTCATGTCAACACCTTTACCCCTTCTAAATACATTGAATTTGGCAGAATCAGATTCAACTGAGATATCATGAGCAAATTTTCCTCTAAAATTAAAATCCTGTATTAAGTTGTATTTTCCGTAGATGTTTATGCCGTGATGACCAATTTTTCCGCCATCATAATTGGGTAAAACAGGTACACTACTATTTCTTATTGTACCAGCAGAAAGTTCAATGTTTTGAATGGTAATGTTGTTGCATTTTGTAGATACCCAAATGCCCATATCGCAACCAACAATATTGATATTCCTCACCCAGCAATTGTTGGCGAATCTGTCAAAACCAATGGCATTATAGCCTCGCTCATAAAAATTATGTCCTTCCCAAGTAGTATCCTTAAATACTATTGATAGGTTTTCTATTCCCGCATCTTCAATAGCTAAACCTGAATTGTTGTTATTAGGATTGCTACCTTGAAAGGTGATTAATGCATAACTCCATGAAAAGTAATTATTAGTGATTGAAGTGTCAATAGGATATAATTCTCTCAATCCTTTTTCAAATCGTAAAATGGTTTTGCCCTGGCCGGCACCTTTTAAAACAATTCTTTTCTTTTTAATTTGTATAGAGTCTTTTAAATAAAACTCTCCTGCCGGAATATAAATGGTGCCACTATCGCCACAAGCATTGATGGCAGCCCTAAAAGCTTGTTGATCGCCTGTTGTGTCATTTGGTGTTGCACCAAAATCTACCACATTTGCTTTAATAGGATAATTGGGAATTGGCTTTGTGCCACTTCTATAGCCAGCACCAGTAAAGTTTCGTAAAAGATTGGAATTGTACGTTGAATCGTTTAATAACTGTGAGGAAATGTGTTGAGAAAACCCATTAACCACTGTAAATAATGCTATGGCAATAGCAATAAATTTCATTTTCATACAAGCAATTTATTTTGAAAAAGTTAAGCAATCGTTTAACAAATATAGGCAGGTCGGTCTAATGTTAAAATCAAATCGAGTGCATAAAAGTTTTTCGTTTTGCCTCTCGCCTTTGGAGAGGGATTGGGGTGCGGTTTAGCTAATAACTGCGAAAAACTACTATGCATCCAGCAAATAAACACCTTGGTTTCGTTAGATCATTTGGAGTATGTTTAAGCTAGTCAAGTGAATAATAATTTAGCTGGCACAAGGTATGGTCGAATGAATCTATACTTTAAACGGGATAAAAAGATACGCTCGAAATACGAAGCAGTTAAACTTTCGGGATGTTGATGCACGTTTTTATCCCGATTTGAGTATAACAAAGACTTTGTCAATATTTCTCCAAACAGGAACTTTAGCGATTACAGATAAATGGGATTTGGAAATCCCATTTATCTGTTTAGGTGAAATGCGCTTCGCTAACTTTTCGCCCATCAGCGTTGTACGTTTTTGTAGAGACGCGATTAATCGCGTCTCTACAAAAACGTACAATCATGGCTACTGCTTAGTAATTAAAAAACTTTGCTTCACAATTTCAGCCATTTTAATTTTTGGTTCTTTATTTCTGCCCCATTGCCAAGCGGCTACAGTAACTGTGATGGGGTATTTGCTTTTCGGGGGGATGGGGGTAAATAGTAACTGACCATCTTGCTCTATTGCTGGACCTGCCACTACATAATAAGATACGGGTAGTCCCGCATCGGAGTGTGCGCTAAGGGCTATGGAGGGCGTACCAGCTTTTACATCATTTATTTTATCGAAACTGATCTTTTGTGGCTTGCCCGTGGTGTTTTTGGGCAAACTGAGACCACAGGGTTCAAAAATGGGGCGGATCGTTTCATTACCTACTTGTCTTGCCCCCACATAGTTGGCGGTGAAGGACCAAGTACGATCTAGGCAAATACGAAATTGTCCATTACCCAAAGGCTTGTATTGTCCACACACCCATTCGATAGCGGGGTTTGCGGGTACATGGGGCAGGGTTTCACCAGCACCTACAAAATTGGGGGGCATGGAATCGAGCATAAAACCTTTTACTTTAAATGTAATTCCATCATCGTCGGTAATAATTGGCGTGTATTTGGGAATACCATTAAAATCGAAACGAGCCGTTTGGCCGCTATCAGTTACAAATGCGGGCAATTGTGTAGCCGCTTTCCAATTGATGCGTGCTATTCTCTGCGCTTCTTCGGCAAGCGATTTATTAACAAACCAAGGAGCGGGCAAGGAGGCGGTATCGCTCAGGTTAAAAGATTTGATGGGCTTGTTTTCGTGTCCAGGCACTGGAAGATCTGCCAAAAAACCATTACTCATGGTTAAAGGCTTGAGTGTTACCTCAGTACCCTTTGTAGCTATCCTAGCTTTTGCCATAGCATCTATATATTTTGTCATGTAGTTGACCAACATTTCAGAACAGTCGAAGTGTCCACTTGAGCCATCAATCACATAGCTCAAAGGCCAATTAGGGTTGGCTCGGCGTTGGGTAAGTATGCTATTGTAAGCGCCTTCCACATCGTTCCAACGCTTACGCATGTCCACTTTGTCTTGCCCCCATTCTTGAGAAGTACCAAAGATGGTGAGTGTAGGTACTTCGCGATTGTGGGGTGGTAAATGGTTGTTTTTAATGAATATGCCAGCAATACAACGTTCGGGGTGCTGCTCCATCAAGGCATCCACCATTAATAAATGTCCAGATTCGCCCATGGGCAACCAAGGAACAGTGGCTACTTCGGGATAACCAGAGGTTTGCGCTAGTCCATCAAGCATTTGCTGCAAAAAATCGGTGCTGGTTTTGTATTCCAAAGCCATGTTAGGTTGCTTTAAATCTTTGTTGGTGCTTTTGCGGAAGTTCATAAAAGTGGGGGTACCCCAAATGATCCCCAATTGATTGGCGGCACACATTTTACGAATAGTTTGATGGCCCACTAACATTTGTTCGGGCACATTGGTACACATAATGAGTAGCCCTTTTAGTTGTTGGCAGGTTTCAGGAATCCACAGATAGAGGGTGGAGTTGGTTTTTGAACTGTCTGCCCAGGCATTACAAACGCCAGACTGCATAAACTGAAACACCTGATTTTCAGGAGAGCGCATGAGTTCGGGCGTTAATCCTTTGTTGGCAGGTTGGTGCTGAGCCTGTGTGGCGAAATAGAGCAAAACAGACAAGAGGGTGAAAAAGCATTTTTTATTCATGGCAATCTTTATTTTAAATAGCAATCGAATGGGCAAAAGGGTAGAAAATAGTTGGAAACATTGGCAATGAAACCCAAACGGCTCAACAACAATATCCACTTGGGTGCATAAAAGTTTTTCGTTTTGCCCCTCGCCCTTGGAGGGTTGGGGGTAAGGTTTAACCTATTACTGCGAAAAACTTTTATGCACCATCCATTTTGCCATATCATCTTTGGGTTGATAAACCTTACGACTACTTTTCTAACTTAGGCAATGATATTTGAAAATGGGTGACAATAGCGTTTGCACCTCCTTAATTGGTTTAAAATGCAACACTGGAACGCAAGTTTGAAATTGAACCGTAGTTAAAAGGGGTAAATACGATTGGGTTTGGAGGGCAAATAAAAATTGCTTGAATAATCAATTTTGGAAGTTGGACTTCAAAAAAAGCTGGACAGATAATTACTACCGAAATAGCCGCCAATAAGCGCAGGCTTATCTGTTGCCTTGATTCAATCCCTTTAGCTTAACCTTCAATTTATTTTTGGGAAAAAACGACTTAATATTATTAAAGCAGTTTTACAACCTAAGTATCCGATTACTTTGCAACGGTTTCTGTGGATTTGTTGAAGTTGATGTAGGTTGAACTATTTAAACCCACAAATTTCATTAACGATCGCTAAGGGTGCATAAAAGTTTTTCGCAGTTATTAGTTAAACCTCACCCCAACCCCTCTCCGAAGGCGAGGGGCAAAACGAAAAACTTTTATGCCCCCATCGCTAACTAACTTACTAACAGATTTGCTATACTTCAATTAGGTAATCAATTTCAAAAAGTTTATTTCAACCTTACTAATTTGGCTAAAGGCAGTAAAAAAATTACTAAAAAACCTACTAGGGCACCGGTTAAAAAAGCTACTCCACAGCGCGAGAGCAAACTTTGGCTGTACTTGCTGGGTTTGGCAGGGGTGTTAGCTGTTGTAGCGGGGGGCTGGTATTTGTCGCTTAACTGGCAAGAAGCAAGAGCAAAGGCAAAGGCTGAAGCTGCTATGTACAGTGCGTTTGGCATTGTGATGCCTACGAATTACCGAATTCATGGCATTGATGTGAGCAAATACCAAAGCGTGATAGCCTGGAACAATGTGGCCGCCATGAACATCAATAATGTACAAATGGAGTTTGCATTTATTAAATGTACAGAGGGCGTGTCTGACAAAGACAAACGATATGCCGCCAACATAAAGGCCGCAAGAGAAGCAGGGATGTATTGTGGAGCTTATCATTTTTTTAATGCCAGCAAAAACGGTATTTCGCAAGCCAAGAATTTTATTGCCAATGCGGGTTTACAAAAAGGCGATTTACCGCCTGTGGTAGATGTGGAACAATTGAACGGAGTATCACCTGAAATAATGCGCAAACGGCTAAAAGAATACTTGGCCACCATCCAAAACATTTACCATATTAAGCCAATAGTATATAGCTATGTTGATTTTTATGAACAAAATTTAGGAGCCGAATTTGACAATTACCCATTATGGATTGCGCATTACCACGAACCGGGTAAACCCCGTATTGGCCGAAGCTGGACTTTCTGGCAACACAGCGAAGAAGGTCACGTGAACGGGATAACGAGCAATGTAGATTGCGATGTTTTTTATGGTGACGCGGAAGATTTTAAACGAATTCTGATGAAATAATACAAGCTATGTAGTTGGGAAACCATTTATGAAGTACTAGCACGCTAGTAAAATATGGCTATCCAAGTTTTTTCCATTCCCAAATAAGTTAAATGCTTTATCCAAAAAAGAGAGAAATAACCATCGAAATGGCGGTTAAATAAGCCATAAATAGGTAAAAAAACTGTTGGGGGTGTTAAAATACACTTCACATCGGCTTCGTGTCAAGTTCAGTAGCAATGCTTGCCCTTATTTTTGTTCGTGACTACAAAAACGTTTCAATATGAATTTTAACCTATCTCAAATACCGGCACGTACCCAGCAACCAAGAAATAATGGCGTAACCATGATAATGGATAAAGGCCTAAGTATTAGGGAGGTGCATGATTTTATGAGTGTGGGTGGTCCTCATTCCGACATTATCAAGCTTGGTTTTGGAACCTCATTTGTTACACCTAATTTGAGAGAAAAAATTGAGGCATACCAGCAATACAATATACCCGTTTATTTTGGAGGAACCTTGTTTGAAGCATTTTTAATCAGGAACCAATTTGCAGATTTTATTGCAGTGTGTAAAGATTATGGATTAACCCATGTGGAAGTAAGCGATGGATCTATCACTATTCCACACGCAGAAAAATGCGGCTATATTGAAAAACTAACCAAACATTTTACCGTACTAAGTGAAGTGGGTAGTAAAGATGCCGCCCATATTATTCCACCGTACAAATGGATAGAATTAATGCGTGCAGAACTGGAAGCAGGTTCTACATATGTAATAGCAGAAGCAAGAGAAGCAGGTAATGTGGGTATTTACAGAGGTAGTGGCGAAGTGAGGGAAGGCTTAGTACAAGAGATTCTAACGCAAATTCCAGAGGAAAAAATTCTTTGGGAAGCACCCCAAAAAGCCCAACAATTATACTTCCTAGAACTCATTGGGTGCAACGTAAACTTAGGCAATATTGCCCCCAACGAGGTAATACCTTTAGAAGCCATGCGCATTGGATTAAGGGGCGATACTTTTAATTTATACCTAAGTAAATAAAGGCTTAATGGCAGCCTGAAACGCTAACTCACACCTACCATAATCGGTTTTACCATGCTACAATCGGCAGATACCATGCCTTACCAAAGACTATTCGGTATTATTGGATACCCCCTTGCCCATTCATTCTCTGAGCGGTTTTTCTTAGAAAAGTTCCGTTCACAAGGAATTGATGATGCACACTTCATTCCTTTCCCTATTGAACACATAAGCGATTTGCCCTCAGTAATTGCTGCACATCCGCTCTTGAAAGGCTTTGCTATTACGATTCCACATAAAAAAGCAATCCTCCCTATGTTGACTAGTGCTACACCAGAAGTACAACAAATGGGTGCTTGCAATTGCGTGAGGATAGAGAATGGTCAACTGCATGGCTACAACACAGATGTTCTTGGATTTGAGCAATCTTTTCGTAAACAACTCCTCCCCCACCATACACATGCCTTGGTTTTGGGCAGTGGAGGGGCTGCGGCTGCGGTGGAATTTGGGTTAAAGAAACTCAACATTAAATATAAAATTGTTTCCCGAACTGGGGATGTCGCTAAGGGACAAATTGGCTATCAGGATCTGACCCAAGCCTTGTTGTCAACTTACACTGTTGTAATCAATACAACTCCTCTTGGTACCTTTCCCAAAGTGGATGAAGCCCCTCCAATACCTTATACCTATTTAACTAATCAACATTATCTGTTTGATTTGGTCTATAACCCTGCCGAAACAACCTTCCTACGCCTAGGAAAAGCACAAGGTGCATCAGTGGAAAATGGTTATGATATGCTCATCATTCAAGCAGAAGCCAATTGGGCCATTTGGAATGGGCAGTAATGCTTTGTAAGTATTAAATTCTAAGTTTTAGGTTTTAAGAAAAAAGCATGGACAATCTAACAATTAAATGCTGGATTATTGTGTCAACTTACTTTTTGAAGTTACAATTCCACTAAACCATTTTTAACCAAAAACCAGTTCGTTTTTAGCTCCCTGCCATTTCCCAAACCGATCTTCTACCGCAGTAAACCGATGGTTGAATATTTGTTTCAATTGACTTTTTACAAATAAAACATGCGCAATATCTCCAAGAATCCAAAGCGGTAATTTGTAGTGTACAATGTCTGTCATTTCTACTCCACCTTTTATTTCCTTGAAATGATGTTGGTGATGCCACATGACATAAGGTCCAAAACGTTGCTCATCTACAAAGAAGCGTAGATTTTCCACATGGCTTATTTCGGTCATCCAGTATAAAGGGATGCCTAATACTGGTTTAACGGTATATTCTATTATCTGTCCAGCATACATTTTTTCGCCTTGGTGTTTACTTACTATGTTGAATCCAAGATTTGCTGGGGTTATCTCTTTTAAATTGGCTGGACTACTAAAAAAATCCCATGCCTTCTCTAAGCTTACGGGTATGTTCTGAACTGTTTTAAGCGAATAAACTTTACTCATTGTTTCTTTATTTCTGTTATAGTACATCTTAAAGCCACAATAAGTTTGATTGATAGCGGTTAAATAGGGCTAGTATTTAGAGCTTAAGGATTTTTATCTCCGTTTACTATATTACTTCTTTGCAAAAAAGTCGGTTTCATAGATTTTATGGCGCAATTCCCCCCTTGAGGGGTGGCGGAACGCTGGGGTGCTGTTATTGATGTTACCAATACGCTCTATTTCCTATAACTATATTATCAATTACTAACAACTCACCACTAACCCCTCTCCACTAACAACTAACAACTAACAACTAACAACTAACAACTTACAACTTACTACCCGCCAACCGCTTGTTTATTAATCAACTCAAATTTGGTTTTGGGTCTTCTATCAATTTGCCATTGAAATTTTCTGAGCCTCAATTCTTGGTGATTCACTTGAAGCATTGGGTAAGCAGTACCTTGTAAATTGTTGCGCAAAACAATTCGCTGAGGCACTACACTGTCGCCTTTGTTGGGGTTAAAGTACATGTCTATAATATCACAATTGGCCTTGTTCACCCCTAAAAACTTTTTCTGTTCATCAACACCGTAATAAATGGTTTCTGCATTTCCTTTAGCGCGTATGTGTTGAATGTTGCCTTTCACAAAATCGGCGTTGATACTATTGCCTTTTAATTGGTTAAAATAAATAGGCCCCACTTGTTCAATGGTGATAGCATTTTCATACACGTACAACCTATCCAGTTTTTTTTGTTTGATGTACAATAACATGGTATCCCCAGCAATTTGATTTCGCTGTGCCCATGCCACAGGGTTTTGGAACATTCTAAAAATAGAATCCTCAGAGCTGTAGAAAATACTGTCTGCCACAGCCTGTAGAGAATCGGAAAAGATTTTCACATGGTAGTAGGCCTCAAAATAACGGTCGGCACTGCTATCTGATTTCTGTTGCTTCTTTTTGGTTAAAGGTGGTAAAACCGCAATTGTGGTATCTATTTTTTTATCTAGGGAATCTATAAAAATAGATTTTGTCGTATCTCCTTTGTTGGTTTTAACCTCTACAGATTTATATTTAGCTGTGTTCACTTTGGAAAGACCAATACTTCTCACATCTGGCACTGAACGTGTCTTCTTTAACTGTGACAACTTACCAGAACTAAGGGTATCTGCCGAAAGGTAAATACTGTCTAAACCTTGCTTAATGAGTAATACTGGATGGTTGGTAGCCAAGAATGTGCCTTGTTTTTGGTTAATCTTTATGTTACCCGCGGCTAAATCGTATCCCGCAGCAGTATCCTTGCTTTTGTAAATGGCATTTCCTTCATATTCACTTACCCCGCTTACTTCATCAATGGTTGCTTTGTCCGCAGCAAAAGTGTAGCTGGTATCATCCACTAAAGTGCGTTTATTGAAAGTTCCTTGTTGCTTTTTGGTATCAAAAAAGCCATCACTTGTGGTGATAATTCTTTTTCCATTAATGATTTTAGTAGGAACTAAAAATGTAGAGGTAGAGGTATTCAGATTGTACAACAAAGTATCGGTGTACATTTTATAATCAGGCTCTACCAGCACTACTTTCTTCTTAAAAATTACATTACGGGTTTCGCCATAGTAGTACCCTTCTTTACTGGTAAGCACCGTTTTGCCATTTACTACTTTGCCATTATTGGTATAAATGCCCATTTTTTGCTGAACATCATACATCAAATCGCTGGTAGTAAGCGTACCTTTTCCATCAGTTAGTCGAACATTTTTGTTGAGGTATGCTTTTTTTTCTTTGCCCACATAGCGCAGGTATTCCGCATAAGTATGTATGCTGTCAGCATCATTGATATGAACATTTCCAACAGCCTCCAGGGTATTTTCTTTTTGGTTAAGCACAATACTGTCTGCATAAAACAGGGTGCGTTCTTGTTGTACAATTGCGTGTCCGCCTAATGAAACAAATTGCCCACCAGTATCGCGTTGCTGAAAATTATAACGGTCTGCACTAACGATAAAAATAGTTTTGCCAGCACCAGGATTACTAGTGGTAGTGGGAACAGTTGGTTGGGCAAACCCTAATGTAGAGACCAATAACAACAGACAAAAGCCAAAATAATATTTACAGTAGTTGGCCAATAGTCTAAGGCTTGGTTGTTTCATTTAGCGGTGCTTTCAATGGGGTACTTCGATCTTTTTTTCCAAATACCGATACATTCACATACCGTTTGGGATGCACTTTTAAATCATCAATGAGGATGTTAGCACTTCTAACAGTGTTGGTAAGGTTGTTATACAATACCTTGTCGTTCAACAATAGTCCAATTGTTCCATCTTTTGCATTCACTGCTTCTAAGATGCCATTTAATTTTTCCACCGCATTTTTCAAAGAAGCAACCGTACCATCAATATCCGTTTTAGCAAAGTTTTCTGTGGTCTTTTCCACATTGCTCATCATGCGATTAATCTTTTGGTTGTTATCTGCTAAATTCTTAGTGAAGCTGTTTACGTTGTTCAGCGTTTGACCCAAAGCGCCCGTTTGTGCATTGAGGAGTGCTTGAATTTGAGCAGATGATACCAATAAACTGGCTGTTGCTTTGTTTACATTGGCAATACTTTGTTGGATATCCGTTTTTGCCCTAGCATCTAAAAGACTGTTAGCATTTTTGAGTACGCTATCTAAACTATGTAATGTTTCTTTTAATTGATCGCCTACGGGGGCTATTTTACTACTTAAACTACTAAATAATCCCTCCGCATTTGAAGTATGGATGGTATCGCCGGTGGCAAGAAAATTTTGTCGATCATCCCCCAGTATTATTTCTATAGTTGGTGAACTAAGGGCACTTTCTTTGATAGTAGCAATGGAATTTTTGGGTATTCTATATTTATCATTCAGTTTTATCGTTACCAATATGTCCTTTACATCTGCATCAACATTATCAATATCATAAACCGCACCCACCTTAAAACCATTGAT
Organism: Chitinophagaceae bacterium; assembly: GCA_027486835.1. GTDB lineage: Bacteria > Bacteroidota > Bacteroidia > Chitinophagales > Chitinophagaceae > Parasediminibacterium. The sequence goes on from JAIXOJ010000002.1 coordinate 12,967, forward strand.
AAACACAGCGTTAGACACAGTGATTTCTTTGGTATTCGAGTATTTGGCAAACAAATAATTCCCCGTTTTGAATACACTTTTTCCCTTCAAAAAATTGAAACCTAGAATGAGTAAACCAATAGCCATTACTGCTAAGAGGCCCACTTTTGTTTCATTATTAAACTTCATGGTTGCAAATCTAGGGTTTAGGATGGTAAGCCATTGGTTAAAAAAACGCATACATTCTAACAAAACGCAAGGGCGGGGTTTGTCAGTCTCATGTAGTAAGAATGATACACCTGCATTAGTGACAACGTGTACCTAATAAATAGGAGAACCTTTTGAAAAATGCGATTAACGCTGTTTGCCAAACAAAGGTTTACTCACTTCATTACGACTCTGTAACAATGGCACTCCAATCAATACTACAAAACAAGGGTCGCAATTACTACAACCCCTCTGATTCAGGATTCTACTTTTGCCACAGATTTTTCACCCTTAATTCTCTCTCATTATGTTGTTTATGCTAAAAATCAAAACCACCGCTCTACTAATTGGCATTACCGTTTTTATGGCCTCCATCAGTACTTCAAGCGTAAAAATGTTTGGTAAGTTGTACCAACAAGATAAAGACTTCTCTTGTTGCAAAGCAGACCAACTGGTTATTCATCATTTTTACAAACTGAATGTTTTCTGGATTCCTGTTAGCGAGGGCTATACAGAAGAGAATACTGGAAAGGCTGCACCAGGTGGTTGCAATATTCATTGCACCGAATAGTCAAAAAAACATCCTTACTTTATTATCGTAAACAACTAATACCTACCACAAACCAACCTTACCTACATATAGATGTCTAGTGATTTTATACTAGCATTCAACAATAAAAAAGGGAGCAATTATTGAAAAATAATGCTCCCTTTTTTTATTGTTTTGAGTTGTGCTTGATTTTGGTAACTTATCATTTAATTCTTTACCAAAATTATTTGTGGACACAATTTTATAGCTCATCCAATAATTCCTTTAAAGTTTTTGGTTTTACTTTCCCGTCCTTTATCAATTTTACCTCTTCAATAGCTTCTTTTAATCCAGCTACAATCTCTTCTTTTGTCTGTTCCGGTTCTTCCCAAGCTTGTAAATTTTGGTATTCCTCTTTCATCATTTCCCCATCATTTATTGGAATAAACACTCCCGCAGGTTCACCGTTACCTCCTTTTATTATTTGCAAACTCATTCTTTCTTGTATTAAACTGTATGAAAATTCTTTCGAAGAACCCTAAATTAATCCCTCCACTACATCCTTTCCGGAACTTGAATACCCAATAAGCCCATACCCACCTGCAAAACGTGAGCAGTGAGTTTTGCTAATTGCAATCTTAATAGCTTTTTATCCTCCGACTCAGCATTGGCTATAGATAATTCGGTGTAAAAGGAACTAAATGTTTTGGACAAATCGTACAAATAAATAGCCAATTTGGAAGGGTCATATTCGTTTGCCGCTTCTTGAATAATGGACGGAAATAGCTCAAGTGCTACCAAGATCGCTTTTTCAGAAGGCAGGAGTAATTGCGTATTATCTGGTAATGCATCTGGATTTACGGAGCTTACTTTCCTTAATATACTTTTGATTCTAGCATGGATAAACTGAATAAATGGCCCAGTGAATCCTTGAAACTCAATACTTTCTTCTGGATTAAATATCATCTTCTTTTTAGGATCAACCCTGAGTAAGAAAAACTTTAAGGCACCTAATCCGATGGTGTGGTATAAATCAGCCAATTCCTGTGGGGTAAAATCTTTTACTTTCCCTAGTTCCTCGGTTTTAGCTTTCGCAATGCCCACCATTTCGTCAATAATATCATCGGCATCTACCACGGTACCTTCCCTGCTTTTCATTTTACCAGAGGGTAATTCCACCATGCCATAACTCAGGTGGAAAATGCCATCCGCAGCAGGCAAAGCCAATTTTTGACAAATCAGTTTCAATACTTTGAAATGATAATTCTGCTCGTCGCCCACTACATAAATACTCTTGCTACAACCAAATTCTTTTGTTTTATCAACCGCCAATCCAATGTCTTGGGTAATGTAAACTGAGGTGCCGTCTTTTCTGCGTACAATTTTTTCATCCAGACCGTCAGAGGTTAAATCGATCCAAACGCTCGCGTCTGGCTTTTGATAAAAAACAGCTTTTGATAAACCCTGTTCCACCAAATCCTTACCCAGCAGATACGTTTTACTTTCATAATACACTTTGTCGAATTGAGTCCCAATTTTTTGATACGTATCATCAAAACCAGCATAGACCCATGTATTCATTTGGTGCCAAAGCGATAACACATCGGCATCACCTGCCTCCCAATCGAGCAACATTTTTTGGGCATCTAATAGTATAGGAGCTTGCTTTTCTGCTGTATCTTTTTCCATACCAGCAGCCACTAATTCCTCTACCTCCGCTTTAAATACATCATTGAACTTTACATAATAATTACCCACAAAATGGTCGCCTTTGATGCCTTCTGTTTCAGGGGTTGTGCCGTTTCCGTAGCGCAACCAAGCAATCATGCTTTTGCAAATATGGATACCTCGATCGTTTACCACACAGGTTTTTACCACCGAATTTCCACTTGCTTCAAGGATGGCGGCAATGCTCCAACCCAAAAAATTATTCCGCAAATGCCCCAGATGCAAAGGCTTATTAGTATTGGGCGATGAATATTCCACCATCACACTTTCGCCATTACGCTCTGCAATACCAAATTGTACGTTTTGGTTGGCTTCTACTAGAAAATTAATCCAATAAGTATCGACTACAGTAAGATTGAGAAACCCTTTTATTACATTGAATTTATGGAACAACTGGCTATTATTTCCAGTAATGGTTGCCCCTAATTCCTGCCCAATTACGTCGGGAGATTTCCTGAGTTGCTTTACATAAGGAAACAGCACTACGGTATAATCGCCCTCAAATTCGGGTTTGGTGGCATTAACCAATATGTCAGCAGCATTGATATTCAGTTGATATAATTGGTTCATGGCCAATGCGGCTGCTTGCTTAATTTGCTGTACGATACTCATCAGATTATAATTTTAAAATACTTAATAAATTAGTGGGCGGACAAAGCTAACTGTTTTCGATGCCTAATCTCAACAGCTTCAATTCCTCTTAGCTTACTGCTAGTTATACACAAACTTTTTTTACGCCCCTTTACAGCTATTATGAAGACCAAACCTTAAAGGAACTTTATGCAGGAATCAACTCACAAAAAATTCAATTTATCGTACTTTGAAGTGGGTTAATATCCGCTGCTATTGATAGAAACCCCCGAATTGAAATTGCTTTCCTTTGATTAAAAGGTTCAATCACACAAATCCGCTTGCTAAAAAAATTATTTTTAGTCTAACAAGGAAAGCGGAGACAAACGGGTGCATAAAAGTTTTTCGTTTTGCCCCTCGCCTTTGGAGAGGGGTTGGGGTGAGGTTTAACTAATTACTGCGAAAAACCTTTATGCACCCAGACAAACTACTACCATTAGGAGGCATCATTTTCCAATTCTTCTAAAAAATCTCGAAGTTTATCTAGCTTATCAGAAGGCAACCGCTTAAGTTTTGAAACGATATTGTCCTTTTCCTCAATAGGCTTCAATTTCTCCAAATTATACTCATGCGTGTTCGCCAAGTTGGTGGGTGGCTTCCAAGACATTAATTCATTGGGGGTACAATTGAGGTGCAAGCAAATTTTTTCCATTGTTGCTAGTTTTACACTACCAGATGTATTTTGTAGTAATCTACTTGCCGCCGCATGGTCAAAACCGATGCTTACTAAAAAATGTCTTGGGTTACTCACAGCTTTACTGTTACATACTTTTACAATATCGAGATAGAGCATAACTATTTTATTTAGGCTACTAAAGTAAAATTCATACCTGAAAAATGGAAATTTTCTTTCAAAAAAAATGGTAGAACACTATTCCTGCTAAGATTTTTCATCAGCACGAATGCAGGGATTATTTGCTGCTAGAAAATTCTCTGAAACACGATTACGGGGACTATTTGCTGCTAGGAAATTCTTTGAAACACGATTACGGGGACTATTTGCTGCTAGGAAATTCTTTGAAACACGATTAC
>JAIXOJ010000122.1 GCA_027486835.1 Chitinophagaceae bacterium
TATTTAGTTATTATTCAATCCTAGCATTGGAGTATTGCAACCATTGGTGCATTCGACTCCATGTATTTGGGTGTATCTTGAGTTTTATTTTTTATCTAGTAAGCGCTAGTAAAAAATGAGGTATGGCTCTATATGTGCCAAACCGCATCTGCCAGAGGTGGAACTATACTTCTATGTATGATAGTGTCAATCTACCTATCATACTAGCCATCAAACTGGCGTTTCCGCGAATCTTAGAAGTCTGGAAATAGTTAAGTATTCCTTATCAGCAATGAATTGGACAATTTTCCTAAGGGTATTGTTATACCATTGGGGGTAGGACTAGTATGCTTTTTATGTTGATTGTGGAATGTTACTTTTCAATGTTTTATTCGCTCTCTTCATGTGTTGATAGTATAAAACGATTATTGACTTTTTACTCCTAATGTAAGCGGAGCTGGTAGAGCTATGTTTCCAAATATCGAAGTTTTGATACCAAAATCAGTTTTATTGGATGGTTTACTCTATACTAAGTTTTATTTTAGGATATGCGCACTTTTGTTGCTAAGTGTATTCTATTATTATATTTTAATTAAACAATTTATTTAGAAATGAAAAAACTGTTCTTTTTTTTATGCTTACTGCTTTTGGTGTCGCAAGTGGTATTGAAAGCCCAAACGACTCCATACGTTGCTACATCAAATATTGCGCATCGTAATTACTATATTAATTACCCAATATTAATGAGAAATGGAGATGTTTTTACTCCGAATGGGGTTTCCCCCGAAAGTCCTAATTATTTGCTACTCCACCGAATTCCTAACACTGGAAATTTTGGGATTGATGCAGGTCATGTAATGGGAAAAATAACGGGAATTAGGGGTGGTGAAGAAAAGAATAACAGGGCTTGGACGGTTGAAGTAAACACTTCTTCCGCTTTGAACACTACTGCAGGTAGTGTAATAGGCTACAACGAAAGCAGCGATGTTCAAGGTAAGGTTATATCTGGGCGACTTGTAGCCATCCAAACAAATAATAGGAATGGTGATTTTTTGGCATTGGAGATACCCACCAATTATTCTCTATTCGATTTCTCATTTACAGGGTATGCACAAAATCAAAATTTTCAGATACTGACTTTTGATGAAGTCAGAGCGATATATGGTGAAATAATACCTTTCCCTAGAATATTTGATAATCCTTTTTCTACTGAAACACCAATAGACCGTTTAGATGCTGTTACCATACATGGTTCCAGTATCGTAAGCAATAAAGAACGTGATTACTACATTAATTTGGATATCCATAATGAATTTGAAAAACAGAATCCTACTACTTTTAACGATGTCCAAGGGGGAATGAAAGATTATATTCTTTTGCACGAGAAAAATGTAGATGTACGCAACAATATAAAAGATTATTACCTGCAAGGTCGAATTACAGCTATTGCAGCAACTGGAGAACAATATAATGATCATAATTGGAATAGAAAGTGGTCAATCGAGGTGAATACGGGCAGTTTTAAGGGTAGCACAAGAGGTAGTGTAATTGGTTACAATGAATCCACAGCCGACAATGGCTCTTTGGTATCTGGACAACTGGTTACAGTAAATTATCAGAACAAAAAGTATTTGGCCATTGAAATTCCCAGTCGTTTTGGGTTACAGGGACTATCCTTTACCGGTTATGCAAAAAATTATCGTTTGACGGTTGTTAATAGTGAGCAAATTGATCAATCAAGCGGTTCAATCCTACCCTTTCCCAAAACCAGAGAAAGTGAAGAAGAGCCAGAAGAATACCTAGATCCAGTAACCGTACATGGGCCAGTAAACACCCGATACTTAGTGGTAAATGAGGGTGCTATCATTCATACTTCCAAAAATAATGATGGAAAAATTAGTAGTATCAAAGTGCTTCCAGCAGAAAGTTTAGGGTCGGGAATTAATGGAGTAGGATTAAAAGCACTGGTTCATGACTCCACTGACTTCAAAAATTTGAATGGTTCAGAAACCATTCAAAATCTACAAATTGAGTCAAAGGAATTAACACTCAATCTCAATAGTGGAGGTTCAGTAGGTATCAATATAGTACCTCAAGCTAAATTTCACACATCAGGAACTGTGCGTTTTGATAACATTAATGGTACTGGTGATGAATCTGGAGATTTGTACTATCGTTCGGCATCTGGTAATTTAGATCGTTTACCAATTGCTACAGATACCAGCATGATTCTATCTGTGGGAGTAGGAGTACCCATTTGGAAAAAGCCCAACTTTAGTTCAATTGATACCAGCAAATGGGTACTGTCTGGTAATGACATCTACAATAAAAATTCAGGTAATGTTGGGGTGGGTACAAGCAATCCTTTAACCAAAATGCATATTAATAATAGTAACAAATATGGCGGTCTATTAATACAAAACAAAAACGGTAACAACTGGATAGCAGATACCGTAAATGGCTATAACTACTTGCGCGGTACCACCCTTTTGGCAGATAGCGGAGTGGGTAATGTGGGTATCGGAACTTCAAATCCGCTCGCAAAATTGCATATAGACAATGGTAACCAAATGGGGGGCTTATACATTAACAATAGCAATGGCAACAACTGGATTGGGAATTCTATTGATGGAAAAAATTACCTCAGGGGTACCACCATCTTGGCCGACAGCTTGGGTGGAAATGTTGGGGTAGGCATCACCATTCCTTTAACCAAAATGCATATTAATAATGGCAACGAAAATGGTGGACTACTCATCCAAAATAGCAATGGCAACAACTGGATTGGTAGTACTTCCAATGGTTACAATTATTTACGAGGCACCACTGTACTAGCCGATAGCGGCGGCAGTGTGGGTATAGGAACAATTCAGCTCAATGATACTGCCTATAAATTATTTGTAGAAAACGGCATACGCACCAGAAAAGTGAAAGTGGATGTGGACGCATGGCCAGATTATGTGTTTGATCAGCCGATTCAATTGTCCCTTTTAGATACCATTGCTCGATTTATCGCAAAAAATAAACACCTACCCAATATGCCCTCGGCAAAAGAAGTGGCCAAAGAAGGTATTGAGCTAGGAACTAATCAGGCAGCATTACTGAAGAAGATTGAGGAGCTTACCCTTTTGATGATAGAACAACAAAAATTGATTCAAAGTCAAGAGCAAAGATTAGGGGCTTTAGAGGCGGCTCAAAACCGTAAGCCAAGCAAATAATTGCCCATGATGTGGTTGTCTATTCCTTATTTGAATACCATCTTGCTGTTGATCTTGCTGTTAACAAGGTTGGAGGTATTTCCAAATGAAATAAATAGAGCCACTAATCAAATAATAGACAGTAGCCATAATGGCACTAGGCACTTACATCACGATACAACCATTATTCCGCTTGTGTCAAATGTTACATCGAAAAGAAAATCCTCTATGGGTAGAGATTTTGAATCAGTTTCAAAAAAAATAAAGGCTAACATGCTTTTTGGAAATAAACCTCACACTAATAGGTTGAAAAATGATAAGGTTACCCTAGGTGAAATTTGGCATAACACTAAAGTGGGGGGGACATTCATTTATCAAGTGGATGTTCGTTCTAATGCCATTGTTGATACCAGTTTTGTTCCGAAGGATGTGGTTCAACATGCAATACAGGGCACTATTGATGTAAACATCATGCATCAAATACCGATGAGCCTAAGTTGGAACAATCGTTGGAGCAATTCTGCTGCTTTAGAACATTTTTCCTCCTTTAGTTTTCAATTCCGACCTCAACTGTTTTCGCAACGCTTAAAAGATAAAATAAAACAAAGATTTAGCGAAAAGGCAATGTTTAATTTAGATACCATTGGATTGAAAGGTCAACTAACTCAATCCATATCAGAATTGAACCAACTTCAATCTTGGTTAAGGCAACCTGCGGTAATACAAAAATTAGTAGAAGAACGTGAAATGGCAGTTTACTCAAAAGAAAAAGAAAATATGCCATACCTAAATACGGATACTATTCGGACTCAGGTATTTGCAAATACCCAGCTTTATGTAGATTCTATCAAAGGAAGCCCTGAACGAAAATTCAACAAGAATCAACTTGAGTTATCCAAAAAAAGAAATGTCATTCAGGGGATATTCCAGAAATGGATGGTTTGGAAAAAGAAAGAAAAACTTTCTACTAAAGATTTTTCTAAAGTTGACGCTTCGCTCCAAGTTTCTAATAATCAGCAATTAGGAAAAGTACCAAAAGGCAAACCGTCTTGGACTAATTTGGAACAAAGTAGCAATAAGGCCAAATCACTTTCTGCTTTGAATTTAGATTCCTCAACAACTGGGGAAACTGCGTTTATAAAAACCTATCATCAAAAAATGAGAAGGGCTACTTTTTTACAAAACCATATTACGCAGCTTCAGCAGGAATATCAGCATATAAAGCAACAACGGATGCAGCGTTTGGTGATGGAGAAAAGTGCGGTGGACGCCATTAATAATAATGTAGGGTTGCGTAAAAAACTACAAGAAGCTGGTATCAGTGAATCTGAGTTGCCTAAAGGATATAAAAGGCTTTTTGCCGTAAAAAGCTTTGGAGTTGGGCGAAATGCAGTTGGTTTTTCAGAGTTAACGGCTAAAGATATTTTCGTGTCAGGCTTATTGGTCGAATACAATCCTTCTTATTATCTGGCCTTCGCCAAAGGATATATTTCCAGTCAATCCAATGATTTATTGTCCTTTTCATCCAGGAATAGGCAGCAGGTAAATATATGCAGGGTGGGTATTGGTCAAAAGGAGGGTAGCCATCTATATGCAAGCTACTATACCGGAACTAGAAATTATTTCAGTGTGGTTTCTACTAGTTTGGCAGCTACTGCTTATAAAATAATGGGATATGCTATAGAAGCAAAGCTGCTACTAAACTCACACACTTATTTGCTTGCAGAATTTGCAAAATCGACCTTCCCACTGTTGCAAACATTTGAAACCAAGGAAAATCAAATGAACGGCATTTGGAAGTATAATGATCGTTCTAACGAGGCTTATATTGTTGAATTGGGTTCGTCTTTACCTAGCACGGAAACAAAAGTTCGCACCTATTTTAAATATCTTGGACACCATTTTCAATCCTATAGTTACTATGGTATCGGAACGGCTCAGTCTAAATGGGGGATATCAGTAGAACAGCCTTTTTGGAAACGAAGATTCTTGTTGCAAGCAGCTATAAAAACCAATGAAACATCCAATCCAGCATTAGCAAATTCTTATAATAGTACAGCGGTGTTTACCTCCGTTCAGCTTTCCTTTCGTGCACCAAAATATCCCAATGTTGCCATTGGGTATTTTCCCAGTAGTCAACTGGTTATGTTAGACAAAAACCGATTAAGTGAAAGCCAGTTTTATGTGTTAAATGCATCCATTTCTAAAAGTTATTTATACGCTAGAAAGCAAATGATGAGCATGTTGGTTTTCTCAAAATATAGTAACCAATCAAAAGATTCTGGATTAATTGCTGCACGAAGTAGCCAATTGATGTTTAGTCATTCCATTTTTTTTAAGAAGTATCAATATCAATCTAATAGCCAATACAATTTTGATGGGAGCAAAGGATATTACACCTTGGACAATGCTATTCAATATCAAATCAACAATGAATGGATGTTAGGGGCTGGCATCAAATACAATCGATACACAAGCAGTAGTATGGCACAGGTAGGATGTACATTCTCTAGCAATTTTTCCGTACCAAGGGTAGGTCAATTTCAAATAATGGTGGAAAAAGGGTATGTACCAGATATCAACCATCAATTTGTTGCTAATAATTCGGGTAGGATTTCTTTTGTCAAATCATTTTAGATGTTAAAAATATGATTCAGAGATACAGGTATATTATTTTGTTGCTCTTATGCATCGGCGCTATCAATCAATTAGTGGCTCAGTTTTCCATTTCTCCACAGTTACCCCCATCTGGTGTGGTCAAGAAAAGTCAGTTATGGAATGCATTATTGGTCTCTAGCAATCCTACCCCCATCACGGTGGCCATTAAATTGACCATTAACAACTCCCTAGACAACCAACCCATCTTGACGGCCTACACCAAGAATATGGTGTTATTTCCAGGTGTACTGCAAGTGGGTTATACTACGGTTACGCCAGTTGTCTATAATTATCTATCACCTACACTCAATACCGACAGAGATCCAAATGGATTTTTACCGATGGGTAGCTTTACCATTTGTTACACTTTGGTAAAAGTTGATGGAGATCTTTCCTTTGAACTTATTACTGAATGTACCGCTTTAGACGTAGCGCCGTTGAGTCCTCCGCAGTTGAGTTATCCACCAGATAAAGACACCCTTATTTCTTCCACGCCACTCCTCAGCTGGATTCCGCCAGCACCTACCAATATGTTTAATGCGGTTAATTATGAGGTGATTGTAGCAGAAGTATTTCCCAATCAAACCCCCATTGATGCGGTAAAAATGAACCTGCCCATTCTTAATCGCTCTAGTATTACGGCCACTAATCTTTTATATCCATCCTCGGCACAGCCCTTAGAACATGGAAAGACGTATGCATGGAAAGTATTGGTAAAAAATAATACGCAAACTGTTGCCACAACAGACGTTTGGACTTTTGAAGTAGCTAAAAATACCCTACCAATTGCTGCTTTGCCAGACTTGATTTATTATGAATTGGAGAAAAAAACAGGTACATCAGGTGTAAATACCATCATCAATAAAGGGCAAATAGGGGCAAAATTTTATTCTTATGATAAAACCTATGAGGCTACCATTTTAATTAAAAGCGTGGAGGGTGTTATTATAAAGACGGAGAAAAAAACAATTATGTATGGAAATAATTTTTTTGTATTTCAATTGGATAACAGTTTTAGTCCTAACAAGACCTATGTAATTGAGTTGACAGATTTGAACAAGACTGCCAACATAACCGCTTTTCAGTTCAAATAATTTAAACTAATGCGTAATGGAGGTATGCGGGTGCATAAAAGTTTTTCGTTTTGCCCCTCGCCTTCGGAGAGGGGTTGGGGTGAGGTTTAACTAATAACTGCGAAAAACTTTTATGCACCCAGGTATGCTGCCTTTTTAAAACAGTATTATACCAATCATTACCTTTTTTGGGTAGCTACCCCAGTGAAACTCGAGAATTAAATTCATCATTTTATCAGTTGCTATAATAAAGTATTATTATGATAGAGAAATTAGCTTCCAAGCATCAACAATCTATTTCAGGGTTCTTTTTGTTTATTTTTTATGTCAGTTTTTTGTTTCCTCTTACTGGTTCTGCCAGAGGGCGCAACGTTCATCATGCCGTATCCCCTTCGAATCTTGACCGAAAGAAGTTAAACCATTCGAAGGATGCTTATTTGCCAGCGTTACCCACTACCCATCCGTTTGTTGGTAGCAAACCGCTTATGGTCCATCCCGCTCAAATCCATTCTTTTGACTCGGCCGTTAGCGTGCAACATCAAATGATTGGCGGCCCCAATCAACCTGAAATGGCAAGCTTCAAGTCCATTGGTGCAGATAATATGGTCAATTTGTTTACAGGTGACTTTAATTATAACATACCACTGTTAGATGTAGGAGGATATCCTGTAAATATATTTTACGATGGTTCAGTATCCCCAGAGCAAGATGCTAGCTGGGTTGGTTTGGGTTGGAATATCAATCCCGGCAATATCAATAGAAACATGCGGGGTGTGCCAGATGACTTTAATGGGCAGGACACCATGGTACAATACCAAAACATGAAACCCAATAAAACTTGGGGGGTTACTGTGGGGGGCGATTTTGAAGTGGTGGGTGTAAAAGGTGCAGGAGTATCTGTAGGTGGCAGCTTAGGTATGGCGTTTAATAATTATTTAGGGCCTTCCTTGGAGCTTGGGGTGCGCGGCAGTGTTAGTTATAACATCATGAAGAAAGTATTACATGAAAAAAATGCTTCTGACAGCAGTATGCTGAATATTGGGCCTAAATTAGGTTTATCACTTGCCGTGAACTCTCGCAATGGTACCACTGTAACGCCCTCCCTTTCTTTATCTGCAAATTTTGCAAGGAAAAACACCAGTGCTTCCATCGGCCTTTCTGCTTCTACAAGCTACAATTCACGCACAGGCATAAAACAATTACAGTTAAGTGAGCAAATGAGTTATAGTTCTTCTGAAAGCAAGAAAGTAACTGCTTCAAAAGCGAATTCGAAAGGGGAATATGAAACAAAAACATATACCAAGCAGAACCGTTCGTTTTCAAATACTCAAACTAGCTCCATCAGTTTTGCCAGGCCAAGTTATACACCAACCCTACGCCTTCCAGTTACTAATGAAGCTACTTCTGGTCAGTTTCAATTGGGTTTGGGTATGTGGGGTTTAGCCGCGTCCATTAATGCAGAAGGCTATGCGCAAAAATCGTATGTATCCCCACAAAGAATCCTACAAATGAAGCCGTTAGTAGGCTATTTGTACTATGAAAATGCAGTGAACAATCCCAATGCAGTTATGGATTTTACCCGTTTTAACGATAAAGAAGTAACCCCAAGAACACCTATTATTTCTGTACCTCAATATACCTACGACGTGTTTTCTATTCAAGGTGAAGGTACAGGTGGTTCCATCCGTGCATATCGCAATGAAATCGGGTTGGTAAAAGACAATTACACCTATTCTGAGGATAAAAGCTTGTCAGTAGGGGCAGATGCGGGCTTTTTTGGCCACTTTGGTGTAAATGCAGCCAATGTGGAAACACCTACTTATTCTTGTGAATGGAAAAACGGCAATAATATTAATTCGGTTATTGGTTTTAAACCCAAAGCTAATGGGTTAAGTGAAAATGTTTATTTCCGAAATCCGGGCGAAACATCTGTGTTAAACAATGGACAGTATAATAAAATTGGTGGTGCCGATTTGGTACGCTTTCAACTTGGCAAAAATGGATATAACCCCACGGTAGAACCTATCCTTGACAGGTTTTCTAGTGAGGCATCTAAAATTGGTAGTATCAATTTAACTTCCATACCCGATAAAACGGAGCGAAAAAAACGTACCCAAGTCATCAATATATTAACGGCACAGGAAGCTACCTATGTTGGCTTAGAAAAGACCATCCGTAGTTATGACAGCAAAATAATATTGGACTCTGCCAATAGGTTGGCCTTTGAAAGTATTAACCGAGTGAGCGGATACAGAAAGCCCCACCATATTTCCCAAATTGACGTAACCGAAAGCAATGGAAAGCGCTATGTGTATGGCGTGCCTGTTTACAATATTGTGCAAAAAGACTTCACCTTCTCGGTGGCTGCTACCGACTTGCAACATGCCAATGACGATTTGGCTGCCATAGGAACAGATGAAATGAACGCCTATAATAACAGCAGCATTAATGGCCGCCTGGGTAGTAAGGATGGGTATGTTCAAATTACAGAAACCCCTGCCTTTGCGCATTCCTTCCTGTTATCAGGCTTGCTATCCCCCGACTATGTAGATGTTACGGGCGATGGTATTACCGATGATGATTTGGGGGATGCCGTAAAATTCAATTATACTCGGGTGAAAAGCGGCAACAATTGGGCAGTACATAAATGGAGAACGCCCAATGTGGCTGGTAAAATGGCCAATTTTAATGTGGGTAATCGTTCGGAAAAGAAAGACGATAAGGGTATTGTTGCTTATGGGGAAAGAGAATCTTGGTATACCCATTCTATTGAATCGAAGACCATGATTGCCTTTTTTAAACTAAGTAACCGAGGGGATAGCAAAAGTGCCCTTGGCGAATATGGAGAAATTAATACCAACGATAGTTCCCAAAAAAAGCTCGACAGAATAGACTTATATAGTAAGGCAGACATCAAGGCCAACGGAATTGCGGGTGCCAAACCGATCAAATCCGTGCATTTTAAATACAGTTATTCCTTGTGTAATGGTATCCCAAACAGCACCACTGGTGGTAAATTGACCCTGGATAGTATCTATTTCACCTTTAATGGTCAAAATCGCTCTAAAAAGAATAAGTATGTATTCTCCTACTTACAAGGCAGCATAGGAAACCCTGTTTATGAAAGGAATGCTGCTGACCGTTGGGGCACTTATAAGCCCGCTGCCCAAAACCCTAACGGTATAAAAAATAGCCTTTTCCCTTATCCCATTCAAGATAAGGCCAATGCCGACCAAAATGCGGGCGCATGGTCGCTTAAAAAAATATTGCTACCCTCTGGTGGACAAATAGAAGTGGATTACGAAAGTGATGATTATGGGTTTGTGCAGAACAAACGAGCGGCCAATATGATGCAAATTGCTGGGATTGGTTTTAGTAGCAATAGACAAAAAAGCTCTGACAGTTTGTATTTATCTGGTGGAAGACAAAAGGATTATCTGTTTGTGAAGGTGCCATATGCCTGTAAAAGTCATTGGGAAACCTTCTATAGGTATTTGGATAGTAATCGTCAATTGGCAGTAAAACTAGCCGTGATTATGCCCAAGGGGGTTGAATACCTGAATGTATATCCCACTTTTGGAGGTTCCATAAGCGATAGTAATCGTTTATACGGTGTAACCGATAACCCCAATATTATTTGGATAAAAATGGAGCAAGTCGATGGGTACAGCCCTTTAACCATTACCGCGCTGGAATATTTGCGTGAGCAATTGCCGGGGCAAGCATTTGCTGGCTATGATGTGAGCGAAGGAGATGGACTGGAGCAGATTGGTAATACCTTATTAGGATTTTTGTCATCGCTTAAAAATACTTTTACCAATCCTTTGAAAGCATTAATAAGCGAAAGGAAAGCTTGTCGGGCAATTCTTAATGAGTCTTTTGTGCGCCTCAACAATCCCTATGGCTGTAAAATAGGAGGGGGGCAACGGGTGAAAAAAGTGCTTTTGAAAGACAATTGGAAAGCCATGACAGGACAATATACATCGGTCTATGGGCAGCAGTATGACTATTCCACCACAGAGGTGTTCAATGGCACTACCCGGAAAATCAGCAGCGGTGTAGCCAGTTACGAACCCACTATTGGGGGCGAGGAAAATCCATTTCAAGGTATTGTAAACATAAATAACCAGCTACCGCTTGGCCCCGCCAGTTATAGTGCAGTGGAATTGCCCGTGTTAGATGCTTTTTTCCCTGCACCTTTAGTTGGCTATAGTGTAGTAACAGTGCAATCAATAAGAAAGCAGGTAGCCAATTTTAAATCACGCTCTAGGGTGGGCAAGCAGGTAACGGAATTTTATACCGCAAAAGATTTTCCTGTTTTTACGAATTACACCATTTTCGACCCATCCTCCGATGTGTCAGCCCATAACAATTCGTCATCCAATTTTTTCTATAAATATTCTTTCGATAGTAGGGCGCTTTCCCAAGGTTTCCTCATTGCCACGAATGATATGCATGGAAAAATGAAATCGCAATCATCCTATGCAGATAATGATTCCGCTACACGGATTAGTTATACTGAAAACTATTATAAGAATACAGGCAAAAACCCATCAGGAGATTTATTATTCTTTGTTAATGCTGCCAATAATGGCCAAGTTCTGCGAGGATATATGGGTATGGACATTGAATTGATGACTGACACCCGTGAATTAGTGGCCAAAAGTTCGAGTAATGATAAACAATTGCAGGTGGATTGGTTTAATATCCCTTTCCCACCGGGTTGTTGGTGGCTTCCATTTTATTGGGAACCCGTAGTAAATAACGAAAACAATTATCGGGAGGTAACTACTACCAAAACCATCGCTTTTCATGCTATTTTGGATAGTACCAT
Organism: Chitinophagaceae bacterium; assembly: GCA_027486835.1. Classification (GTDB taxonomy): domain Bacteria; phylum Bacteroidota; class Bacteroidia; order Chitinophagales; family Chitinophagaceae; genus Parasediminibacterium. The sequence goes on from JAIXOJ010000122.1 coordinate 11,742, forward strand.
CACCATTGAAAAAGGCAGTGTGGTGTCCACCAAAAACATGGTGTACGACCATGAAACGGGTCAATTGCTGGTATCTAGAACCAGTAATTTATTTGACAAACCTGTGTACCAAAACAGTTATCCCGCTTATTGGGCATTTCCAGGCATGGGAGGGGCATATAAAAATATAGGGTTAACCTATAGCAATGTATTGTTTAGAAATGGTTTAATTGAATCTTCATTTGTAAATCAAAATTTATTTGAAAGCGGCGATGAAATCTATATCGACAAATTAGTAGGTGACAACCTTATGCCCAACACCTTTGCTTGTATCAAATTGAATGGATCAGCTACCATTGAAGTCAACAGGGAGCACAAAATATGGGCAGTGGAAATCATGAAAGACCGCATCAACGGACAAAGTCGGTTTATTTTCATTGATAAAGACGGCAATCCATTTACTGGGCAGGTGGCCAATATGAAAATAATCCGCTCGGGTAAAAGAAATCTATTGTCAGAAACTGCGCAAGAAGTAACCACCTTATCCATGAGTACTTTCAATTTTTTGTCGGAATATTCAGTTCCGTATGTAGCACTCAATGCCTCTGCAAAAGATTACCGGGAACATTGGAAAAACGAGGCAGCTTACCAACAAGAAACCAGTGGTGCTACGGTGTGCAATGCCGTTAACAATCCTGAAATACTACTTACCAATCCTTACCAACAAGGGTGGCTGGGCAACTGGCGGGTGAATAAGAACTATGTATTTTACGCCGAGCGACTGGAACAAGACCCCAGCGCACCTACCAATATTGCCAAGGATGGTACACTACCAGCAGATTTTCAACCCTATTGGATCATGGGTAACAGAGGCATGTTAGAATATTCCAAAGATGAACGGTGGATTTGGAATGCACAGACCAGTTTGTTCAATAAAAAAGGCTTAGAGGTGGAAAACTATGATGCCCTCCGGCGTTTTAATTCGGCACAGTATGGCTATGGGGGCAATTTACCCACAGCCATTGCAAACAATGCCCGATACCGCGAAATGGGTTATGAGGGTTTTGAAGATTACCACTACGCCGCCACCCTGCACCCTTGCCCCTGTTTTCCTACTATTGATTCTGCTAATAGGCATTTAAAACTAGGCATCAACCAGGCAAATATTTCTACAACCGAAAGCCATACCGGCTTGAGCAGCCTACAGATTTTACCCAACCAATCTGTACAATGGAAAGCCCCCATTAAATCCGCCCCATCTACAATGGAGGAGGAAGAAGAAAATACTTATCCAGATTTAAGGATTCATTTGGATAGAAAACCGTATGATGATGTGGTGGTGACGCCTGCGGGTAATGGATTAAAAGGGTATTATTATGGTGCGAATAATTGGGATAACCCCAATTTAACAAATTATACCTATACTAAAGATAATGATGATGTTTATGCTTTTTCTAACGATGACGGACACCCAATAGAAACTATAATATGGGATGGATACATACAGGTGGCTCATTCAGGGGCGTATGAAATTACATCACCTAATGCCGACGATAGTTGTATTATCACAATTTACAATAGTAGCACTGGCTACAGCAAGACAATCATGTTTTGGTGGCCAAATCAATCTAGTCCAGGCAGTCATTGGTTTAACTTAAACAAAGGAAACTATAATATAAATATTAGGTATAGAAATACTAGTGGAAAAGAAAATCTGAGTTTATTTTGGTTATATCACATTGTAGAGGGGCTAGACACATATGTTTATTTCGGGCAAATTCCGAAAGCAAACTTATATTCTTATCCACCCCCTGCCAGCACCATCGTTACCACCCGTTTCTACTGCGAAAAACCTGATACCATTCGCACGTTAAAAAGGGGTAAAATAGATGATTTTACCTTGGTATCAGGTCAAAAAATGGTGTTGAGTGCTTGGGTGAAAGAGACCCAGCAGGCCACTGCTTACCAAAACAATAGTATCGCACTATTAATAGACCAAGGTGGGGAGGTTAACACACTGTATCCCAACTTAAAGCCAAGTGGCCCGGTAATAGACGGGTGGCAGCGATACGAAGCCGTTTTTCAACTACCCACTGGTGCTGACAGCCTCATTGTACAAATGAAAAATAACAGTACTTCGGGCAATACCGTGTATTTCGATGACCTGCGGATTCATCCTTTTCATGCGAACATGAAGAGTTATGTGTATGACCCCATTAACCTTAAATTATTGGCAGAATTGGATGCAAATAATTACGCCACTTTTTACGAGTACGATGAAGAAGGCACACTGGTACGCACCAAAGCGGAAACCCAAGAAGGCATCAAAACCCTCAAAGAAACCCGCAGTGCCCAACAAAGTGCTATCAGGAATCTGGTGCCCTAATATTTTGATGTGGTTGGTAATGGGAATAAGCCCCCATCCCCTAAAGGGGTGCTGTGGAGGAGGCTAGCCCTGACAGGTTTCAAAAACCTTTCAGGGCTGAACAGAACGGGTGATGAATGTAACCTCACCCCAACCCCTCTCCAAAGGCGAGGGAACTGGAAGGGGAAAGCCCCCATCCCCTAAAGGGGTGCTGTGGAGGAGTTTAGCCCTGACAGGTTTCCAAAACCTGTCAGGGCTGAACAGAATGGGTGAAGAATGTAACCTCACCCCAACCCCTCTCCAAAGGCGAGGGAACTGGAAGGGGAAAGCCCCCATCCCCTAAAGGGGTGTTGTGGAGGAGGTAAGACTTGACAAGTTTCAAAAACCTGTCAGGTCTGAACAGAACGGGTGATGAATGTAACCTCACCCCAACCCCTCTCCAAAGGCGAGGGAACTGGAAGGGTGGGTGGAGGATTTAGAGAGGACTTTCCCTTTAAGCCAGTTCTGAACAACAGGGTGTAGTAGTGGAATGAATGATTAATATTAATAAAAATTAAAAATGAAAAGAGGTAATTGTTTAAAATGGGTTGTCTGGGTGCTGCTGTTGGGCTGGCATCACTCGCTTTGGGCGAATGCTCCTTTGAGGTGCGGTTCTGCTGTCACTACAGTAGATTCGATGGATTTGTATAAACGCTGTGTGGAATGGTGCAATGGCTACAAAACTTTGCCCCTACAAATGCGCTTGACCATCTCTTCCCAATCTAATTTGGTGACACAACCCAACGATTCCACAACCTTGCAAGGCTTGTTTTACTTGAATGACCAAGGGGCCAATATCACCATGGGTACGCAAACACAGGTGTTGGCCGATAGCGGCATGGTGGTGATTAACCGAGAGCGAAAAACCATGCTCTATCGCTTAAAACCAACCAACTGGCGTGAAAAAATGCTTCAACAATTGGGGTGGGCACAGTTAGATTCTAATATTTTGCAAGTGGCCAAACTGTTTTCGGTGGTTTTTAAAGTGTTGCCCGATCAAAAAGAAAGTTTACTGCTCACCAGCCGACAGCAATTGGTCGGCACCACATTACCCAAACAAACGATTGAATTTCACCATAAGCCTGGGGAAGCAACCTTAACAGAGGTTACAGTGTGTATACGCAAGCTGGCTATAATAGAACCAGAAATGTATGCCTCACTCAAAGAAGACCCCAAGTTTGAACGGAAATTATTGGCCAAAGGCAATCAGTATTTTGCTATCAAAGAATCAGTAGTGCGCTATGTGTTTGATGCAATCAATCACCAAACCGATCAACCGCTTCCTTTCACCGTAAATAGTATCCTCCAAGTGAAACCCGAAACTGGAGTAGTTCCACTAGGAGAATTTGCTGATTATAGTTTGATAAAGCAATGATGCCCCATTAAGCCCCCGTCCCCTAAAGGGGTGTTTTGGAGGAAATGCCCCCGTCCCCTAAAGGGGTGTTGCGGAGGAAACGCCCCCGTCTCCTGAAGGGGTTGTTGCGGAGGAAACGCCCCCATCCCCTGAAGGGGCGTTGTGGAGGAGTTAGGTAGGTATTGTAAGTCCGACATTCAGGGAGTGGTCAACACTGCTGGAAAGACCGTCAACCACGCTGGAAAGAGTGTCAACCACGCTGGAAAGAGTGTCAACCACGCTGGAAAGAGTGTCAACCACGCTGGAAAGAGTGTCAA
>JAIXOJ010000053.1 GCA_027486835.1 Chitinophagaceae bacterium
AAGCTCACAAAAGGAAAGCTCATAGCTTTTTTAAGTACGGCATAAGGTTCATAGTAAACGCTCTCGTCGTAAATATTCAGAAGTTAAATAAATTTATTTATGTTTTGTCAGGTACTTAGCCGATTTTTTTATCCTTTAAGGACACCATCGTATATAAAGCCTCCGCAGCGCGGAGCTTTTCTATTGACCGTTTTACGGTCGCCGAAACTTCTGCCATGGAGGCTATACTGTTACCCCATTCGGTACTACCGTAAGATAAGGTTTCGCTTGGAAGATTGTTTCCATAAGACTTTTCAAAATCATGGAAAAAATCGAGTTCATTAGACACGATAACTTCATAATCCTTATTGGTATTGGCCGTGGCTACATCTACAAATTCAAGGGTGGTTGTTTGTAAATCGTCCCACCCTTTTCCAAAAACACCCAAAATAGAGTACGGATATTTTTGACTGCCCATTAGTTGATTGCCCAACATCAATGATTTATCTAGGTGACGGGCTTCTGCATATCCACCTAAATGCGTATTGTAGATTAAGATTGAATTCCACTTCATCAATACTTTTTGGTCGTCTAAACCTTTGTACCAATAGATTTCATTGGTGCGCGATTTTAATCCACCAACTTTTGTGGCACAATTGCAAACACCCTTCCACGAATATTTTACACCCGCTCCTGCCCACAAGGAGGATAAACCCAAAGGCAATACCTGATCCTCCATATTCATGGCCAGTTCCATTTTCACACCAAACCTTCTTTGCAAGCTTCCAGCATAATACATATCCCTGATAGTGGCTTCAGCAGGAGCAATTCCCATCAAGTTTACCACAGCGTTATAAGGCACAGTTATTTTACCATCCTTCATTTGTTTAATAAAATGTCCAAATTGATTACTGCTTCTGTTTTTTTCATACGTATAAGCCCATAACGAGCCATCGCAGTTCCATTTGCTTTGCAGCGCATAAGGACTGCTGGCTGTAGAATCGTTGAGTTTCAAATAATAATCAATCGTTTCTAGAAATGCCTTTTTATACCCTTCCTCCGTGGATGTCCACATGTAATCAGTATGATCGTCCGGTGCTATGTAAATCTTCTTTTTTTGCGCCGAAACATTACTGACTATATATAAGAGGATGCATATTAAAATGCCATTTTTCATCTTCTTAATTTGAATTCTTTTATTAACACACTGCTGTTTCAGTTAAAGCTCATATTGTCATTCTCCAATTACCACATGCCATGATCATGTTTGATTTTGGTATAGCTATCCCCTTTTTTTATTCTGTTATTTATTTTCAAAACCCGATAATTATCTAGTGGAATACTACTTATACCGCCCACCGCCCGAAGTTTACCATTCCAGCTTTTACCGGAATGCCCCCATAATCCTTCACCGTACAAAGTGTTTGATCCTGCAACATCCGAAACCACCATACCATATTGTTGCATCGCTTTTGCTAAAACGATTTCTTCTGGTGTCAAATTAAATTTCGATAAATCAAGTTTGGGGTCTAATTGTATAACCACCCCTTCTGGAATGCCTCCTACAATAAAGCCATCCGTCCATATAGCAGGAAAAACATGTTCTTGATAGGCATTTACCCTTGTGGCACAGGCTAGTTTATGCTTTATCTCTCCAGAAACTATTTCATCATACATGATTAACCCAGCAGTAGCGGGAACACCTGCCGCTCTACTTGGGCCGAAATAATGGATGCTTTCGCCATTCTTAATTTTAAAATCTTTAATTGAAAAAGCACCATCCCCATCAATGCTATACTTCATGCCAGTTTTTGATTTCCAACTGCCATCACTAGTCTTAAATAACCCCCACATATCCCAAGCAATCCCATTTTTCCAATCCACTAATGCACAGTGGGCATCACCTTGAGGATCTGCTTGTGCTTCTAGCGGTATGGGGATAGGTTCTTGGTCAAATGCCGCACCATGTCCATAAGCAGCACGTTTAGTGTTCCATTCTTGTTGCTCTTCCTTGGTCATGTAATACTTTTTCACTACAAACCTTGGTGTCTTTTCATATATGTCATAAACCGGAATGGTCCAAGAAGTGAGGTTGATACGAAAGAAAGCCCCGCTGCACTCCTTTTTGAGTAACTGGATATAATGCTTGTTCTGAGGATCTATTTCAGGGTTTTCAGGTATAGGCTGGTTCCAAAAGCTGGATTCAGAAAAAAACCTTCTTTGCCCAGCAGCCGTTTTTACATGAGCCAAAGAGTCTTGTGCCAACCCAAAAGACCAAATACATGAAAGCGCTACCAATACAATATACCGCCGAAATGAAGTTTGTAACGTGTAACTAACCGAGCCTTTCTTTCCATTTGAAAAGCAAAAAACTAATACTTGATCATTAAGAAAAACCCGCAATACTTTATACACAACAATTCATCTATTTAATTTAAAACAAGCATCAAATTCTTACAAAAGCTTTTGTAATAGCATACTCCTGCGGTTCACAATACCTGAAAGGTCGAAGGGTGTAATTACCCATTGCCGCAGGTTCACTATCAAAAGAATAAATAGGCTACCGATATTCAAATGCCCCTAAGTCAGGCTTTGAATCCCTAGAGAAATCAGTAAAATCTTTAACCGACAGTGGAGTACCTATTGCTTTGTTAATAGCAGGGGAGCCTGCTTTTAGGTGAAAATCTAATGCCGAAGGATTTACAAAAAGTGGATTCGCATTAATGGTATTTGTGATAGTTGTTTGGGCAGAGAACTTACCAATTGCACCATAAAAAAGGTTATTGTCAATGGTTACTGGAAAATTTTGTGCGGAACTACTTTTAATCTGCATGGGACAACCACTGATGATATTATTTCGGATATTAAACCCAAAGTTTGCTGGGTTAGAAGATTCGAGTAGTAACCCACAATTTTCCCAATTCCGATTATACCCACAATTATAGATGGTATTGTGATAAACATCTACATGCTGAATAGGGCCATTATTGAGGTAACCAGCAAGCCTAATACCAACAGACTCAATATCGTAAACAAGGTTATCATGCACTTTCACATAACTAAGAATACCCCCTTCTTCACTAGCAATATTGATTCCACCGCCTGTTTTATAAACAGTATTCGCATACACATCAATATTGGTGATGTTTTTCTGATATGCATCTACATAGATACCAACCCGAGCTAGATCATACACAATATTGTGGTGAATGCTACCATTTGAGCAAGCGTTTTTTGCATCAATCCCCTCTCCACCATTACTCACGTCCACCTTTCTATTGGAAACAGTGTTATAAGCTATTTCAAAACCAACAACGGATGGCAAACTGATACATTCGCCAGTGCCAACTGATTTGTCATTTAACATACAAGCTGATTCTACATTATTGTATAAAACGGAGATATTTGAGCCTCCTGCCATACAAATACCAGCTGCGGCAGTATTAAATGTCTTACAATTTTTTACGGTGATATTATTAGAATTCCGGCCCATTATGCCCCAAAACTTTGCATTCATTACTTTCAAACCATCTATTACAATCCAACTTTTCCCTTCGATATCAAATAATCCTCTCCTGTCAGATGGAGTACCATTGGTGGAGTTGCTGCCGTCGATGATGGCTTCATTTTTTACTTCTGAGAAATAGATAATCGGATTGGTTGAGGTACCAGAATTGGCAGGGGTAATCTTAGTATTAGGAAAGTAAGTACCCGATTTTATGACCACAATATCTCCAGCAATGGCCACTTGGGCAGCCTTATTAACAGTTAGGAAAGGGGTATTTTTTGATCCATCATTGGCATCATTTCCTGTAGTTGAAACATACAAATACCTAAGACCTACAGGTAACGAAGGATCAATAGGGTTGACCATTTCGGTGTTTACATTACCTGATTTACCGCAAGCCACTGCAATAATTTGAATTAACACAGCCATCATCCAAAACCGTTTCAACATTTTTTTCATTTTAATAAGCATTAATAAATCAAAACAACTCTAATTTACATCTATGAAATATAATCAAATGACATTATTGATGTCATTTGATCCATAACAAACAAGCATTTCAAAACATAAATGGGGATATTATGGGGCATAAACTAAACTAGCTATCAAATTACCTAATACCTCCTAATGCTTTTTGTGCAGTCAGAAATAAGGTTTTCCAATCACTCTTTTCTTTAACCCAACAAGCACATCGTTGAAAGCATTCCATTATTAGGTCACAGATTGAGCAATTCCATTATTCCACATTATAAAACAATCAAGTATGGGCATTTTTGAAGGTCATCTATTTTGAATTTTTCAACAATGCGCTGTATTCAAATGACTTGCACTAGCTAAAGGGAACGTATCTTTTAAGTGTTGGAAATTCTTAAAATGATCTATGGCAATGCAAGCAGTTATTGTGGCAATGTTAGGGATTTTGTTCTTTAATGTTGAAATTAAATTCAACATTGCTTTTGAAAAAATCAAAGCATCTTGTATTTTTCTAAATCAAAAGATGCAAAATCGGAAGCAGCAATATTTAGCAACTTATAAGCAGAATGCATTGCTCAATGCATTCCAGCATGTCTATTTTACGCCCTACATTACTGACAAATCCCTTTTTCCTCGTGTTTTTTGGGGTCAATGCTATTTATGCTAGTCTATTCCAGAGTAAATTCTCCTTTCCTATGTAGTGATAATATTTTTTGCTAGTATTATTAAAGAAAAGGAGGTTGCCACAAAATCAATTGTATCTATTCTATCAATATGGGGCCTTCAAAAGCGTTAAGCCTAAACCCTGAACTTTGAATGAAATTAATGGACAATTTACATGGAAAAAATCGACACTTTGCATCCAATAAATCGACACTTTACACCCAATAAATGGACACTTTACACCCAATAAATGGACACTTTACACCCA
>JAIXOJ010000198.1 GCA_027486835.1 Chitinophagaceae bacterium
CGATGCAAAAATTGGTCAAACAAGACTAAGGGTTCGTTGCAGGTATAATACCTTACCTGGAAACACTCCTTGTACAAATTATTCTTTTGGTGAAACAGAGGATTATGTGGTAAATATTCTCAAGGGTAATTGTACCGCTGCTATTGTTATTGCCTCAAATGCTGGCACAAGTGTATGCACAGGTGATTCGGTGTTGTTTACTTCAACAATTTATAATGGCGGTACAACTCCTACTTACCAATGGAAGAAAAATGGCACTAGTGTAACAGGTGCAACATCACCAACTTATAAAACCAATAATCTAATCAGCAGTGATGCCATTACTTGTCAGTTGACATCAACTGCAAGCTGCGCGGTAACATCTGTAGTTAATAGTAATTCAATAAATACTACCATTACTTCTGCATCAATTGTTCCCACAATAACAATTAGTACTGTTCCTTCTACTTCGTCAGCAATTGCAGCGGGTACTTTAGTTACATTCTCTGCATCGGCAACATTGACTGGAAACTCACCTTCTTATGTTTGGAAAAAGAATGGTATTGTAGTAGGAACAAATAGTTCAACTTATAAAGACAGTACCTTGGCCACTGGTGATGTGGTTACTTGTACTCTTACAAGTTCCTCTAATTGTGCATCACCCAAAAATGTAACAAGTGCTGATTTAACAATTACAACCTACTTAAATTACTGTACACCAACAGCTAGTTGTACAGGTAGTGATTATATAAGTCAAGTTGACTTTAATACTATTAGTAGATCTTCTGTATGTGATAGTTCAGGATATAGTTTCTTTAATGACTCTACAAATACTACTACAGTTTCACAAGGTGACACAGTAAATCTCTCTGTATCTACATCCACTGTTTTTAAAGAAGGGGTAGTTGCTTGGATAGATTTTAATCAGAATGGTGTTTTTGATAGTACTGAAATGGTATTAAATGACTTTTTAGGTACTAATGGTGCTGTTTACAGTAAAGACATTGCCATTCCTTATGATGCTAAAGTTGGACAAACAAGGCTAAGGGTTCGATGCAGGTACAACGCCATTCCTGGGCATACACCATGTACAGCTTATACTTATGGTGAAACAGAGGATTATGTGGTAAATATTCTCAAGGGTAATTGTACCGCTTCTATCGTTATTGCCTCAAATGCTGGCACAAGTGTATGCACAGGTGATTCGGTGTTGTTTACTTCAACAATTTATAATGGCGGAACAACTCCTACTTACCAATGGAAGAAAAATGGCACTAGTATCACAGGAGCAACATCACCAACTTATAAAACCAATAATCTAACAAGCAGTGATGCAATCAGTTGTCAGTTAACATCAACTGCAAGCTGCGCGGTAACATCCGTAGTTAATAGTAATTCAATAATTACTACCATTACTTCTGCATCAATAGTTCCCACAATAACTGTTAGTACTGTTCCTTCTACTTCGTCAGCCATTGCGGTAGGTACTTTAGTAACATTTTCTGCATCTGCCACATTAACTGGAAACTCACCTTCTTATGTTTGGAAAAAGAATGGTATTGTAGTAGGAACAAATAGTTCAACTTATAAAGACAGTACCTTGGCTACTGGTGATGTGGTTACTTGTACGCTTACAAGTTCTTCCAATTGTGCGTCTCCAAAAATCGTAACTAGTACTGGTGTAACTATAACAACTTACTTAAACTATTGTAAACCAACTTCTAGCTGTACTGGTAGCGATTATATTAGTCAAGTTGACTTTAACACTATCAGTAGATCTTCTGTATGTGATAGTTCAGGATATAGTTTCTTTAATGACTCTACAAATACTACTACTGTTTCACAAGGTGACACAGTAAATCTCTCTGTATCTACTTCCACTGTGTTTAGAGAAGGGGTAGTTGCCTGGATAGATTTTAATCAGAATGGTGTTTTTGATAGTACAGAGATGGTAATAAATGACTTTCTGGGTACTACTGGTGCTGTTTACAGTAAAGACATTGCCATCCCTTACGATGCTAAAGTTGGACAAACAAGGCTAAGAGTTCGATGCAGGTACAACGCCATTCCTGGACATACACCATGTACAGCATATACCTATGGAGAAACCGAAGATTATTCTGTAATCATATCCAAGGGTAATTGTAACTCAACTATTTCAATTTCTTCTAATGCTGGAACGAGTGTTTGTCCAGGTGATACTGTATTGTTCACTTCAAATATTGCATTTGGAGGCACAAGCCCTTCCTATCAATGGAAGAAAAATAATGTCAATGTTAGCGGTGCAACTTCTCCAACTTACAAAACAGTTAGTTTAACTAGTAGCGATGTAATTACATGTGCGCTTACTTCTAGTGCTACATGTGCTGTTAGTGCGACAGTTGTTAGTAACAGCATTCAAACTACGGTGACAAGTGCCTCATTAGCACCAACTATAACGGTAACTAGTACTCCATCTTTATCCTCCCCGATTGCTGCTGGTACTTCTGTTGTATTTACCGCAGTTGTTACATTACCTGGAAACGCACCGGTGCTTGTTTGGAAGAAGAACGGTACCACTGTAGGTTCAAATAGTTTAAGTTATACGGATTCTACTTTATCAACTGGAGATATCATAACTTGTACATTAACTAGTACATCAAATTGTGCTACTCCAAAAACCGTTAAGAGTGCTAACCTAACAGTTACTACTTACCTAAATTATTGTACCCCAACTTCCTCTTGTACTTCTAGTGATTATATCACTCAAGTTGATTTTAACACCATCAGTCGTGCATCTACATGTGATAGTTCTGGTTACGCTTATTTCAGTGACTCCTCTAATTCAACCACAGTGTCGAGAGGCGATACAGTTAATCTATCAGTTTCTACATCAACTGCGTTCAAGCAGGGTGTAGTTGCATGGATTGACTTTAATCAAAACGGTAAATTTGATAGTACCGAGATGGTTATAAATGAATTAAGTACAACAACTGGTGCGGTTTATAGTAAAGATGTTGCCATTCCTTCAAACGCAAAATTGGGTCAGACAAGATTGCGCGTGAGATGCAAATACAATTCTGTTCCGGGAAATACACCTTGTGACAACTATAATTATGGAGAAACTGAAGATTATTTAATTAATATCACTTCATCTTCGATTGCTCAATATGTTGTTACAGGTGGCGCACATCACCCGAATGGTTCATATATACCTACTGTAACTGCTAGTTTAAATGGGACTAATTATTTGGTTACGGATGCCCAAGGGAATTATAATTATACCATTCCAAGTACTGGTACTTATAATATTAAATTGTCCAAAAACAATGACAAAACCAAATCAAATGGTGTAACTGTTATTGATGCCTTGATAGTACAAGGGCATATTCTTAATAAAACCATTCTTAACTCTCCTTACAAGTTAATTGCCGCAGATGTTAATCATTCAAATGATGTTTCTGTAATTGATATCATCTACATGAAACGTTTGATTCTTGGTCAGGACACCACTTTTGCAGGTAATCGTTTGTGGGCGTTTGTGGATAGTGCATACGTTTTTCCTAATGCTGCCAAACCTTTCCCATACAAAGACAGTATTTTACTTACCAATCCTTCTGCAAATTTGATTGGACAAAGCTTTATTGGTGTTAAGTTAGGAGATGTAAACTATGATTGGAATCCAGCTTTATTAGGAGTGAAAGCTACAAATACCAAACCTTTAGAACTTTATTACAACGATATTAATGTTGGAAGTTCAAATGAAATTCGGGTTCCTGTAAAAGTTAAAAATTTCAAGGATTTACTTGGTTTGCAATACACGCTTAATTTCAATAGTCAAACTTTAGAGCTAAAAGCTATTGAGAATACCAGTTTGAACATTGAATATGGTATTAAGCAAGTTGCTGATGGAAAGATTGCATTCTTGTGGAATGACGATAAATTAAACGCAACTTCATTAAATGATGGCACCACTTTGTTTGAATTAGTATTTAATCGTAAGGCTGCATTTGTTGAAGAAGATTTACGTATTTCCTCCGATGTTGCTACTATAGAAGCTTGGGATGCTAATTTCAAATTGCATAACATTGTTAAAACGAACGGTAGGCTTTCCTCTTCTGCTGAAAATGTCCGTTACACTGAAAGTTGGAATGTGACACCAAATCCTTCAGATGGCATTGTAAGATTGAATCTTAGTTTGACTACTGCTAAAGAACTTCAGTTTGAGTTGACCAATGTGGAAGGAAAAGTTTTAGTAACGAAAAAACTATCTGGCGTAAAGGGTAACTCATCTACAATACTGAACTTTAAGGAGCAATCAAAACTTGCTGCTGGGGTTTACTACATTAGGTCATCGGGAATAGATGCTCAAAATGTTAAACAATTGATTATCAAATAAACTGTGTAGTCGCATGCCTATTAAAAGGCCATCTCTTTCATTTGAGATGGCCTTTTTTTTACTACTCTTAGCAAAGGGATTCATATGCTAACTACGCAAACTCTATAATGTATAGGTTAACCGTATTAGTTGCATCAATAAGAAATTCCTTTTTTTTACTCTATTATGAGTTTTTTTATGTTAAGGCGCAAGCGAATAATACTATTAAGATTCTTGATACCCATTGTTTTCGACTTCGGAATTAATTATCGGTAATCTTCTTTAAGACTATTTCAATTGACAAAAAGTGGAAGTTGCAAAATAATATAACCAGCTATATTGAAATCTTTTAAGCATCAATTAAGATTGAAACGTTTTCTTTGTTGATACATGATACTACTGTTATCCATCATTTTTATATTGCTTGCTTTATATACGGTTGTAATTTTAATTTATAGCCATTGGTTTAATCAATTAAAAGTATTTCGACTTGGCGAAAATTATGCACCTAAATATTCCTTTAGCATCATCATTCCTGCAAGAAACGAAGCGGCAAATATTGAAAGGTTATTGCAATCTATTTTGGCTCAACAGTATCCTAAGGAATTATTTGAGGTAATAGTGGTAGATGATTTTTCTACCGATGCCACCCCTCTGATTGTAACAAACATTGGTGTGGAGCATTCTAATGTGCGATTGATCAGCCTATCAACAGAACTGAACGGCAAAAAACTCAATGCGTATAAGAAAAAGGCAATTGAACTTGCGGTTGCATCATCTAAGCACGAATGGATAGTAACCACTGATGCCGACTGCTGGGTAAAGCCCAAATGGCTTTCTTTCTTTGATGCGTATATTCAAGAAATGCAGCCTGTATTTTTTGGAGCGCCTGTAGTGTTTAGTAACAATGGTAGTGTGTTAGAAACGTTTCAGTGTATTGACTTTATGGCTTTGCAGGGTATTACTGCTGCTGCGGCAAGTGCTGGTAAACAAGCCATGTGTAATGGGGCCAATCTTGCTTATAAGAAATCGGTTTTTTATGAGGTGGAAGGATTTAGCGGTGTAGACAATATTGCAAGCGGTGATGATATGCTGCTAATGAATAAAATGAAATTGGCCTATCCACAAAAATTGGGGTACTTGTTTTCCCCCGAAGTAATTGTTTCTACCCTTCCGATGGATACCCTAAAAGGATTTTTAAATCAGCGAATCCGATGGGCAAGCAAGACAAATAAATACAAAGACACGAGCGTGGTAGTGGTGTTATGGATGATTTTCTTGCTGAACATCGGCCTTGCCATACTGCCTATTTTAGCACTACTTTTTTGGCCGGATGCTTTTGTCTATTGGTTAGCTTTCTTGGCTATAAAAACATGGGTAGAAGCGAGTTTTGCAGTAAAAATTGCCCAATTCTTTTCTATTAAACTCTTTTGGTGGAACATGCTTTTGCAATTACCCCATGTATTTTATACCAGTATAGCAGGCAGTTTTGGATTGATGGGCAATTACCGATGGAAGGGGAGGAGTGTACACTAACTAAATTCGGATGCCTAGAAGTTTTTCGCTACCATTTGTTTAACCTCGACCCAACACCTTTACAAGGGAGGGGGCAAAGCGAATAACTTTTATTCAGCCATCAATGCTAGGAGGCAGGTAACCAGCATCCTTACCTAAATAAAAATACTGGTTGAAACTTATAAAAACAAAGCTTAGCTGATTGTAGCAAAAACGAAATGCATCTTTAGGGGATGGACACTTATATCCTCCCCCATTTAATGTTAAAATTCAAAATGTACACACCTCTTTCTAATCGTTGAAATACCATTTTACAGTTCGATTTACCCGAATGGCTGATTTCGTTGTTAGCCAAAATGCTATTGATATAGCTGCGCACTTTTCTGTTTTGGGGGATAATTTCATCTGGAAATAAACCTACCAATGCTTCCATATCATTCATGTTAAACGAACCCATTGGGTTGTTTTTTTCTATGTCGGATTTTAATACCACTTTTTCTTCTTGAGAGGAATGTTTGGTGCGCATTAAAACAATTAGGTAATACAACATGCTATGGCTATTGATTTTGATAGTTTGCTTGCCCACTTCCAAATCTATATGGGTGGGTTTTACCAAATGCCAAAACTGCTTAAGTATCTGCGGTGTGGCCACTTGTTGCTGCTTAAACAGCGTGTGCTTATAAAATCCATCTACCAAATAATCGATGGCCATCCATCCCTTTTTATCGGTGGTTTTTATGGAAATTCCTTTTTCAAGCAGTTCGGTACTTAAAGCCGCTTGCCCATGGTGCAAACCCAACATGAGTGCATTGGCACCTTCATCTGCCGTAAACTGTATGCCATATTTCTGCAAAGTGGCCATAACTGGTGCTTTTTGGCCTAGCCTTACCTGCTTGGCAAATTCTTTTCGTGCTATGCGTATTTCGCGCATAAACACCATTGCCCGCTGAAATTTCAAGTCAGACAATTGTTCTATCCAATCGATCTGTTGGTGGTTGGTGGCGTATTCAAACAGTTGCTTCCGTTCTTTCTTAACCTCATTTTCCGTTTTGGAAGGGTCTAAGGCCAAAGCAACAATCTGCTGTAATTGGTCTTGGCTAATGTATTCATACCCCAAATACTTAGCCCTGATTTGTTCGGCCTGTTCGTACTTGCCCTGATCTTGGAGGCGTTGCGCTTCGGCCAACCACTCTTCCTTGGTCGATTTAGTTTCGGCTACCTGTATTTCTTTTTTGGTTTCTAACAACTGTAGCAATTGCAAAGCAGGGTGCGTTACCTTTTTTTCAAACAGGTAGATATTTTTTACCGCACGGGTAATGGCAACATACAGCGAGTTAATGTAAAACTTATAAATCTCCGCATCCTTGTCGTGTTTATTGGCCGACCGATTGTAATTAAGTTCTTCTTGCAACAAGTCTTCGGGAGTTACTCCTTGAATGATTTCTTTAAACTCGCCCTCGTGGTTAGAGATAAAGTTTACTAGAATTACATTCTCATATTCCAAGCCCTTCGCTTCTTGCACACTGAACACTAGTGGAGTTTTGAAAAACTTACGGGCTTCTTCCTTATATATACTATCTGTAACTATTACCGCAAACTTGGTACTGTTCTGCGTACGTCGATTGAGTTCGGTTTTCTTTTTGTCGTCGTCGGTATATAAAATGGCCTCCCCTTCTGCCTTGCTGATGGTATTGACCAAATAATTGCTTTCCCTGTCAATAGACCCAAAACGGGTGTTTTTAATCTTCAGCAAATTGTTGCTCAGCGTTACTACCTGCGGACTGTTGCGGTAATTGGTTTGCAAAATCTGGATTTGCTTAGAAGTATCGCTCGTGTGGTGGAAATAGGTTTTCACCTTGCTCCAAGAGAAGAAATTGGGGTGTACAATTTGGTTACTATCGCCCGTAAGAATGAAATTATCAGCTTTTTTCAGGGATTGTAAAATGCACTTTAGCTGGATGTTGGTAATGTCCTGCACCTCGTCTATCATTACATAATCATAACGGGGTTGCACTTTTTCAAGGTATTGGTGGCAAATAATATTGCTGTCGTACCAACCGTTTTCAGCCAACCATTCGAGGTATTTGGTAAAGAGTGGGTAGAGTCTTTTTCGTTCATCTGCTGAAAAAATAGATTGCTTAACCCCTAATTCCAAATATTCTTTCTCCGATAAATAAGCAGCATGGATGGGCGAACCTGTTATTACGCCTTTAAATTCTTCATACACACGGTAGGGCTCATTTATTTTCAATGCTTGAGCATGGCGGGCAAACCAAGGCGCAAAAGCACGGAAATGGATTTCCTTACCTGCGGGTTTTTCCCAACTGGACAAATAATCGTTCAACGAAAGAAATTCTGCCTCTTGGTATTCATTTTCATAACCCCCACTATAATAAAGTGTAGCCGCATTTTCCACTAAAAATTTTGAAAGCGAAATGTAGGCCACACTGCCAGCAAGTTGTTTCAACTTTTCTAACACCACTGCCGTTTTGCCGCTACCCGCCGAACCAATGATGATAAGCGGAGGTTGAATCTCCAACACTCTTAGTTGTAACTCATCAAAAGAAATGAATTTATTAAGCAGGTGTACTGACTTGCTTTTGGGGTGGAGATAGCTTAATTCAGGTGTTTGGTTTTGCTGGGTAGTAGCTTTTTCGATGGATTCGATGGGCAATAATTGGGCTTCATCTGGCAATTGCGCCCCCCTTAAATACCTACTTTGGGCATAATTATGCTCTTTAATTACTTCTAATAATAAAATATGGGTTTCGCCTTGGTAATTGACCAAATTAAAAAGTAAGCGATCTTTGATGTCCAGTCTTGCACGGTAAAACCCCGTATTTCCCATTTTCCTTACATCCGCACTTTTGAAATCACCTTTCTTTAATTGCTCAATGGTTTTGCCAAAGGTTTTTTCAACACTTTTTATATCTAATTCATTGTGATGAAGAATTGTATAGCCCATAAGCTTCAAAATAAAGCCCATAGATTCATAAAGGAAATAGCATCATACACATTTTGGAAATTATCTTGATTGCGATGTTTTAATCCACAATGTGGATAAGGGATAAGCGACAAACAAGCATTTGTTTTCTAATTGCTTTGTGATAATTGAGGTTAACATAGACCCTAATGCTTTGCCTCTATTTAAAGCTCCCACCCCCAATAATCATGAGATTCATAGCAACGCTATCAATCATAGTTCAGACAACATCCCCAATTTTCTAGATTACAGTCCCTTGGCAATTCCCTTCCGGGCTATGAGGCCATTATTTCCGCCTTGGACAAATGAATCTAGCAAACCCAAAATCCAATTTATAAGCTCCCTATTAACATTATTCCTCTCCAATAATATGTTCTGGACAATAAGACAAACTACACAAAACAAAAAGCATTGTTGCCTCGCTGGCTATATTCGCCGCATGACGGAAAAAATATTAATTCTCGATTTTGGTAGTCAGTTTACTCAATTGATTGCCCGTGCTGTGAGGGAGGCCAATGTTTATTGCGAAATCATCCCTTACAACAAGCGTTTTGAAATAGATACACAGCTGAAGGGAATCATTTTGAGTGGGTCGCCATTTAGCGTAAATGATGCAGATGCACCTCAAGTAGATGTGGCAGCATTGTCTGCCCAATTGCCCATTTTAGGTGTGTGCTATGGTGCACAGTTAATAGCCCAACAAATGGGCGGCCGGGTGGATAAGAGCAACAAAAGAGAGTACGGCAGGGCTAATTTGGCACTACTAAACACTTCAGATATATTTTTAAAGGAAGTACCAAACAATAGTCAGGTATGGATGAGCCATAGCGACAGCATTGCTACTTTGCCCATTGGCTTTGAAGTATTGGCAGCTACTGACAATATTCCTGTAGCTATTTTCAAAAACACGCTAAATAATTTCCCCATTTATGGTTTGCAATTTCACCCAGAAGTACACCATTCTGTTGCAGGCAAAACCCTTATCCAAAACTTTTTAGTAAAAGTGTGTGGATGCAGCCAAGATTTTACGCCAGCCGCTTTTGTTACCGAAACCATTGAACAATTAAAGCTTCAATTGGGTGATGCCAAAGTAATCATGGGTCTGAGTGGGGGCGTTGATAGCACCGTAGCTGCTACATTAATAAGTAGGGCAATTGGTAGTAATTTACATGGCATTTTTGTGGACAATGGGGTGCTACGCAAAAATGAATACCAGCAAGTATTGGACATCTACGCACAATTGAACCTGAATGTAACAGGCGTTGATGCCAAAGATTTGTTTTACAAAGCCCTCGATAACCAAACAGACCCTGAAGCAAAAAGGAAAGCGATAGGGAAAACCTTTATTGATGTGTTTCAGATAGAAGCGGCCAAAGTGAAGGATGCTGCCTTTTTGGGTCAGGGTACTATTTATCCAGATGTGATTGAAAGCGTAAGTGTACATGGTCCATCGGCAACAATTAAGTCGCACCATAACGTAGGTGGGCTACCCGATACGATGCACTTAAAATTGGTGGAACCATTGCGTTTTCTATTTAAAGATGAAGTGCGCAAAGTGGGGCTTGCCTTGGGCATACCGCACGAATTGCTGTTCCGCCATCCATTTCCAGGGCCTGGTTTGGCTATTCGCATTTTGGGGGAGGTAACCGCAGAGAAAGTGGCGTTACTGCAAGCGGCAGATGCCATTTATTCAGATGCGCTGAAGTCTTGGAACTTATATGATAAAGTATGGCAAGCGGGCACAATCCTACTTCCTGTGAAAAGTGTGGGGGTCATGGGCGATGAACGTACGTATGAGTTTACAGTGGCACTACGCGCGGTAACCAGTGTGGATGGTATGACGGCAGATTGGGCGCATCTTCCTTACGATTTCTTGGCTCATGTATCTAATGAAATCATCAATAATGTAAAAGGAATCAACAGAGTGGTGTACGATATTAGTAGTAAGCCACCTGCTACTATTGAATGGGAATAATAAGGTGTTAAGCCATTAGTGGTTTTACGCTAGTGAGGGCTTAACAAAATATTATTAAATAATAGTAAGCAGTTTATTATAAGCTATATATCCTCCATTTAGGAAAGAAGACTTCTGGGGTGATTACCAAGATTGTAAGAACAAGGACTAATTCTTGCTCAACACAACCAATTGTGGTTTTTAGTTAAGTTCGCTCCAATTGCACAAAAAGTTGAATGATTCAAATTAAATTTGGGTATTAGTGGTTATTTTAAAAAGTGATAAGTTGCTTTCGCTATTTAAACATAAATCCCTTTACATCGGCTCACTACTTGAAACACAGAACAATTTCTTGCTAATATAGATAATAGCTTTGTGGAGGTAGATTGGGATTAATTTGTATGTCAAAGAATCATTTAGATATCCACAGACTAGCCAATTGGTTATACCTTAGATATTATTATAGAAACCAAATTGTTTTTAAGAAAAAGGAATTTATTGAGTTAAGCTAATTGGAAATATCCAGACAAGTGATGAACCCCAATCAAGGTTAGGAATGTGTATTTTTTTAAAAAGCTTATTAATAAGTAAATTGACCATTTGTGAGGTAGGTAAAACTTTTTTGTGTGGAAATATTGCTAAAAAGTGATTAGATTCCTGTATTCAATTACACACCATTCGTTATTTGCTCGATACTAATCATCCTAGGTTTTCGCTTAATTTATTGGAGCTTAGCCTCTTTTAGCATTCATGTAAAAAACGTATAGACAGTGGTGCAAAATAAATTTAGTCTATTGAGAATAGTAAATCTTTTACTTGGTTGAGTAATATCTTTAGGTGAACGCGTTTTATTCTATTTGCAAAGTTTTTTATTTCTGTTTCTTTGAAACTTACGGTAATGTATATTCTAATTTGTGAACCAGATTTTAATGGACTTTCAAACATCTCATTCGTACAATCAAAGGAATATCGATCTTTATGAGTAGTGGAACTCATCATAAGGCCAGTATAGAATTTTTCGTGTGAATTTGATTTGTCTGAACTAATAATTAAAACAGGATGCGGTAACGGCTCCCCTTTGGGAATTTTAATTGGGTCAAACAGATAAACTAAATCACCTTGTTTATATTGAGGTTGGGACATTGCTGCTATGCAAAGAATTAATGGATATTATAGAGGCATTGTTTATCAATTCTTTATCCGAATCAATTTTATTTTTACCAATAAAAGCAGCTAACCTTATAGTATATTCTATAGCGTAAAGTTCAGTAAGTATATTTTCGGATGCTTCTGCTATGAATTGGTTTTCACAAAACTTGAATTTCTCCAATATGTTATAAATCTTTTTAAATCTTTTTAAATCTTTTTCGGCTTTGGGATATGCAATAATTGCGCTTGAATTGTCTATGTTTTTTATTTCTAATTTTAAAGTGGATATGTGGGTGAATAAACTTTCAAGATCATGCCTGATACTCAGAATTATTTTTTCTTTTATTTTTTCAAATGAAAAAATAAGATTAAAATAGTTTATTATTTTTAAGGTATGAAACCTTAAATCCAAAATTATATTGTTATTATAACCATGAATGCTCAAAGGAGAAATACTTGATTGATATTGCATAATACAAGGTTGTATAATTTTAATTCAGCTAAGTACAGACAATTAGCACTCTTTTTTTTTAAAATGAATTTATTGCGTACTTTTTTTAACTAGCGCAAGATACAATTCAGTGAGTAAATGAGTGAAATGTTGTCCAAATTTATTTAGGAGGGAATGATTATACAATAAATCATACACTTTTTGCTAGCCCAGCATTATTGCTCCATCATGCGGAGTCACTTGCATGGAAACATCCGCATTTAAGTACTGAAACCCTCGTTAATACCATGCAAGAATGTATTAATCACTGTACACTGCCTCTATATTTACAAGACACCACAAACATATGGTGGAGAGAAGCGAAACTGAGTACAGAGTGGCTTGATTTGATATTCCCAATTTTCTACCAAAAACTGAATATCCCACAAGATTTTTACAAGAGAGATTACTATCAGCTCATTTCGCTGATGGAGGTTGACTCCATAGATGAAGAACTAATAGCTTATTTAGATTTGATTTACAATACAATTGTATAACCAAATATCTACCCATCACCAAGTGAATACCTCATCTAAGGCAACGTTTTATGGCAGTTATTTATCATTATATAAAAACAACTTTTATGAAACGATTTATGCCCATCAAGCAATGTTTAATTGGCTTTATTTTTTTGGTAGCCACACAATTTTCATTTGGTCAAAAAACTGAGATACATCTCAATGCCTATACTGGACTATTCTCTTTTCGTGGCAATGGGGCTAGTGATGTTTCTAGCATTATAGATAATTCATACACTCCGCCATATGAGTTCACTACCAAGCCTTATGGTACTAAAAGTGCCTTTTCTTACGCGCTTGAATGCCAGATACAGCGGGTTACGAAGAAAAAATTCATTTATGGAGTGGGCACAAGGTATGAAGCATTAACAAGTAAAGTAGCCATTGATTCCATTTGGCAAAACGGCTTAGTATACAGACCATTAGCGGCAAAAGGGGAGACTAATTTAAAAAATACATTTGTAGCATTTAATCCTTTTATTGGCTATCGGCTTGTGTACACAAATTGTAGTATAGATGTTTTTGCGGGTGTAGATTTAGCAGTTTGTGTAAAAAGTGAGGAGCATGGAAATGCTGAGGCAAGTGATAAAACAGTGGTAAAAGTAGAAAACGACCATACAAAGCCTTCTATTGATTGGCGGCCATGTGTTCAAATAAAAACGCAGGTGAAAAAAGTAGGTTTACTGTTAGGTTTCGCTTATGGATTGACCAATTATTCAACACAAAAAGACCTAAAAGCATATAGTAGTTTCGTGAGGATTGGTCTTAGTTATCAGTTGAAATGATTTGTAAAGGATGAAATTTCTGTTATTTTAATTACTAATACTTAATAATAAACAATTTTGACTAATCAAGATTTAAAGGAATTGATAGTCAGTTAAGCGATAGCAAAAGCTAAGACAGATACACAAATGGCAGGACAGATTTCCAACTTGCACAAAAAAATGCTCAAATGACAATCTCCAATACATGAATGGATGACTTGTTCGCTATTGGGCATAACAATGGTTTGATTGCCGATTTTAAACTCATTGGCATCTGTACAAGAATTTATGGCATCGTAAAAATTACGGTGGCATCTGTACAAGAATTTATTGGTCGGCAAATTTTTCCGAGGTTTCTGTATAAGAATTTACTGGTCGGCAAATTTTTCCGAGGTATCTGTACAAGAATTTATTGGTCGGCAAATTTTTCCGAGGCATCCGTACATGAATTTATCGGTCGGCAAATTTTTCCAAGGCATCTGTACAAGAATTTATGGCATTGTAAATTTTTTCCGAGGCATCCGTACAAGAATTTATCGGTCGGCAAATTTTTCCGAGACATCTGTACAAGAATTTATCGTTTGGCAAATTTTTCCAAGGCATCTGTACAAGAATTTATGGCATCGTAAATTTTTTCCGAGGCATCTGTACAAGAATTTATCGTTCGGCAAATTTTTCCGAGGCATCCGTACAAGAATTTATCGTTCGGCAAATTTTTCCGAGGCATCTGTACAAGAATTTATGGCATTGTAAATTTTTTCCGAGGCATCTGTACAAGAATTTACTGGTCGGCAAATTTTTCCGAGGCATCTGTACAAGAATTTACTAGTTGGCAAATTTTTCCGAGACACATGTAAGTGAATTTTTAGGCTGGTAAATAATGCTGGGTTACATAATTCTTTTACTTCCTATTGCAAATATGGTATCGTATTATTTCTATAGGTAAAATAATCGGCTTTTTGAATGTAATTGTTATTTTTTTATAAAAATCTGAAAATGATGGGGTTGTTTGTAGAAAATTTATCTTTGATTATTATTTTTGCACTAAATCAATCATTTTTATTCAAATCAGTTAATTATGCTTTTCTTTGAAAAACTATTCGAACCTTTCTTTGATAATGATCGCATTACGGATGCACGAATTTACAATTTTTGTAATTATACCTTAATCCGAATGCGTACTGGCAATGGAACTGGTATTTACTCAGACTTTATTGCTATACTTGATAAGCCTACCCAAGCGATGTATTTAGCCATTTCAAGTTTAGATACGGGTACCAATATTCAAATTGGTAAGACCAAAACAAATGATCAGGTGTTGGCTGCTTTCAAAGCTAAAATGAGTGATGAACAAAGCATTATTGCCAAAAGCTTGGGCGGTAAAAACAAACCTGAATTTTTAGAATTTTATCCACATAAGGGTACTGAATACTCTAAAGCTACCAAAGAACAAATGCCCATATTGGTAAAAAGGGTAGCGGATGCCGCAACAAAATATGAAACAAAAATTGGTAAAACCTTAGCCAATGAACTGAGACAATTACAAACCGATTGGAATAATAGCAGAGATAGTCAAACTACCCAAATTGCTGCGGTGGGCGATCAAAAAGTAATCAAGTCAAAAACAAGGATTGAATTAGAGGATGCTATTAAATTGGTATTGTTAGAATTAGCAAAGTTGTTCATGGACAAACCAGGGTTATATAAGCAGTTTATAAAACCTTCTTTGTTATACCCAAGTGGTAAAAACGTGAAATCGGTTAATTACAATGGTACAACTGACCCAGAAGCAGTTTCTGTTGTATTTCACGATAATATTAGTGATGATGCTGAAATTAGTATCAAAATTACCAGTATTGATACAGAGGCTATTCTTTATATTGGGGAATCACCCACAGAAAAGCCAACAGCAGTAGGCAAATTATTTAGACCATCTAAAAAGTTTAGTCATTTAACTGCCATTGAGTTGGGTACAGAGGGTGGTTACTTACTGCTTTATAATCCCAGTAAAACAGATAAAGTAGTTTGGGAAATTAAGGTGCGGTAAGTATGGGATAAGTTTGTAAAAAATGTTATGTCGGCAACCCTTGAAAAAATTATTGCTCTTGGTTTTATAATTTTTATGTTAGCTTCTTGCAATGACATAAACAAGCAAAAAGCAGTCAAACAAAACAAGTCCATTTCGGATTCTATTGTTAATGTAAATATACCGGTTGAACCACCATTAACCGAACGTCTTAGATCAGATATTGTAACTTTTCCTGTTGATAGTTTAATGCAAATTAAAGTGTTGACAACAGGAAATTTTCATAGTGACGAAGTTTGGGAAACGGCAAACAAAGAAAAATGGACTGGCATTTTCAAGAGCAAAAGTGACTTTTATATTAAGGCAACATCGATCAAAGCAAAAAAAGTTCATGATGGTTTTGTTGATGAGAATGAGAAAGAGAAAACAGGCTGGGAAATAACTACTCCAAACAAAGACAGTAGCATAATCTTAATTGAGATGCAGCCTTATCTTGAAGAAAGGAAAATACAGTCGGTAACAATTTATAAAAACTTCATTTATCCAAATGACACTGTAGTTTTTTCTTTTCTGGGTAATAGGTACAAATTATTTGCAACAGGCATAAGTAAGAAAGTACAAGGCGAAGCAGAAGCACTTGAGGTAATGAAATATAGGCTTTACCTGACTGCGTATATAAATGGTAAAGAAACAACTCAGCTTTTATCTGCACAGCCCGATTTTGATGACAAAATGATTGAACTATTATTTGCAGGAGATATTGACGGTGACGGTATTTTAGACTTTATTATTGACAATTCAAGACATTACAACATGTATAAGCCTACATTATATTTATCAATGCCTGCAGAAAAAGGACAAATTGTTAAACCTGTAGGTTTTCATGTTAGCGTAGGCTGTTAAACCTAAAGATTAGTTGATTGCGGACTCTGCCAATAACAAACTTTGTTGTATGCTTCAAAGCTTCTAGGTTACTAATAAAATTCATTTTTCGTTCCGTGTATGTTATAATCAGATTTTATAGGCTACACCCAAAAGGGGAATAACACCAGTTATTCCCCTTT
Source organism: Chitinophagaceae bacterium (assembly GCA_027486835.1). GTDB lineage: Bacteria > Bacteroidota > Bacteroidia > Chitinophagales > Chitinophagaceae > Parasediminibacterium. The sequence goes on from JAIXOJ010000198.1 coordinate 16,800, forward strand.
TGGCTTGAAAAAAATGAGGTGCTTTCATCTTAGCGAAACATCAATGCACCTAAATTATATTAATCAAAACTTTGGTTACCACTTGCTGCTTGTTTGAGTAAGCGATCAAATTGGGCAGGGTTAATATCGTTGTAGAAATAATAAACTGGATCCACTGGTTGCCCGTTTCTGTGTACTTCATAATGGCAGTGGGGGCCTGTACTTTTACCCGTACTGCCTACATAACCAATAACCTCACCACGTTTTACTGTTTTGCCAGCTCTGGCTTTGATGCGCACCATGTGTCCATAAACGGTTTCATATCCAAAGCCATGACTAATTACCACATGGTTGCCAAATCCACTGGCGTTATAATTCGCCTCTTTCACTTTACCATCCGCTGTAGCATAAATAGGTGTACCCTGAGGTGCCGTAAAGTCTAGCCCTGCATGGAATTTACTCACTTTATACACTGGATCAATGCGGTATCCAAAACCACTAGAAATAGCACTCAAGTTTTTGTTACTAACTGGTTGAATTGCGGGAATGGCAGCCAATAGTTTCTCCTTGTTTTTTAACATATCGCCGATTTCAGCATAGCTTTTGTCCATAAATCCAATTCTGTAACTAAGGTTGTTTAGTTGGTCTTTAAGGCTGTTAACTAAAGTGCTTTGGCTCAACTGCTCCACTAAATTTAGTTCTTTGCTGGTTTCCATTTTTTTCACTCGAATGCTATCAGGTATTGGCTTCGCTTCAAAAATAGCCCGATACACATTGTTGTCCCTGTTTTCAAGTTCTTCCATTTGCAACTGTAGTTGCAGCACTTTGTCTTGCAATACTTTGTAATCATCCCTAAGCGCATTGTTTTGTGCCATTAGTTTTTTTTCATTAGCAGAGGGAAAATAGCGGTACATCACGCTTACAATTATGATAGAAGTAACCAAAGAGGCCGCCACAAAACCAAAAATGCGCAGCATACGCACTTTAAAAGGCGTTTCTAATTTCTCAAAACGCAGGGTGTTGGTATTGTAAAAGAATTTTATTTTTTTCATGCTCTTCATATCAGCAAGGCAATAATTTATTTGAACAAAAATTGGGGTAGATTAGTCGTAAAAGGCAACAGATACATCCAAAGGAGAAATTTTTATACGCATTTTATGGGCTAAAAATTCTTTACACAACGGTCATACGGTTACCTTTACCGCCTTCAAAGATAATTTTTAAGCGTACTATTAATAATTTTTAACAAACAGGATACAATGATGACTAGTGTAGAAATCCGCCAGCAGTATTTAGATTTTTTTAAAAGCAAGCAACATCAAATTGTACCATCCGCTCCAATTGTAGTAAAAAACGACCCTACATTGTTGTTCACCAATGCGGGTATGAACCAGTTTAAGGACTTTTTCTTAGGCAATATGGATTCGGAAGTTCCGCGTATTGCCGATACCCAAAAATGTTTGCGTGTTAGTGGCAAACACAACGATTTAGAAGAAGTGGGGGTAGATACCTATCACCATACCATGTTTGAAATGTTGGGCAACTGGAGTTTTGGCGATTATTTCAAAGTTGAGGCGATTGCATGGAGTTGGGAACTGTTGACCGAAGTTTTTAAATTAGACAAAGACAGATTATACGTTACTATTTTCCAAGGAGATGATAAAGATGGATTGCCAAAAGATGTGGAGGCTTTTGAAGAATGGAAAAAAATAATTAGCGAAGACCGTATTTTATTAGGCAATAAAAAAGATAACTTCTGGGAAATGGGCGACACAGGCCCTTGTGGTCCATGTACCGAAATTCATGTGGATTGCCGTAGTGATGCAGAACGTGAATTAGTCGATGGTAAAACTTTAGTAAATAATGATCATCCTCAAGTAATTGAAATTTGGAACATTGTATTTATGCAGTTCAATCGACTAAAAGATGGTTCGTTACAGCCATTGCCCGCCAAGCATGTGGATACGGGAATGGGTTTTGAGCGATTGGTACGCGTTATTCAGCAAAAAACATCTAATTACGATACAGATGTATTTACTGGCACAATACAAGCAATAGAAAAAATAACTGGTAAACACTACGATTTTGGTGACAGTAAACAGGCCATTGCATTTCGTGTATTGGCAGACCACATTAGGGCTATATCTTTCACTATTGCCGATGGTCAAATGCCCAGCAATACCGGAGCTGGCTATGTAATTCGCCGAATATTACGTCGAGCTGTTCGTTATTATTATTCTTATTTAGACTATAAACACCCCCTTCTTTTCCAATTGTTGCCCTTGATAGCGCATCAATTTGAAAATGTTTTTCCAGAACTTAAAAGCCAATTAGAATTTGTTGGCAAAGTGGTAAAAGAAGAAGAAGAAGCTTTTTTACGCACGGTGGATAAGGGATTGGCCATGCTAAACGAGGCGAAAGAAAATATCACTGGCGAGGGTGCATTTAAGCTCTATGATACTTATGGATTCCCGCTAGATTTAACCATTTTAGTTGCAGCAGAAAAAGGATTAACTGTTGATGAGGCTGGATTTGTGGTAGAAATGAATCAACAAAAGACTCGTTCCCGTGCAGCATCAGTAGTAGATACGGAAGATTGGATAGTGCTACAAGAAAACCCAGTTTCTACTTTTACAGGATATACCACCTTAGATGCTGTAACAACAGTTGTAAAATACAGGAAAGTAAAAGCAAAAGGAAAAGAAGGATACCAAATTGTAATGGCTGAAACACCATTTTATGCTGAAAGTGGTGGTCAAGTAGGGGATAAAGGTACCCTCAATTTTGGTGGTGACATCATTATTGTGATGGATACCAAAAAAGAAAATAATCTTACCATTCATTTGACTGAAACATTGCCACAACAAATTGAAGGTAAAGTCGTAGCTAAGGTATATGCGCATTTGCGAGAAGCTACCTCTGTTCATCACAGTGCCACCCATTTGTTGCATGCTGCATTGCGTCAAGTACTAGGCAATCATGTAGCGCAAAAGGGGAGCATGGTAAATGATGAACAATTGCGTTTTGATTTTTCCCACTTCGCTAAGGTATCTGATGATGAAATAATAGCCATTGAAAGCATTGTAAATGAAAAAATCAGGGAAAATATTCCAGTTTTCATTGAAGAAATGCCAAAGGAAGCAGCACTTCAATTGGGAGCCATGGCCTTATTTGGTGAGAAATATGGCGACATCGTAAGGGTTGTTGTAATGGATAAAGATTATTCAGTAGAATTATGTGGCGGTACGCATGTAGGCAACACAGGCGAGCTGGGCGTATTTAAAATAAAGCATGAAACGGCTGTTGCGGCTGGTGTTAGGAGGATAGAAGCAGTAAGTGGAAAATCGGCGGAAGCATTGATTAATCAAGAATTAATCACACTCGAAACAATTAGGAAAGCTTTAAAAAATCCAAAGGAAATTATTAAGTCAATAGAAAATTTATTGACCGATAATGCACAATTAAGAAAAAAGATCGAAAGCTACGAAGCCAAGCATCTTCATATGATTCGTAAAGAATTGTTGCAGCAGGTAGAACCAATAGACGATATCCAATTTCTTGGTGCCATAGTAGAAGTTAGTAATGGAGATAGTTTGAAAAAATTGTGTTTAGATTTAAAATCAGACCTCACAGATTATGTGGTTGTCTTAGCTTCCAATGTAGAAGGAAAAGCATTCGTCGCTATAATGGTTGATGAAACCCTGAATAACGCTAAAGGTTGGGATGCCCAAAAATGGGTAAAGGAAATTGCTACTCCATTAATCAAAGGCGGTGGGGGCGGCCAAAAATTATTAGCCACAGCTGGTGGGCAGGACGCTAGTAATTTGGAGTTGATTATTGAACAAATTAAGGATTTGCTATAATTTTTTGTTGGTGCTAACGTAGTTTTTTGCAGCCATATTTATGGGGTAAAAAAAGTATAACCAGCGATACAAAAGCTGAGGCCAAAAATTCGATGATGAATGGCTTCAGCTTTTTTCATTAGAGTTAGGGCTGCTCTTTGATGTTTCTTTGAGGTCGTTGATTTAATTAAATTGAATTGCTTTTACAGGTTTCATTCTTTTCACAATAAGCGATGGGATTAAGAGTGAAAAAAAGCAAATCAAAGTAGTAGCTAAACAAACCCCCACAACCTGCCACCAAACGATAGATATAGGCGCATAGGATACATAGTAAGCACTTTCGTCTAAACTGATAAAGTGCGTGATTTGTTGCAAATAGCAAAGACCAATACCTGAAATTGCACCAATGCCAATCCCTAAAATCGATATTGCAAACGCATAAAAGATAAATATTTGTTGTAACTGATTATCTGCAATACCCACCGCTTTAAGGATTCCAACCATTTTAGTTCTTTCAAGCACTAAAACTAATAAGCAAGTAATTAAATTGATGATAGCAACTAGGGACATTATGATGAATACTACATTCTTATTAACGTCCTGAATATTCAACCAATCAAAAATGTTCGGGTATATATCCCTAGTACTTTTGCTAATCCAATCCAAAGGGAGAGCATCAGAAATTTGATTACTTATTTCATCCATGTTTTTATAATCATCCAAAAACAATTCGTACCCCCCAATTTGGTTTTCATCCCAATTATTTACTCGCTGAATAAAGCGAATATCCGCCAAAACGAAGAGCTTATCGTATTCCTCAATGCCTGTTTTGTAGATACCAGACACCAGTACTTTTCTTTGTTTACTCTCCTTTGTATCGTTTGTGGAAATAAAATGTATTCGGATAGTATCCCCCACCTCAATGGCTAGTTCGCGAGCTAAAAATTCAGAAACCACCACTTCTTTACTATACATACTATCCTTAAAATTAATCCATTTACCTTTCTTTAGAAATGGCTGAATATGCAACTGGTTGTATTCTTTATTTACCCCCTTGATTAAAACACCCTCAATATTCTTTAGCTTTTCCACTACAGCACTTTTTGTGGCAAAACGGTTTATTTCTACCACTTTTTTTTGCAGTTTTAGTATTCCAGCAATGGTGTCGCTGGTATTAATGGGGCTTTCTTCCGCTACAAGCGATTTAGTTGTTTCCAGATGTTGAACATGAATGTGCCCCCAAAAGCTAAAAACTTTTTCACTAATAGTTTTTTGAAAACCATTTACAAAAGCAAGGGTAATAATCATGGTCATAACGCTTAAAGCTGTTGCTGTAACTGATAAGCGAATAATAAATTTAGAAAAAGTTTTCTGCCGGTTAATAGCAATTCTAGTAGCAATAAAAAAAGGAAAGTTCAATGTTTGATTTTTTTTTGTTGAAATGAAAATAGTTGAAAGTTCCCATAAAATTATGGAGCTATCGGTAAAATTTATTTTACTAGTACTTAATTTATTTCTACTGTCTTTATGGAATACGCAAAATTTGTGGCAATATTTTACTATTTCAAGCATTGAAATTATAATTCAATTTAATTTTGTTAAAAGAATGAATTTTATAAGATAAAATAAAAGTCATTTGAATGCAAACGATAAACTTCTACTAAGGGTTTGTTTGGGTGGAAAGGCATATATCATTATGTTTGCAGCATATTGTGGATTTATCAAGTAGTAATTATTTTAAGGTAAACATTCTTTTTTGTATAAAGAATTCTTATCCTTAAGCAGATAATAACTAATACAAATACTATATGCATGGGGAATTTTAGAACGTTTTTTTTCTTTTACCTACCAATCTTAGCAATCGTTGCTATTTTATTTGTGGGTTGCAGAACTTATAAAAATATTCCTTATTTTATGGATGTGCCTGATTCAAGTTCTGGGATTGCCAAGATGCCAGAGTTTTCAGAGCCTACAATTCAATATGATGACATTTTAAGTATTTCAATTAATACACTCGACGGAACTGGCACTTCTGTTTTGGGAATGGCATCTCAATCAAATTCACAACCGTCAACTAACGCCGCATCTTTGGGTAACAACACGTCTCTTACTATTCCCTCAAGTAGTACATATCATGTCGATAGGAATGGTACAATTGAAATTCCGCTTGTGGGAAAGTTTTCCGTATTAGGAACGACTACTATGCAGATTAAAAACCAAATTCAAACCAAATTATCTGAATTCTATAAAAACCCGGTAGTTGATGTTCGATTTGCAAATTTTAGGATTACTGTTCTGGGAGAAGTAGCAAAACCATCAACCTATTTTGTACAAAATGAAAAGATATCTCTTTTCGACGCTTTAGGTTTAGCTGGCGATTTAACAATATTTGGAAAAAGAGAAAATGTTTTACTTATAAGAGATTCAATAGGTATCAAACAAATGGTTAGGTTGAACTTAAATTCAAAAAAAATAATTGAATCTCCTTATTTCTTCCTTAAACAGAATGATATAATTTACGTGGAACCATTAAAAGCCAAAATTGCAAATTTAGATGCTGTACAAAATAGATACTTCGCTATATCTTCTGCTATTTTATCATTGTTAATAATTATTGCGACAAGAGTTAGATAGTACATAGGTTGTTTAATTTAAAATTAATAATGGAGAATTCAAGATATAAAAAGACTACGGAGACAGAAGCATTTGATGTGAAAAAAATTTTGGGTCAAATGATTTCACATTTGCCTCTTTTTATCTTTTCGATTATTATCTGTGTCGTTATTGCGTATAGCTATATGCGTTACACAACACCTATGTATAAGATACATAGCAAGATATTGGTTGCTGATAATGATAAAGGTGGGTCATCTCTATCGTTTGCCGAAAATGTGATACCAGATTTTAGCTCTCTACTCGGCATCAAAAGCAGTGTAGATAATGAAGCTGAAATATTGAAAACATACGATTTAATGGAGAAGGTTGTGCGCAATCTCAATTTAAATGTATCTTATTATATAGACGGGAGGGTACATAGTGTTGAAATTTTTGACAATATTCCTTTTGCATTAAAATTAGTTTCTATTTCGGATTCACTTAAATCTTTTACATTAAATCTAGATCTTCAAAAGGATGGGACAATTAAATTAATTGATAAGGATAAGAACTTTCAAATTAAATCTAAATTCAACGATACTATCAATTATAAAAGTTGCAAGTTTTTTCTTATAAATAATGGACTCCCTTTTTCAAACAATAAATATCAGTTCAAAGTATCATCAATAGATGAAACAGTTGAGGAGTATGAGAAAAATACTGATATAATTGTTGTAAACAAACAAGTTTCTATAATTGATATTGGACTCAAAATCAATATCCCAAGGAAAGGTGAGATAGTTTTAAAAACACTAACTGATGAATATTTAAAGGTAAATCTTGATGACAAAAATCGAATAGCAGACAGTACAATTGCGTTCATTAATGATCGAATTGAAATTGTTAGTTCTGAATTGAATGCAATAGAGGGTGAAATTCAAGGGTTTAAACAAGAAAATAATATTGCAAATATTTCAGAGCAATCAAAACTTTTATTGGATAATGCTTCGGAATTAGATAAAAACTCAAATAAGGTAGAGTTGATGATAAGTGTTAACGAGAATATGGAATCTTATCTCAAAGACAGGAGAAATTTCAATAGACCTGTACCTAACATGATATCTGATGATCCTTCATTTTTAGCTTTGGCTGATAAATATAATACCTTGCAAATTCAAAAAGATCGATATGGCCTAACAAACACCGAAAAAAATCCAGTAATAGAAAACCTAAACATTCAGATTGCCAACCTAAGGGAGGATTTAATCAAGCATTTACAACGCCAAAAAAGTTCGCTTTTTATTGAAAGAAAGAAAAACGAAACATTAGGTACTTATTATAGTCGCATAATAAAGAAGGTACCGGCGGAAGAAAGATCTTTTCTTTCTCTTTCTCGCACGCAGGCTTTAAAACAAGAGTTATATTTATTCTTACTTAAGAAAAAGGAAGAAATGTTTGTTACAAAGGCTTCGAATATTCCAAGTGCAAGAGTTATTGATAGGCCTAAATCTGAAACTACTGCATATAGCCCGAAAAAAGGGATGATTATTTTAAGTGGGCTTTTTATAGGTCTTGTTCTACCATTTATTTTGCTGAACTTAAAGAATGCACTTAATAATAAAGTTTCTAGTAGAAATGACATAGAGTATTTGACGGACGCAACTATTTTGTCAGAAATCTCACATAATTCTAATAATAACAATAAAGTTTTAGTAATTGATGAAAATTCACGTAGTATTATTGCTGAACAGTTTAGATCTTTAAGAACCAATCTACAGTTTGTATTAAGCAAAGACAAAGAACATTCATCAATTCTTTTTACATCAAGTATGAGTGGTGAAGGCAAATCGTTTATTGCTCTAAATCTTGCAAATTCTTACGCAATTACTGGTAAAAAAGTAGTATTGATGGAATTAGATTTACGTAAGCCAAAATTATCTCAGAATTTGGGGATATCAAACGATAAAGGGTTTACAAATTATTCTGCTGCAAAGTTATCTATAGATGATGTTATTGTTCCATCTGGAATCAATCCGAACTTGTTTTTAGTTCAATCTGGTCCTATACCACCTAATCCCTCAGAGTTATTGGTTAGTGAACGAGCATTAAAATTATACATTGAATTAAAGAGAAGATTTGATATTGTCATTTTTGATATGCCTCCAATTGGATTAGTAACTGATGCACAAATTCTTGCTCCTTATGCAGATGCAGCGATTTATGTAATTAGGCAAAATTACACTTTCAAAGAGCAACTTGGAATAATTAATGACATAAAAGAAAACAGCAAGTTCAATAATTTTTATTTGCTTGTAAATGACGTTAAGAGAGGTAATGGTTATGGATACGGTTATGGTTATGGCTATGGTTATGGTTATGGTTATGGCTACAGCTATGGATATGGATATGGATATGGAACCGAAACTAAAAAGAAAAAAGGAATATTGAATTTTATAAAAAAACAATTCATTTCTAAATCATGAGATTTATTTTAGCCCTATTTTTTTTATTTTTTTTATCATGCAAGAAAATTGATTTTGTACAATTGAGTACCTCTACAATTGTAAGTAACATTTATCAAAATATTAAAGTTGATTCTAATTCTAAAACTCGTTTCATTTATAAGCCCACGGCTTTTCAATCGACTAATGGCTTAAAACGTGGATATCAAGGTGTTCCTGCAATAGGATATAATGATGGAATAATTTATGTAGCATGGATGGCTGGACATGCTAATGAGGAAAAAGGCAATTACATAGTAGTTGTATCAAGCCTGGATAAGGGTTTTTCTTGGTCTCAAGAGTTAATATTGGCGCCAACAATAGATAGTTTTAGATGTATTGATCCAATGTTTTGGAATGAACCTAACGGCAATTTAAGATTAGGTTGGACCACAACTGCTTATTATTTTGATGGTGGAGTTTCAGGGGCATGGTCAATAGGAATTAAAGCAACAAATTCGAATTGCTTAATTACAAAACCTTATAGAATGTTTGATGGAGTTTCAAATGTAAAACCACTATTTAGAGATAGCAAACCAAATGAAATTTTATTTCCCGTGTCAGGCTGGACATTAACAAGTGGTCAATTTCCTAATTCAGTTTCTGTACCAACATCTATTGCTGGGCCTCGTATTTACAGCTTTAATTTTAACTATATTAATGGCCAGTCATACATTTCTTCTTCTTTTATTAGTAAAATTTCCACCAAAAATTACCCCAGAGATTATGATGAACACATTATTGCTGAACAAGGAAAAGACACATTAAATTGTTTATTAAGAAGTTCTAGCTTAGGTTTTTACAGTTCGACAAGTTTTGATGCAGGTAATACATGGACTCAAGCTATACCGTTTACAAAAGTCGGGAACACGACCAGTTCCAGAGTTTTTTATGGTAAATTGAATTCTGGAAACATGTTGTTGGTATTGAATAGCAGCAAAAAAAGAGATAGTTTAGCTGCATTTTTATCCAAGGATCTAGGTAGAACTTGGCCCTACAAGCTGCCTATTTTTAACCCTTTATCTAGTTATCCTGATGTTGCTCAAGATGAACAAGGAAATATTTTATTGGTCTTTGATCAAAATCGTTATCCATATGGTAGAATTTATTTTACAAAATTTACAGAGAATGACGTTATTTCTGGTATTTCGTCCTCTATTAAATTGTCATTTGTTTCAAAAATAAAATAGTATAAAATATGGTGGTTAAAGCAGTAATTCCAATCAGAAAGGGATCTCAAAGGGTCAAGAATAAGAATTTAAAGGCTTTTGGTAATACAACATTATTAGAATTTAAGATTAATAATCTTCTAAAGGTTAGAAATTTAGATGAAATAATAGTTAATACTGATTCAGAAGAGGCTATTGAGATTGCTAAAATTTGTGGTGTTAGTTATCATCGTCGAGAGGATTATTATGCTTCATCTGAATGTTCTGGAAGTGATTTTTTTGAACATCTTGGAAAAGTTACAAATACTGATGTATTTGCGTATTGCCCATGTACTAATCCATTTATTGAAGTAACAACAATTGAGGAATCAATCGATTTATTTTTAAGTAATGTTGGTGAATATGATAGTCTTGCAACTGTTTCGGACGTAAAACATTTTTTATGGCTGAATGGTAGTCCAATTAATTACGAGCGTTCAAAACAACCCAATAGCCAAAATCTACCAGATATAGTTTCTCTTAATTTTGGGCTTAGTCTTATAAAAAAAGAGGATTTAATAAAATTTAGAAATATCATAGGATTAAATCCTCTTTTTAAAAAAACATCTGCGGTAGAATCTATTGATATTGACACCAATTTAGACTATTTTATTGCAGAACAACTTTATAAATCAATAGTAATTGATGGAGTTAACATTATTTAACATTCATGCAAATTTAAAATTCTAATGAATTATAATGTTTTTGTTGCAACAAAACCATTTCAATGGCTGAATGTAGAAAATATCCCTAAATATAGTGACAATAATATTCTTATTTTGGTAGCATATTTTCCACAGGCTAATGAAATTGCAAATAATATAAAGGTGAATTTTCCAGGATGGAAGAAAATAATTGTTGTTAAAAATAGGACTCAAGCATATCTAGCCTGTCTAAAACTTGATATTGATAATATTTATGTTGATTCTGATTATGGCTTACGTTGTTACCTATACAGTATGTTAAAATGTAACCTTTATGTTTATGACGAGGGAATTGGGACGTATACTAATAACCTACATGTGCAATTGGGTCTTAATAATAGTTTTAAAAAGATAGCTTTTAAACTTATTGGTGCGGGTTTTTTTCTGGGTGGAAATTGGAAAACTTCTGGTATATATGTGTATAATCCAAATTTCTACTCTAGTGTATTTAAAAATTATTTAAAGGGTAAAGAGATCTTATCATTTCAATTTCAATTTGGTTATTTTATTCGAAATAATATGGATAGAATTTCTAAAGTTTTTAACTTCAATGATTTCGATGATATTGTGGGTAAAAAAGTACTTTTATACATAACTTACCATACTGTATCTTCTGATTTATTGGATTATATTAGTTCAAATGAGAAAATGTATGATGTAGTTATTATTAAACCACATCCCCATTTGGTTAAGTTCGGGGGTATTGATATATTCGATAATGTTAACTGTATTGTTAATACTAACCCAATTATTGCTGAAATATTTATTTTGAAATTAACACTTCATAATCATTTAACAGTACTCCACCAAAGTTCAACTTCTACTTTAAATTTGGGAAACATTTCTAATCTTACTTTTATTGATTTTAAAAATCCTATTTATTGTAAGCAATATGATTTATATCAATCCTTTATCAAGGATTATAAAACTGCAGATTAATATATCATGCTTAAAATATTTAATAGAATTTCAAATTCAGCCCAACTAATGACTTGGGGAAGTTATTGCGTAAAATTACTAAATGCTGCAATAATACTACCAATTATTTTACACAAATTCAATAACAGTGAAGCTGCAATATGGTTGCTATTTCTGTTAATAATAAATTTAGTTAACCTTATTGATTCTGGATTTTCACAATCATTTTCACGTACTATATCATATGCATTTGCAGGTGCAATATCGATTAATAAATACAAACAAGATAGTAATCAAGCATCGGCCATATCTCCTAATTGGACATTAATTTCTAAGTTATTTGTTATAATGAGAAGAGTTTATGGCATTATGTCTATTATTTCTTTCTTTCTTATAGCGATTATTGGATCCTATGTTGTTAGCAAACCTATTTCAAATTTATCAAAGCCTAATGACTTTTGGATTGCTTGGCTTATAATAGTATTAACAGCCCCAGCACTCGTTTTCGGTATTCTTTATACAACATTTTTAAATGGTATAAATAGAATCAATTTGTTGAAAAAATGGGATATAGTTTTTGGAGCTATAGGAGTAATTACAACCATTCTGATTTCATTAATTAAACCCTCTATTATTTATATCATTGCAAACATGCAATTTTGGTCTACGATGAATGTTGCAAGAAATTTTTTTCTTGTCAATAAATTATTTGTAAATAAGGAAATTGTCGATTTTGACTTTGATTTGTTCAAAACGATTTGGTTTTCGTCTTGGAGGGCTGGCGTCGGTCTTTTATTATCATTTGGGGTTTTACAATTTACGGGTGTTTTGTGCAGCCAATATGCTGCAATTGGATTTGTTTCATCTTATTTGTTAGCTTTAAGGATTATGTCAACAATTATTGAATTCTCTAGAGCTCCTTTTTACAGTAGAATACCTGAATTGTCTATTCTATATTCGAGAGGAGATAAAAGTAGTTTATTGTTAAAAGCAAAAAATGGTTTTTTTCAGACAATTTGGTTATATACAATACTTGTTATTGTACTTTTTTTTCTTGCCAAACCTATGCTTTTACTAATTAAAAGTAATACAGTTTTTGTAAGTGCAAACGTTTGGGTTATTATGTCGATTGCATTTTTCTTTGAAAGGTACGGCTCATTGCATGTTCAATTATATACTATTACCAATCATGTTATATGGCATAAATCTAATCTTGGTTCAAGTATCATAATTTTGTTGTCTATTTTTGTGCTACAACGTTACCTTGGATTCTTAGTATTCCCTGTCTCTCTGCTTTTGGGTAATCTTTTTTGGTACTCTTGGTATGGGGCGCGACATAATTATAAGGAGTTTGAAATTAGTATTTTAAAATTTGAGTTTTTTTCTGTAATATTACCTTTTTTTTTACTTTTGATTTTTTCTGCATTTGCATTTGTTTGTAGTTTTTAGGGATTTTAAATATGAGATTAATTTTAATACTATTTGTTTTCATAATTCACTGCATTGTACTTCAGACAATACAAATTTCATTATTACTTGCTTTATCTTTTTTATTAAATGTTTCTTATTTCCTTTTTATTTTGAATTATTTAATCTTAAATTCAAAATACTATTTTGATCCTTTTTTGTGTATATGTATAATTTTTTATTACACCTTTCTGATTCTGTCTCCATTAGTTCAATTATATAATAATGCTAATGTTTTTGTTACTGGTTATCACATTAATCATGGATTAGCAGCTTACACCAATTTATGGATTTTTTTATTTTATTACATTTTTTTTACGGTGAGAAAATTAAAATTTGTAAATCTGTCTGAAAGTATAACGGATTCATTATCTAATCAATTTAATATATCTAAGGTTGTAATGTTATTATTTGCACTTTCTATTTTTTCTCTTGTTTTATCCTTATCTTACATTCAGAGTTCTCTTTCTGGAAATAGCTTTTCAGACGAAAAGTTTGCAGGCTTGATTGTTGCAAAGTTTTTAATGATTATTCCTTTTATTTGTTTTTTAAAATTTCTTTCCTTAGATAAAAAGTATTTTAAAAAAAATATCTTTTATCTTTTTATAATTCTTATAATTGTATTGATAACAAAAAATCCAATTCTTGAAAAAAGAAATTCAATTGGTCCAATTTATTTTACGCTCTTATTCATTTTATTCCAGAAAAAGTTAAGCAATAATGTTACTTTTTTAACTGTTGTTTTCGGAATTTTTCTAGTTTTTTTTCCACTTTCTGCCATTGTGACAAACGTTTCTTTTGGAGGTCACATGTCATTTGCAGATAAGATAGCAAGAATTCAAGATGACAGTTCCTTAAAAGAAGGCATATTGTCTTTGTTACTTAATCACTTTAATTCTTTGCATTACGATGGCTGGGTTATGTGTGTAGCAGTGAGTGAATATGTACAGCTTAAAGGAGTTACATGGGGAAGTCAGTTACTAGGAGCAATATTCTTTTTTATACCTAGAGGACTTTGGTCAACAAAAGCTTATGGTACTGGCCAATTTATTTCAGAAAAATTATTATCTATATATTATGGTTTTGATTTTTCTAATTTATCATCACCATTTCCTTGTGAGGGATACGTTAATTTTGGATTGTTTGGTGTTTTTGTTTTCTCATTTATTTTTTCAAAACTTTCAATTTTTCTAAAAAAATTTAGCAAAATTGACAGGTTTAATCTTTTTTACTATATATACATTTCATTCTATCTCTTTTTCTTTTTGCGTGGTGATTTGCAAAATGCTATTGCTTTTTTAACTGGGAGTATACTTGCATTCATGTTGGTTAATAAACTTGTTAATACTTTCTGTAGTGCAATTTATATTACCAAGTAAGTGTAAATTTTTTTTTAAGTTATAATTTTGTTTTTATGAAGTTATTACATATTGTACCAAGCATGGATCCTATTAGGGGGGGTGTTTGTCAAGCTATTAGGACTCTGATTTTTGGTCTTGAAGCGCATTCAATTATCAATGAAGTGGTTACTGTTGATCAAACGGGTATTAACAAATTAGCTTCTGATAAATTTAAAATTTATGAGCTAGGGCCATATAAATCAAGCTGGTTTTATTCACCAAAATTATTACCTTGGCTAAAGGAGCACGTTAATAATTATGATGTGGTGATTTTACATGGTCTATGGTCTTATAATGTTTCTGCATGTATTTCTGTGTTTAGGTATAAAAAAAAAATACCAAAACTTTTTGTTATGCCACATGGAATGTTAGATCCTTATTTTCAGAAATCTCCTGATAGAAAAGTTAAGGCTCTAAGAAATCTTTTTTTTTGGAATCTATTTGAGAGAACATTAATTAATACCATATCCGACGGTTTATTGTTCACTTGTACAAAAGAATTAGAACTCGCTGAAACTACTTTTTCAAATTATCAACCAAAGAATGTTTACAATGTCGGGCTCGGTGTAGCTTCTCCTCCAATTTATAGTCAAAATATGAGTGATTTTTTTTACCAAATTGTCCCTAATGTTTCTGGTAAACCTTTCTTACTCTTTCTAAGTAGAATTCAACAGAAAAAAGGTGTGGATTTGTTAATAAATTCCTACAATGAATTATCAAAAAAAAATTTAGATTTACCTAACATTGTTATTGCTGGTCCAGGGTTAGAATCAGATTATGGAAAAAGTATGGTGGAACTTGCCTCTGGCAATTCAAATATTCATTTTTCAGGTATGTTAACTGGGGAGGCAAAATGGGGTGCGTTTTACAACTGTGATGCATTCATCTTACCTAGTCATCAGGAAAATTTTGGAATCGCAATAGTTGAAGCTTTAGCATGTTCTAAACCAGTCTTAATATCTAATCAAGTTAATATTTATAAGGAAATTGAAGAATCTTGCGCAGGTCTTATTGAAAATGATTCAGAATTTGGAACAATATCACTCATAGATAAATGGCACCATAAAAGTGAAGTTGATCGAAATATTATGCGTAAGAATGCCAAGGAAGTGTATTTAAATACTTTTTCTATTGAAACAGCATCAATTAAGTTTAATGATTTTCTTATGGGATTATTTTCCTAATTTTTAATAGGGTCTCTTATACTATTTTCACATTAAATTAATTAAATTTGAATCAGTTTCAAGATCTATCATTATTTTTAGTACCCAAAGAATTTAGAGGTAAATCCAAAATTTATGTTCAGATTTGGTGGATTATTAATGATACTTTATTTAAATGGTCGCCGCAGGCTCTATATGGCTGGAGAAGATTTTTATTGAGACTTTTTGGGGCTCAGATAGGTAATAATGCATTAATACGTTCAACTGTTAAGATTACTTATCCATGGAATGTGTCAATTGGTAGTTATTCATGGATTGGCGATGATTGTGTTTTATATAGTCTTGGTAAAATCAATATTGGATCACATGTTGCTGTTGCTCATAGTGTTTATTTTAATACTGGGGGGCATCATTATGACAAAATTACGTTTGATATTTTTGCAAAGCCTCTTGTAGTTGAGGATGAATGTTGGATTACGAATGACGTTTATATTGCACCTGGAGTTACTATAGGTAAAGGCACCATTGTAGGAGCAAGGAGTACTGTTTTAAAAGATTTGCCTGGTGGGATGGTTTGTGTTGGTTCTCCTGCAAAAGTTATAAAATTTAGATTGTAAATTAATGAATTCGCGTTATGAATAAAATAATCGTTACTGGAGGTTCAGGTTTCATAGGAACAAATGTTGTTGAAAATCTAACAAAGAATGGATATGTTATTTTAAATCTGGATCATAATAGTCCTATTAATCAAACACAGTTAAGTACATGGAGAGAGGTTGATTTGTTGGATTTACCCCTACTAACTAGTATTATCTTAGAGTTTCAGCCAGATGCAATCATACATCTAGGTGCAGTTACAGACTTAAATGGTGTTGATTTGACTTATTACGACGCTAATATAACTGGTGTTAGAAATTTGATTTCAATTGCAGATCAATTGCCTAATCTTAAAAAAGTCATTTTTGCATCTTCAATGTACGTATGTAAACCAGGTTTTATTCCCAACGATTATGATACATATAGGCCTCATACTGTATATGGAGAAAGTAAAGTTCAAACCGAATTGATTATAAAAGAAAATCTTAACACACATTATGAATGGATTATCGTAAGACCAACTTCAATTTGGGGACCTTGGTTTAATATACCTTACATTGATTTTTTTAAAATTGTTTACCAACGAAAATATTTTGATTTTGGTAATACTTGTACAAAGAGTTATGGTTTTATTGGTAATACAGTTTTTCAGATTAAATCTTTACTTGAGACTAAAGGATTGCATTCTCGTGTATTCTATTTGGGGGATTTACCTGCTACCCCAATTTCAGAATGGGCTAATGAAATTTCTTTAAAGATGAATAAAGGTAGTATTAAAAAAATCCCTTTTTTTATAATAAAAATAGCTGCTTTTTTTGGGGATTTTTTGAAAGTTCTTGGATTTAATTTTCCAATTACATCATTTAGGCTAAAGAATATGACTACTAATAATGTTCTTCCCTTAGATGATATATATAATGTTACTGGTAAACCACCTTACTCAAGACAAGATGGTACTGCTCAAACTTTAGCTTGGTTAAAAAATCATAAAGGGTATCAATTTTAATATTTCAACTCAGATTTAAGTGCCTGATAATAGCAATAAAAAATTACTTATAATTGGAATTAATTATTTTCCTGAGATAACTGGCATTGGGAAATACACAGCCGAATTTTCCAGTTTTTTATCTTCGGAGCGTTCTTTTGATGTGACCGTTGTAACTGGAAACCCATATTATCCTCAATGGAAGTTGTATAATGGTTATAAAAATTCTTTTACTAAAGAATTTCTGTCTGATGTATTATTATTTAGATCTCCTCTTTATATCCCAAATAATCCAAGTGGTGTTAAAAGACTTATTCAGGATGCATTGTTCTTTATATGCTCATTTTTTATTGTTTCTTTATTGATTTTTAAACGCAAGCGTTTTGATTTAATTTTTATACCTGTACCTTCATTTTTGCTTGGTTTTATTGGATTATATTATAGGTTTTTCTTCTCAAATGCTAAAGTTGTTTATCATATTCAGGATCTTCAAATTGATGCAGCAGAGAATTTGGGTATGATAAATAATAAACCCTTATTGAAGATTCTTTACGGTTTAGAAAGATACATTCTTAAACATGTAGATTTTGTTTCCACTATTTCTGAGGGTATGAAAGGCAAAATCTTAGCAAAAACACCAAACCTTAAACAATGTTTACTTTTTCCAAATTGGATTAATAGCAAAAATATTTTTCCCTTAATTCCAATACCTCCAATTAATGATAGTCTTCTTAGAAATAAAAAAATAATTTTCTACTCAGGAGCAATAGGTGAAAAGCAAGGTTTGGAAATGGTATTAGAAGCTGCAAACTTTTTCAATGAGAATACTAACTTGGTTTTTGTTATTTCTGGGGAAGGTCCTTATAAAAATAAATTGCAGGAATATGCGAATAAGCTAAAACTTAGTAATGTTGTTTTTTTAAATTTACTACCTATAAATGAATTTAATGAAATGCTCAATCGTGCTTATTTGCACTTAGTGGTTCAAAAAGAATCTGGTAGCGATTTATTTTTACCATCTAAATTAACAAATATTCTTGGAGTTGGTGGTGCTGTTATTGTAACTGCAGCAAAAGGGACTTCCCTTTACGAAATTATTAATAAAAATGAATGTGGTATTGTAATTCCACCATCCGATTTGAATGCACTTTGTGATACAATTACATTGTTGGTTAATGATTTGATATTTCAACAAAACTTGAAGTCTAAGGCTCTTGATTATGCTGTTAACAATTTGTTCCAATCTTCTGTTACTGACAAATTTATTGAAAAGGTATTATTGTAGTATCTAAATATTTTATTAATATTGTTCAACGTCTATTTTAATATTTTGCAATGCCTCAGCTGCTGTTTGACTTGCTTGAGTCATTAAAATGACCGAATATATTTTTGTTGATTCGAATAAGATATTGGATTTGGTTAATAGATTTACTGTTGTATTGTATATAGTAATATTATATGTTCCTGCTAGTATTGTTTTATAATTTGTAAAGTAATCATAGCTCTGGTGATCTAAGAAATTCCTTTTTGCATATTCTAATGTGGAATTGCCTGGGGAGCTAAACTTTAAGTTGACGTAATCAAAATATGCCTGTGTTCTAAAATCTAAGACTCGTATGTTGGAGTTGTTTGAAGTCGGTTTAGTTAAATCATCAGTTATCACAGATATTTTCCAATTGTAACCTACTCTGTAAACAAAGCAAGAGTATGATTTTCCTGCAAGTAAATCAATATTTTGGTCAACTGCAGTGCCACCTCCAAAAATTATTTTTAAATTGTTTGTTCCGATACTCGCTGTTTTATATGTGGTAGGATAATATTGGGCAACATCACCTATTGATGTTGTATTTAGTTGTATGGATACATTACCATAGTCCATTACATTGAAGAACCGTATGTTAGGTGCTGCAGTTGAAGTAGTAGTCGTTGTTGTTGTCGAAGTTGTTGTATCAACTTGTTTTGTACAACCAATTACGAAATTTATAAAAAAAAGAAAAGGTATGAAACGTTTCATCGGGTAAAGATAATTAAGTGCTGAATTAGTTGATAATTCTATGTTGTAATTTTTTGAATTTTAGTTTCTACCTATTATTGCATGTAAACTTTCTAATTGGCGTTACTCGACGTGAACTGTTAATTATGTATTATTTACTGCAATTCCAAATTTTTGATCTCTTATTTCGTGAAGACTTTCGTCACCTTATGTTTACAAATCCTCTCCACCATATTTTTCTTGGTGGCATTTATAGGGATCTAAGGCGGCTTCCAGAATAGTCATTTGTAATGTTTTTAGGTTATTGGTTTTTTTTCCTAGTGCAAATATTAAATAATAGGTTTTGTCTCAATCTTTAATTGATGTTTCTAGATTTTGAAAATTAATTAATGTTTTAGATGAGAATTAATTTAAGCCTTATTGCTTTAAAATTGTTAACGTCTTACTGGTTTTATTGGTACAACTTTGTTCTGAAATTGTCGTAAGGGTGACTGTGTAGTTTTTATCCACGGTGCCAATTGGGTATGCATGAATTACACTAGTATTTGTAGTCATTGGGGTGGTAAATCCATCTCCATAGTCCCAAATATAGTTAGTTATTTTTCCTTGTGAAAGGGATGATTTATTGATGAATGTAAATTGATATGCTGAGGTTCTGATTGTATCAAATTGACTTATTGGAAGTGTAACAATGCCAATTGCTTGTACCATTTTTTGTGCAATAAACAAAACGGATGTTCCTTTTCTCGCGGTAACTGTTACTAGGTAATTGCCTCTCGTAGTGTAGTTGTGCGTGACTATGGTACCAGTTTGGCTGGTATTATCTCCAAAATCCCAAATAAGGGAAGTACCTGCCGTTAATGTAGTAGCCTTACAAGTGAATGTAAATTGTTCTGAACTTCCGTTAGGACCACATGGATCAGTTTGTGAATAGGTAATTGTATCTGAACCCAGATTACCTCCTGCTAAAACACTAGCGTTTTTTGTTGTGGTGCTAAAACAACCATTTGCGTTTCGTACAGTAAGTGTAACATTATAATTGGTTGTGGGGTTGGATAATGGAAATCCATGAATTATGGAGGGGCTATTGGTTTCGTCGATTGAGCCATCTGTAAATGACCAGATATATTTATCAATGTTACCAGTGGAAGTACTTCTAAATAAGTAGTTATTGGCTGAGGTGGTTTGGCTAAGTCTTGTAGCAACGAAGGATGCGACGGGAGCTGGGAAAGTGAAAGTGGTTTCAGCGGAATCTTGAACAACGCGATTGCTGTCAAGTACTCGTGCTATTACTGTATAAGTTCCTGTTTTGGCATATTGATTAGCAGTAGTAGGTTTGTCGGTGGAAATATTGCCATCGCCGAAAGTCCAAAGAATGGTGGTATTACTGGGGATGTTTTTACCTGAAAGAGTGAAACTAACTTTTATATTATTGGTGGCACAAGGGTCTATGGGGCTTGAGGTAATTAGGTATTGTCCACCAAGTACTGACGTTGCTGGCGTACCGTTTGGATCAAGTGGAACGGAAATAACTGTTGAGGGATCCGTAGTCGTATTTCCTACTTGGTTCGTTACAGTAGGTGTGCAAGCGTTAAATATAATAAGCCAAATGAATAAGCCAATTAGTGGATATTTTTTGAAGTAACAGCAAATTTCTCTCATTCTTATTTTTCTCCTTTTGGTTAAGTACGAAAGTAAATCCAATTTATAATTCATGATTTTCTTAATCGCCTCCTTTGATTTTAGAACGTAGGTAAACAATTGCAATGTTACTTTATTTTTATTTTAGGTTTAAGATTCGTTATTGATTTATTCAATTATGAAAAGCTATTAAGATTATTGTTTGATAAATTGAGTGCATGTTCCTTTTGTCCAGATAGAAACGCATCGGATGAAAAAACTGCTTTTGGGTAGGTTTCTTACATCTAGGCGATAATTTCCCGTAAAGAAGTTTTTTTTCTGTAGCAATAATTGACCTTCAAAATTATACACTTGAATGATTGAATTAGCTTGAACATTTTTTATCGTGAGGTAGCTGGATGTGGGGTTAGGAAAGAGTGAAAGAGGTGGATTGTTACATTCTTTTGGATCTACTGCCAGTACATCGGAATATAAATTTGTTTTGAAATTCTTGCATAGTACTGAGCTGTCTCGATAGCTTATGCGATAATAAATGGTACTTACAGAGTCCGTATATCGACTGATGCTTGTATCAATATAGCGGTAGTCTACATTATTGATTCCTGATAGGGATGGGTAGGTAACTAGCGAACTGTAATTAATATTGTCAATACTTCTTTCTAGCGTATAAGTACTTACATTGGGATTAGGATAGGGTTGCCATTTAACAGTAATAGCATATTGCTCGCACGAACTCGTAAAACTATTCATTGTGATTACATAACAAGGAATGACCAAGGAGTCTATTTTACTATACTGGAATTTGTTGGGGGCTTTTGCGCATAGTGTATCAATATATGCTACGCGATAGAAAAAAATGCCTCTTTTGGCTGGAAGGGTGTCTTCAATGGTATATATCCGCCCACCTAAGGTATCTGGTAAGACTGGAATACTGATTACGTTACTATAATTTTTTCCATCATTACTTCTTTGTAAAACGTATACTGAAATATAGGCACTAGAAAGGGCTGTCCATTGGATAGTTGCTGTTTGGTTGTTTTCGTTATTCCATTGAGGGCGGATTAGTACGGGGGCGGGGGTGCAGGTAATGGGTGGAAATGGAGAAACCGAATTAGATAATCGATTGATACTGCGAATATTACAAATTGAATCAAAGGCAACTACTCGATAGTAAACGATGCCTGAGTCAACTGAAACCGGATCGAGGTATTGGTAAGAGCCTGATGCATTTTTGTAGATTGCGGGTAAGGTGGTAGCAATAACATAATTGGTATCGTTGAAGCTTTTTTGTAGTTCATAATACTTGATATTGGCATCCGTTACAGGCCTCCAATTAATTTGTATGTATTGGTCACTAATGCGGCTTGCATAAAAACTATCTAATGGATAGGTATTACAAGAAAGTATGCTTAATTTATTTGAAGGTGTATAGTAAGCAACGCCACAAATAGTATCAGTAATAGCCAACTTGTAATAAACCTGATTGCTGCCAAGGGGTAAGGTATCATTCCACTCGTAAGTGTTCCCAGATGCATTAAACCCAGTAGGGAAATTTCTTAGCGTAATGAAATGAACACTGTCAGTACTACGAAGCAGGCTGTAAAAAGCAATGCTGGTATCTGAAGTACTTTTCCACCGAATATTTACAGTTCTATTAAAAGTATAATTAGCGGTAAGGGCAGGGTAAACTTGGTTACAGACGCGTACCGAATTAGTTTGTGCAGGTGCGCACACTATCCTTTTTGCATTTTTAGATAATCCATATCTGCTTGAAAGCAAGATAGAATCACCATAATCTGTACGATTGTTTAAGTTGCCTTGAGGATCATAATTGGCCATCTGGCGAAGATTACATTTGTCGTCGTTCCAAGTCCAAGCTAACCAGCCAATTTTTCTTTGTTGTAATAGGGTTAGAAAATCTTGGTATTTTAATTCCCACTTACATTCATTAGTTGGTGGAGATTGGTTGTTGGCTACTTCCCCAAATACATAAGTTAGGTTTTGTGTTTGCATTTGGTCTAATTCATCTACCATAGCGGTGAGATTTTCACCAGCGTTGTTCACCTCGTTGGGCTTAAAATGCCAATAGCTGTGTACGCTAAAAACTATATTGTGAAAAGGGTCAGTTGTTAGTAGAATTTGTCCTACTGTTCCACTAGAATTTGAACCAGCAAAGACATCCCAGTTTTGACCAAAATCTGGTGCATCAATCATAATGGGTACCCTAATACCTGCCTGCCTGATGGCCAGAATGGCTGATCTATAATGAACTACAAAACTGTCCAATGCAGCTTGGTGGCTGAACGTGCTGTTTTTCCATAACCCTACCTCATTGCCCAAATTGATTATTAAATAGTTCTTATGCTTTTCAATTAAGTTAACGACATCTTTTCTTATCCAAAAGCTTGTAATCAATTGGTCGAAAGCAGCCCAGTTTTGGGTTTGTCCAAGGTAGGTTTGGTCAAAAAGGCAGAGGATAGGTATTACTTGGTTTCTGCCGCATCTAGAGAGTAAGGTATCTAGATGGAATAAACTGGCCACTTCGTCTTTTCCTTGATTCGTACGAATAGTGCCATCATTTACCCATTGTATTCTTACCGCATTGGCTCCAGAAGATAAAATTTGATTCAATTTAGAATTGGCCGCATTGATGTGTTTTACCAAATAATAGTCGTCAATGGCAGCATAATTTACCCCATTAAGTACTAATTCTTGGTTACAGGAATTGAATAGTTTCCCATCTTTTGTGTATAGGGTATCTTGTGTATTAACAGTAGTAGGAGTAGAGGTTTGCAGCACTGTATCTGTAATTTGTATGAACTGCGTTCCACAATTTGCGTTCTGATATTGCAACCGATAGTACAATATATTATCTGCTATGTTCAACGTGTCTGCAAATCCATAGGCTCCGCCAGAATTGCCGTATTTACTTGCAACACTATCAATTGTTGTAAAAGTATTATTGTCTGTGCTGCGCTGCAATACATAAAAAGTCACGCCTGCATCACTTTTAGTTACCCAATTGATATTGACCACATTGTTTTGGTAAGTTGTGGTAAAACTGCTCGGCGATAGGCTAATGCAATTGGTAGCAGATACTTTTCTCAAGCGTCTATTTTTGGTATCTGCCAAATACAATTGGTTATTCGCATCTAGCGCTAAGCCTACAGGGAAATTAATACTGGCCTTTACGGCTAATCCCCCATCACCAGCAAATCGACCTTCAAAAAAACTATTGATAAATCCATCCCCTACAATTGTAGTTATGATGCCTCCACCGTTTATTTTTCTAATCCGCTGGTTGTAGGTGTCTGCTATATATAGGTTGCCTTGGTTATCCCCCACAATACCACCGCCTGGGGTTAAGCCTGCTTGTGTAGCTAGTCCACCATCGCCTGAGAAAAGGGGTAAACTATTACCAGCGAGGGTAGTGATGATTCCACTTGGACTTACCTTTCTTACTCGGAAATTATTGGCATCAGCAATGTATATATTGTTGGCCGTGTCTATCCAGACACCCAAGGGGTTATTCAGTTGTGCATTTGTAGCAGTGATAAAATCACCATTGTATCCCGCTATTCCATTACCAGCTACTTTGGTAATAATGCCATTTACGCCAATTTTCCTCACTAAGTTATTACCTGCATCGGCCACATAAATATTGCCCATTTTGTCAATGGCAATACCCTCTGGTCTATTTAGTTGAGCCAATACAGCAAAGTTGCCATCACCCACATTGCCAGGTACACCCGTACCAGCGATGGTGGCAATAGCTCCACCAGTGGAAAATACCTTTCTGATGCGGTGGTTTCCTTTGTCAGCAATAAATATATTACCAGCAATATCCACCACAATTCCCGCTGGGCTTGCCAGCGTGGCGTTCAGTGCCAAACCGCCATCCCCACTAAAACCGAAATTGCCATTTCCTGCAATGCTTTTGAGCAGTCCTGCACTGTCAATAAGGTAAACAACATTATTTCCTGCATCGGAAAAAATGGGGCGGTTACTGCTATTTACCCCTACAAAAGCGGGACTTGCTAACTGTATTCCACTTGCAGGAAAACTCACTACCTCATTAGGATAGGTAATTCGAATGATACTGCCATTGGCATTTACCCTTCTGATGCAATTGTTTTGGTTATCTGCAATGTATAAATTACCCAGTTTGTCAAACTGGATACCCAATGGAAAATTTAAACTAGCAGCCAAGGCTGAATTACCATCACCCACCAAACGACCTTGGTTTTGTCCATCTACAAATCCATCACCCGCAAAAGTGGAAATGATTTGGTTGGGGGCAATTTTTCGAATGAGGTGGTGGTAAGTGTCTGAAACATACAAATTGCCCAATCCATCTACACATACATTTGTGGGAAAGGCAATGCTTGCAGCAAGCGCCGAACCGCCATCTCCCAAACTACCTGTACGGCTGCCATTACCTGCAACCGTGGTAATAATACCGCCACTTATTTTTCTCACTACATTAATGCCCGCGTCTGCCACATAGATATTACCGATTAAATCCACCGCCAAACCCATAGGATTACCCAATTGAGCCGTGGAAGCATTGCCATTATCACCAGAATACCCGTATTGACCAGTACCCGCAAACGCGTTAATGATTCCAGACTTTTGAATAACACGGATGCGGTGATCCGCAGAATCTGCTACGTATAAATTACCTGATTTGTCTAAGGCCAAACCAGTAATGGCTTTAAAGCTTGCTTGTGTAGCTACCCCACCATCACCAGAATTTCCAGCTAGCCCATTTCCAGCAAAAGTTCTAATAATACCGTTGTTGTCAATAGTTCGAATGACACGGTTATAAAAATCAGTAAAGTAAATCGTATTGTTGGTAGTGTCTAAAACAAGGTTGGTGGGTTTGCTCAGGTTTGCGCTGTTTGCTGGGCCATTATCCCCATTATACCCATAAATGCCAATACCAGCGAGCGTGGTAACAACACCCGTTGGGCTAATCTTTCTAATCTGATAATTCAAGCCATCTGTAACAATTAAGTTACCCGATTTATCCACCACCACCGCCTGTGGACCTGTTAAAAAAACTTCTGGGTCATAAATGCCTCCTCCGGCTACGGTAGAAATTGTTTGTGCATCAGCAGAAGCTAAGCAACCCATAAGGCCACCTAACACCAACATCAACCAACAAGAGGAGAAAGCGTTTATCCATTTTTTCATGTGCTACAATAATATTGATATTTCTTCAACAGATGTAAGTAGGGCTAATTTTTTTGAATTTTTGTTGATGATGCTACAGCATGAGATACATTTTGCAATAATTGATTGTTGGTAAACCGATTAGTATTCTATTTTCAGCAAACGAGTGACATAGGTGAATGGTATTTTATTTTGTCCCATCCCGAAAAAGGAGCTAGGCTTATTTTGTGTAAATGAAACCCTGCATCTACATTTTCTATCAGGAAAAAATCATGTTGCGAAGAAAAATAAATTGGTTGTAGGCACACTGTGGAGTAAATTGCTAAAACGAAAAAAGCAGCTACCTCTATATGGAAGTAGCTGCTTTTTTTATGGTAGATGAAGGTAGCGAATAGCACAAGTAATATTTTGATACCTATTTCTGCTTATAATAAATTCTATAGCATGATTGCTGGTTTTAAATCATTATTCTCTTCAATTCTTAACATTCGAACATCTTTTACACAGGTAGTAAACCATGGATAAGTTCTAGCTAACTTTTGAACTACTAATACACAGCTAACAGCAGTAATAGTGGTATTGCCAAAATAGACACTTCCCTGTTTCCATTCAAAGCCATTTGACTCCATAAACTTTCTTATGTCACCATAAGCGTTGTTATAGGCGGCATGGTATTGTTCTTTCAAACATTCGGTGTCAATATCAAATGTGACTGCGTACATAAAGGTTTCAATTTGAAAAGCAAATAAAACGATTTTAGCTCAATGGTATGCCAAGTTTTTTTGCTTCTAAAAAAGGCATCATTTTTTTTGAGCAATCACTAATTTAATGAACACTCACAATGGAAATTTGCAGCCCAATATTGATCAATAAAATGCTACTAAAAGAAATGGCTTACAAAAAAAAGCAGCTACCTCTCCATTGATGTAGCTGCTTTTTTTACTTTAGAAAACCTTAGCGATTGGCACAACCGGCACGCTTGCGCCAGCAAGGGGTAAATCCTGTTTACACCCGTATTCCAGAAACGATTATCGATCATTGTTCTTGCCTCTTTCAATGTATCATTAGTTCAATTGAGCCGGTATTCTATTAAATCGCTAATGTTCCCATTCATAGTAGCACCCCTTCTTGTTGAACATTTTGGTAAAAGGGAGTGATAGCATGCTTTGTTTCCCAGTCTTTTCTGCTTAAAACCAAAGGGCTGATGATTTTACCCGTTTCAAATTCCAAATCATACAATGGATTTTTTATCCTTTTCTCATCACCATTGGTAAGCTTATCTGAATCAACTAGTATCAACAAATCAAAATCTGAATGTTTTTTGCCCTCACCACGAGCGTGGGAACCATACAAAATAACCGTTGCGGTGGGTTCTGATTCAGCCACTATCTGTTTGATTCTTAGTAGCAGTTTTTTCTTTGAAGTCATTATTTAGGGAATTTAATCAAAGATAGTTTTCGGCTAAATAAAATCAACTCAAACCTGAATTTTGTAGATAGTGGCTTTAACCCTTTGATCTTCTATCCTTTTATTGCCAATTGGTGTTTCGCTATAAAACTCTAATTCGTGTACTTCTATATCGAAAATCCCAATTACAGGAGACAGATTTTTGGTGTGATTATGTACCCTACAATAGTAATTTAAATGATTATCGGTTTGGAAGTAGGTAATATTTGTGTCTAAATAATTAGCTAATTGGTAAGGTACTGTCAACTGTTGAAGCTTTTTTTTCAATGTAGTCCTTAATTTTTCCTTTTTTAACAGCATTGGCAAAAGCTGCTTTTTCTGCCATGTGCTTTTTAATTGCTATGGAAGCTATGGAGTCTTTTCTGATGGTTATTTTAATTGACATAATTAGTGATTAAATTACGGTAATAAGTTTCCAAATTTAGGCGAAATCTATTTTATGCAAGCAATCTCAAACTACAAAAGTTTTTGAAGGAATGAAAATGATTGCGGAAAGTAATCGACAAAAAAGCCACGGGTTAGCCTGGTTAAATATTTCTAGACACACCGAAACACTACTTATTGCGCTAATTTTAGACATCAATACAAAAAAAGCAGCTACCTCTTTTTGGAGTAGCTGCTTTTTTCATAGTAAAGACCTTAGCGAACAGGGATTGTAAATCCCATTTAGCTGTTTAGGCGAGATGCCCTGCGGAACATCTCGCAAGCTAGAGCGGCACGCTTGCGCCATCGTTGAACTATTTCCAACTTAAATACACAGTAGCGGTAATGCCATTTTGTGTAAGAGTTATTGATGATGGGTAAGGATTGGGTAATGTTATGTAATTTGAAATCTTAAAACGTACAGATCCAGCATAATCATGTGGATCTAAGGTGTCAAAATCCCATAAATCAATGTCAATACTGGAATAGAAATTATTAATTCCATTTACAGTGTAAGCAGGTGATAAATACCAACCCACTGGTAACATAGAAGTAGTGATATCGCTTATTCTTGCACCAGAACCATTATACTTAATTACATTAGCGGAATCAGTTAAATTAATAAAAAAATCAGGCCCATTAAAAGGATCCCAAGTACTTCCCCCATCGGTAAGTGGATAATTTGATATAACCACCTGAGTAATTGTTGCTGAGGTATAGGCATCCCCAACGTTAACAAGTTTGTATGTAGTGCTAGAACCACTTAAATTAGTAACAACAAGTTTTACAAGATAAAAGCCACCATTATAATAGGCGTGGCTTGGATTTTTGGAGGTTGAGGTCGTATTATCGCCAAAATCCCAGAAGTAAGTACTGCCATTTGTTGAGGTGTTTGTGAAGCCAATATTCACGGGAGCAACAGAACCTGAACCACTAACATTAAAACTTGCGGTAGGGATAACTGAGGCTATAAAGATTGTCGTTGTAATCACGCTACTATCCCCAGTACTATAGGCTGTTAAACGAACTGTATAAATTCCGCCTACTTTATAAATGTGCGTAGGGGATGCTGTTGTAGAGTTTGTGCTGTCTCCAAAATCCCATAAATAGGAAGAAGCATTAGTTGATGAATTGACAAATGTTACTGTATCAGGTGCTTGATTTATTCCTTTATAGCTAAACCTTGCTATAGGTGCAGGATTTGTCCATGTAGGTACACTTGAACTATTCATTTGTAAATACTGCCCACTTGCTCCAACTGAAATAGTATCCCATTGAGTTCCTGTCCAATAAAGCATTCCTCCTTTTTTATTACCAATTGTACTCAAAAACCCTTTTGGCCCTCTCACATTTCCAGTATTCAAAACCTGCCCATTGCTTAACGTAACAAACAAAGAATCGCCCGTTACTTTAGAGTTGGTGATACTAACACCATCTTTTCCAGCCGCACCAGTTGCTCCTTGGATTCCTTGAACACCTTGGTCACCCTTTATACCCTGAATCCCCTGCAAGCCTCTTGCACCACTATCACCTTTTGGCCCAGTTGCACCTTGGATTCCTTGAATCCCTTGGTCACCTTTTATTCCCTGAATCCCTTGAATCCCCTGCAATCCTCTTGCGCCACTATCACCTTTTGGCCCAGTTGCCCCTTGTATTCCTTGAATCCCTTGGTCACCTTTAATACCCTGAATCCCTTGAATCCCCTGTAATCCTCTTGCACCACTATCACCTTTTGGCCCAGTTGCACCTTGAATTCCTTGAATCCCTTGGTCACCTTTTATACCCTGAATCCCTTGAATACCCTGCAAACCTTTTGCGCCACTATCGCCTTTTGGCCCAGTTGCGCCTTGGATTCCTTGGTCACCCTTTACTCCCTGAATACCTTGAATACCCTGTAATCCTCTTGCACCACTATCGCCTTTTGGCCCTCTTACATAGCCAGCATTTTGCACCTGGCCATCTGTCAAGGTAATTTTTAAGGAATCGCCCACCACTTTTGTTTGGCTGATGCCAGTGGGGGTGGTGCCGCCTGTGCTGCTGCCGCTTTTGAAGGCGTACAACGCATAAGGTACGCTCAATAGTTGCTGCGTACTCATGGTGAGGTAATTGGTATTAGTGCCTGTGGTGTCAATGTCTATCTGCATAAACTTAGCATTGCCACCCCAATTAATATTGGCAAAATTGCCCGAAAGGGTAGTGCCTGCACCAATAGTGGCACTGAACAAACCCAATATATTGGTGGTGAGGTTGTGCTGTTCGCTGTACACCACCGTGCCAGTAGCAATACTGTCTCGTACAAAGAATTTCACATTAATGGGTTGGTTAATAATGGGTGCGCCATTGCTACTGCGGGCTACGGCTTGGTAGGGGAGGCCTGATTGGGCAAAAAGCGTATTGCCTACCAATAAAGCAAAAACAAGAACGGTGAAAAACTGGTAAAACTGCTGTTTCATAAAAAGTAATTTCAATGATTAATTATTTGGTTGATTGTATCATGATGGGATAGGTGGCTTCTGCTGCCAATCCGCTAATGGTTAAATAATAAATGCCGTCGGCTAAATGGGTGTTTTGATGTAAGGGAAGCTGGAGAGTTTGCCCCGTTTCGTTGATGCGATAGGTTTTCTTCCAAAGCTGTTTGCCAGCGGCAGTAGCCAAGGATAGCACCACTTGTTTGCTGGTGGTAGGTGGTAATTGCACGGTTACCCAATTGGTAGTAGGGTTGGGGCTGATGGCCACCAAGGGAGCGGGGGTCGTTTCCGCAGCCGCCTGTTTCCATTCTACGGAGTGGGCATCGTACTGTTTGTCGTAAGCCACCACTTGGGTAATGCTGCTGTTGATGGTCAACTGGGGGTTAGGGGTAGCGTTGTTTTTGGGTTGTAGCAATAGGTAAAACAATACTTCGTCGTCCCGAAATGTTTGTGGGGTATTGGTTGCTTCTGCCCAAAGCATGGGTACTTTTCCCGTGCGTTCTGCATTCGCTTCCATATTGATGCGTTGGTTGTCAATACCGATGAAGTTGTACTCCTCAGCGTTGTAGTCTAGTGTAAATTGAAGGGCGAGCAGGTTGGTAAATTGGTGGGCATATACGGGTATTTTCAAGCGCAAGTTGTTGTCGATAATTGGCTTGCCTTGCAGCAATTGGATGGGCGTTTTATACTTGACCGCACCCAACACACTGGCAGACCAGTCCTGGTTAACATCCCCGATTTTAACGCCATAAAAGGTTTGCTGGTCAGCCGAAATGCGCATACCCGCTTTGGCAATGGATGCGGTATAAGGGAACGGATTGGAAGGGTTGACAAATACGAAACTGCTATCCACAAATGCCCAAAGCCGATTGCCCTTGAAGCTGGTGTCTAACCCAAGGATTAATCTTTTGATCAACAGAATGTCTAGTACGGATACTGCTCCATTGTTGTCGGCATCTGCCGCGATGATTTTATAGGGAGAGTTGAGGAAAAACTTACCAAGGATATGCGACTGGATTTGCAGAATGTCCAAAGTAGAAACCCCATTCGCCTTCACCACATCATTGTTTTTAGAGGGTGCAAGCGTTACGGTAGCGGCATACCCTACTGGCAAAGAAAATTTGCCATCCAACCCTGCTTGCCATTGTCGGTTTTCAGAACCAGAGAGGTTTAAACTAACATAGGGGATGGGTTTTTGTAGAGGGGTGATGCACTTGCCACGGATGATTAGTTTACCGTAGGGCTGCTGTACCCCTTGGGTTAACAATAGATTGCCTGCGGATAGCGACGGGGAAAACAATCCCCCTCCGGTAAATGACCCTGCGGCAGCATCGCCACCAAAACTGCCAAAGCCATTAGGCGATGCCCCTTGCCATTGGCCAAAACTGCTCCAGCCTGCCACTTGCAGTAGGAAACCGAGCAGTAAAGTGTAGGAACGTGTTCGTTGTTTCATTAAAAAATTCCGATTGATTGTGAGTAAATTTGAATAACGTTTGGCAAATATAGGAGGCGATTTGGAATATCAAAATAATTGCTTTGGAAACCAGAAATTTTTTTCAAACAACTTGAAAAATTTATTTTGAAATTACGCAATAGAGGGGTTTTGCCACGAATACACGAATGATGGCTTTGTGTGGTAATAGGTAATTATAGGGGAGTGATAAAAGCGGTATTTATTCAGCGATGATAAAAAATACAGCAACAAAATGGGTAAAAATCAAGCAGTAAGCGGCATCTGCAACAAAAGGGTCTCAGAAAAAAATGGGTACTAGGTAACTGCCTTGCGAAAAAGTTTTTTGAAAAACTGGTACGTAGCACGTGCCACGACCCAGTTTTCTAAAATAAAATGGTACGTAGCACGTGCTATGACAGGGTTTTGAAAAAAAACTGGTACGTAGCACGTGCTATGACAGGGTTTTTAAAAATAAACTGGTACGTAGCACGTGCCACGACCTAGTTTTCTAAAATAAAGTGGTACGTAGCACGTGCTACGTACCACTTTTCTAAAATAAACTGGCACGTAGCACGTGCTACGACCCAGTTTTCTAAAATAAAATGGTACGTGGCACGTGCTATGATAGGGTTTCCAAAAAAAAACTGGTACGTAGCACGTGCCACGACCCATTTTTTTGAAAACAAAAAACGGTTGATAGTAATTTTATGACATGGGTTATCAAGTAAAATGGATGAAGTAAAAAAAATTTTCGATTTTTTTACAATAACCTGTTTGTTTTAAGAAAAATCCTTTCTTTTGTGGTCGATATTCCATGTACTTAACGTTAAAATCTCCTTTCGGGTTATGTGGCCTCGCGCAGAAAATTTTATTCTCTATTTAACTGACGGCAATTATTTCAAAGCAAAAGCAATTTTTGGCCGTCACGATTCTATGTTGGAAGCAGGTGTTGCCGATAAAGACATCAACACGATTTTTACCTTCTTCCATCCTTTTTATGTCAGTTACGATAATATTTACCAAACTTGGTCTGCCTTGCGCAGCAGCAACTCAGGCAATACTAAAGCAGTTGTAAATTTGGTAGAGGAGCTTTCTGGAATCCAAATAAGAAAGTGGGATGTAGCCATTCAAGGTGTTTTTGACCTGAATTCTATTGAGTATAAAAAAATATTGCCCAACCGTCGCAAGCCGTTTCAAAACGGAAGTGTAAGCAATAGAGTAATAGAATTGGGCAACTTATCCGTTGCTTTAGGAAAAATATCCGCTTTAGACCCAGTTGCAAAGCAAGTGGCCGCCTTTTTGGATGATATGAAAAGTGCTATCAAGGTGCAAAAAACCCAGATGACGCAAATAGACAGTATTGCTGTTGCTTTAGAAGTGGCTCGTGTGGACGCTGCTGAGGCCATGTTTAAGGATTATGGAAGTTGCATAGCAAAGTTTTACAAAACCCCTGTTGCTATTGAAACCTATTTCCCTGTTGCGTTGCTTACTTCTAAATCTCAAGCTACATTTACCATTACGCTTGAGGATACGTTGCCAGAATTGTTGTTCAAACGCAAATTGGATGCAAAAAAGAAATTGAGTGTTATCAATTATGGCGAAAAACCCATTCAGTTGTATTTTACCAATGGTTTAAACAAACTGCCCGCAACAGGCCAAACGCCAGGTATCGTTCAAGGAAAGGATAAAGTAGAAATTAATCCTGCTGATATTTTTTATTCCGACACCAATCGTAGCTTATTCATCTCCATTGCAGATGCCGGTTCCCCTGCTTATGTAGAGGTAACTATCATATAACAGAACCTAGGTTCAACAAAAAAGCCGAGCGAAAGCTTGGCTTTTTTTACGTCTTTTGCATTTTATATGCACACATTTATTAATCATCACACACTAATAAAACAAAAAATGTTGAAAAATTTTCGATTGCTATTGCTGCTTCTGCCCATTTGCCTTGTTCAAACTGTTGCTTCTGGTCAGGACTTTTTTACCTCATTAATTGATGGTGCTAAGAAGAAAGTAGAAAAAATGGGCGCCAAAACGGCGGAGAAGTTAATAAAGCAAACCACCAACGATTTAGAAACAGACCCCGAAAATTTCCAAGTGTTAAGTGTCTTAAACAAAGTAGGCAAGACCCTTCAAGCCGATGCAAGCAATTTGATTCAAGCCTCCTTAATAGATGAGGGTTTGAAAAAAGAATATCCCAACTTTTATAAGGCGTATAGTGATTTAAGAGATAATGATGAGGTAGTTAAAGAAATCGTATTTGGATTGGCAGAAAAGCACAAATCTATTTGTCATACAGAACGCAAAACGGGTACGATTTTTTTTGACCTGTATTTCTTTGCCAACAAAAAGATTAGTGAAGACAGAGCAATTTTTGATCTGTATCAAATGTCAGGATACCTTCATCGGAAATATTCATCCGAAAACTTATCCTCGGCAGAAAAAAAGATGGAAACGCAACTATTTGCCTATGAATATGCGTTACAGAACACACAGCTTCACGCAAGCGAATATGGTTGTGGGCCTTTACTGTATGCTATAGGTATCGTAGAAAAAAGAAATAAAGAAACGGAAGATGGTTCAAAATCAAGAGCGGCAAAATTGGTGGTCACTAGGCCAATATATCTAGTAGCCAAAGCCTTTGTTGCTAAGAAATGTAAATAAGGCCAAGCTTAGAATCTGTATTCAAAGGTCTAGATAGCCTATGTTCTACAAAACGCTAACTATAGCAGGATGCGTTTTAGAATCTGTGATTTAGCCAGAAAAAAAAATATTGAAAAATTATCTTGCATTTCTTGCGCTTTTTGTTGGGTTAGTGTTTCTTTTTATGGTACTGATAAATAATGGCGGTATTCAAAAAAGTTCTAGGAAATTGTCAGTACTGGATACTTTACAAGGTCATTGGGTTAATGAATCAGATTCTATGAATCAGATATTCATTAGTGGTAGGAATTGGAATGAAAAATACTTTAGCCCTGAGTTTTCAATAGACTATCGGCTAAGGATTTATTTTTCTGATACAATAGTTAAAGGGGTTGATTTTAGACTAGTCAAAATTGATACAACCTTATTATCTGGCAATTACATTTTGACGGTTGATTTAAATGATTTTTCAATTAATTGTGCTTCAATAAATGGCATTACCCAAAATTTAGCAGGTACTTACTTCTCAATATCTCCTACTGGAAGTGGAACATTACATTGTATAGATTTCAGGAAAATTAAATAACCCCGCTTGGATGAACTTTATGAACAATACACAGGCAATTTATTTACTAACGAAAAGAATAGGAGACAAAAAAGCAACTGATGAAATTGACATAAGAAATCCGACATCTTTACACTTGCTCCTTACTTAATGTACCACCCATTTCCTCCAATCATCTACAGCAACTCCTTGAAATTCACGGCAACAAAGCCCGATATGATGAACAGAAATCAGCTTTTGATCCAGCTTTGTTCCAAGACGAACCCCAGTTATTGCTACTCCTCCAACAAATTCATCAAATGAAAAAAGGGTTAGATCAAGAAATATTTATTAAGGAATAATTTCCCTAGAGTAAATTAAATGGTATAGAAAAGTGAAGTGTGTATCGGCACTTGCTCTTTCAATATGGGGTTGGTTGGGTTTTAATTGAAAGCTTCGAATAGCGATAAACTGAAAATAAAAAAGCATGATAAAGTACTCAATACTCAATCATGCTCGCCAGTTTTCGTCCCGTGAGAGGTGTTAAAAAAATGTGCGCATAAAATGCTTCCTTACAAACGCCAGCAACTGGTTTTCATCCATAAAACCAGTCTTGGTAATGCCAATTTTGGTTTGGGCAAAACGTTCATCTGCACGGAGGGCATGGTACAAATTCGCTTTATGGTAGGTAGGACCACACAACAGCACTTCGTTATAACCTTTTATCTCCTCAATCAACGCCTTTAGGTATTGCTTTTCTTCAAAGCAATTGGTAAAACAATTGATAGCATCTAACGCCACAGCCGATTTTAACGCCGCATCTTTCTGTTTTTCTAAGCGAATAGAAGTGGTTACAACATCCTCGGGTGTACTGTGCAAGAGGTAGGCGGTGGATTGATTCATCCAAACAGCAATTTTATGATGAATTTTCATGAGCGTAAATGAATGTTTGGTAATGTGGATGTTCTGATAAATGATAATGGAAAAGCTTTTTTCTTAACAAGTTTTTATTTGGCGAGGATACGCTACCGGTCGATTTAAAAGGCTACACTAGAGGCTCTATGGGATACAGCATAATGTAAAACCAAAGACTTTAGCGAGCTATAATAGTCATATAGATTGCGCAGGGTAATGGTTTCATTATAGTTAGTATGACTGCTAAAGGGCATTTCTACAATGTATTTACTCAACTCAGGATAGTATTGGCCAATAGTGATAGTGATGCTTAGTATTTCAGCATTCAGTTCGGCAGTGGTCTTCATGATAATAGTGTTAAAAGAGGCAAGAGCCAACGGTAGGTAGAAACGAAAACCAAACATGGAAAAAGCATCGTGCTTCGCGCACAATGCTTTTTTAATTATTCACTAGATTCATCCCAATAGTGTACTAGTACTATTTATGGGTAGCAGTAGTATGCTTGGCATGATCGGGATGTGCAGCAGGATGATGGTTTGCTTTTTCATCTGCTGCTTTTTTTGCATCGGCAACTGTTTTAGCATGCGCATCAGGATGCGTTGCAACAGTTTCATGGTCTTTTTTTTCCGTAGCCTGATGTGCAGGTGCTTTTTCAGGATCCACGCTTGCAGCTTTTGTATCGTGGGGTTTAGCTGAATCGTGTTCTTTTTTTTCTGGTGCTACATGGGAAGTATTCATTTCTGTAAAATATTTGATTGTAACTGAATTGTTACTATGCAAAGGTGGCGGCTTATTGGGGCAGCACTATTATACCCCGCCAAGTAAAATTTACATCAATCCTAGTGTACATCCACATGCGTAAGTTATTTGCTGCAGCTTAACTTTAATTAGAGTTTATAGGGGCGGTACTGAAGGTCAGACCCTGTATAATAATGCGTCATGATTGCAAATGTCTTAGCACTTGGTACTTTGATAGAATCAGTTCAATATTTCAAAGGCAGTTAGTCAACATTTTGATGCCAAATCCCAAATCCCCTGCTTATCAAACAGCGTAAGCAAGTTGACATTTTTTGAATTTATCTCGAAAGAAATAATAAAAAAGAGTCGTACAAGTGTTCGTGCCATTAGAGCGAATGCGACAATAATCTCCATAGGTAAAGAGTTAATCACCATTCGTGCATTAGTGGCATTACCTCTGTTCGTGCCATTAGAGCGAATGCGCAATAATCTCCATAGGTAAATAGTTAATAACCATTCGTGCATTAGTGGCATTTCCCCATAAAGGTTTATCGCTTACCCGCAAACTGCAAATAGTTACACAACAATTTTCTAGACACTTCGGCAGTTGATTCAGGCAAATTGAGGCTATTGTAAATATCCAATGTGGAGAAAATAATCTTGCCCTTGCCATAAGGAATAATACCCACACTTGTACCCAATTGTTGCGGATAGCTGTGGTATGCTCCTGCTACTAACTCTTCACCTTGCATCACAAAGCCCAATCGTTCATTTCCTTTACGCACCACCATTTCGTAAGGCCAATCCATCCCTTGGTTGGTAGGCAAGTCCTTAAATAGGGGATGGGTTTTCACAAATTCCACACCGCCCAACCAAGTAGTCCCCACCGCAAATTTATCTTGGTACTGAATTGCTTTTTTCTGCGCTAATAAAGGCATCCATTTGTCGGTATTATCTATTATTACTAGGTTAGTGCCCTCTTTTTCAACTTTCTCTAAAATTTGGCTACTATAATTGGTGGTGTCTGGAATGCTCCAAAAAAAGCGGCAAGCACCTACATGGCGATTGTGTTTCAATTCTACCAAAAGGTGCACAGAAGCTCCTTTTTCTAAGTGAATACTTCCTGCGATTCTTTTCAACGTACTATTTAATTTGAACGTCTGACCATTAATCACCAGATTACCAGTTCCGCCATAGCCTACCTCTAGTTGAAATTGGTAATCACCTGTCATTGGAGGAACTAATTTACCTTCCCAACGCACGCTATAGTTAAAAGTAGCGGGCACTTTGGGGTGCGGCGTTGCCCCTTGGTTTACAATCATATCTATATAGGCTTCTTTTTGCTGGGCTACTTCTGTGTCAAAATTGGCACCCATAAAATAACGGGTATCCAACCCCGGTTTTCCATCTTTTCCTACTAAGTTTTCTTGTGGTACAATTCCTAAATCCCCTCCATTTGGCGACCGAGTTACCAATATCCAATCCAGTTTTTCTTGTTTTCCATCAAAAGTTGCTGCGGTAAATTGTTTTTTCTGTTGTAAAAATTGGCTGAGTTTATCTCCATATTCCCAAATAGCCCCTTTGCCTGCTATGGTGGTTGAACGCCAATCTACGGCCAACACTTCATCCTTGCCTGTAATGGGTTTAGGGCTACTGTTGTCCATGTTCAGCTCCGCAATTATTTTATACATACCTGCATCAGCACCCAACGGTAGTGGTAACGCATCTGCCAACAGTTGACCAAAAACATCCCCTCCCTTTATGTGTACGGGAATGGATTTGGCAGGTAGCTTTTGGCCATTAGGCGACACTAATTGTACCATTAGCTGGCCATTTCCATGAATGTTTTCTTCGTTAATGAGATAAATATCTGTAACTACAGTATCCTTTGTAGCCAATACTTGTTTTCTTGGTTTGATAGCAACATAAACTGGCTGTGTATAATAAGCCATTACAGCAGCATCTGCCTTAGGATTGCGATAACAATCTACTATGCCAGAGTGGTTTTCTAGCGGTTCTGACTCCCAGCCGTTTACAGCATAACCATCATTTACATCGCAAATACGATTGTTTTCAATTTTTCGGCCTTGATGATAAAGGGATATTTTACCCAATGCCTTCGTGAAATCATCTATGCTTGGAAAAGTAGCGGCTAACTTTTTTGCATCGTAAAACCCTTTAAACTGTTGGTAATCTATCTGGTAGTTATAGCCATCCCAGCCCATAATACTTGAATCGGACGTTGTTCCAAATATTTTTTCTATACGGGGCGGTGTTGAAAGAGCACCTTCCTCTCCGTTATACACAATTTCCTTGGCATTATCTGAATAGCCATAATACAAACTAGGCGATTGATACAAGCCCTGAAACCAAGTATGTGGCCCGCCAGCACGATGATAATCATACCACCCTGTCATGTATAAAGTAGTATCAAAAGGGCGGGCATGTAGTTTGGCTTGATCCTTAATATCTTTTCCAATTGCCCAACCTGAAGTACGAGTAATAATCCGTGAAGGATCAATTCGATGTGCGTCTGCCATATCTTTTTGTTGAGAAATATAGGTGAGACTGTCCACATCCCTCATTTCGTTTTGCATGTTGTAAATGACCATGCAAGGATGGCTGCGGTCACGCTTCACCATACGCATCAGCTTTTCATGATTCCATTTCCGTGCTT
Organism: Chitinophagaceae bacterium; assembly: GCA_027486835.1. Classification (GTDB taxonomy): domain Bacteria; phylum Bacteroidota; class Bacteroidia; order Chitinophagales; family Chitinophagaceae; genus Parasediminibacterium. Next base: position 56,299 of record JAIXOJ010000198.1, read on the forward strand.
CTAAATGTTTTACCCCCGATTGGTAATTACCTGGCTCTTCGTAGTACAACAAGCCCATGGAATCGGCTTTTTCCATCACAATAGGATTGCCTATGCACCGATGAAAATTGAGCATGTTCAAACCCAATTCCTTGGCTGTTTTAATTTGTTTTTCGGCTAATTCTGGTGTAGGAAAAATACCATTAACAGGCCAGAAACCCCAACTAATGGCCGTTTTTACAAAAACACGTTTACCGTTGAGTCTAAAAACAGCATTGCTGCCAATCCCCGAAGCTTCAAACCAACGGAAACCAAATATTTGGGTATCATAATCAGTAATACTTTCTTTATGGGTAAGTTTCACTTTGCATATATAAAGGTTAGGATGCTCCACATCCCAAAGAGCAGCATTGGGCAAATCAATGGGTATATCTACTGAGTTGATACCTTTTTGCAGCGATACGGTGGGTAAGGTTCTACTAAAGACCACTTTATCTAGTGCATCTTTTTTCACAATGGTTAGCTGTAGTTTTCTACTGGTAGTGCTGTTTGTTTGGTTGTTCAATTCTATTTTAGCAATGGCTTTGGTAGGTATAGGTTGGTTCTGTAAATAGATGTCTTGAATATACAGGGGTTGGCAAACCAGCAATTGCAACCTACCCGTAATGCCTCCAAAACCATGACTGCCCGATACATTCGTTTTGCCCCAAAGCATTTCATTATCAATCCAGTCGAAATTGCCACCTGGGTCGGTAATTCTAACCGCCAAGCGAACAGTGGCACCTGCTGGTGCAAAGGCACTGATGTCCACTTCAAATGGCGTATTACCAATTAAATCATAACCAACCAATTGTTCATTAATAAACAATTCTGCCCTGCATCGCACCGATTCAAAACGTAGCAAAGCTTTTTGTCCAGCAACAACTTTGGGTATTGTTATGCTACGCCACCACCATGAAATTCCTTTTAAATCTGCCAAAGGTGCTGCTCCTTTTTGCAAGTATTGCTCTACAGTTCCTGGTACAGCCACAGATATTCCATTATCGTTGTTCAACTGTTTCCAACCACCTGTGGGAGGATGGATGGGAAGCTGGTTCAAATCCACTGGTGGAAAATACAAACTGTCTTTCACCCAGCCATTGTCTGTGTCTTTCCATAACCGCCAGCCATTGCCAGATAAATCTATTTGTACACGACTTTGCCCAAAGCAATAGCAACTAAACAACACACCAATCAATAACAGTATATTCTTTTTCATAGTAAGCAATCAAATAAAAGCAAGTGATTTTGTAGGTACGTTCGGTATGTTTTTCAACTATTTATGATAGATTCAATCCAACCTTATTACCAACACCAATGCCATTGAAGCGTTGAAAATAGGGGACAACCCAATTCAATAGGTTTTTGTACACATTGGGATAAATATTTGGAACACAAACCGCTACCATTTCTTATTTCCATGGAGTTCGCCAAATACTAAACCGAAGAGAAAATAGGTTATAGGTAATTCAAATGGATAAGTCAATATAGTAGGTTTCACGGATGGTCAAAAATGCGCAAAAGTCTTGCTGCCAAGAATACACGAATATTTTATTTTGTGGACGCTACATGTTTTGTTGCTAGTTAACTTATTATAAAACAACTCGTTTGATGTTCAATTTCAATTCTCCAAAGTTTACAATAAGTGCAAGTTGGTTATTGGATATTTTTAGATAGTTCATAGCCTGTGCAAAGAATTCCTGACTAATAGATGATACTCCTTTTACTTCTAGTATAATTTTATCATACACAACAAAGTCAGCATAAAATTGGTGAGGCAGCTGAACGCCTTTATAATTAACAGCATACTTTTTTTTCTCTTTCGTAAGGTATATTAGCTTTTTTAAACTCATATTCTAAGGCATCTTTATAAACAATTTCCAAAAATCCCGCTCCCAGATGGTTATGTACTTCCATACAAATACCAACTAAGGTGTAACTCTCTTCTCGAAAAATTATTTTTTTCCAACTTCTCAATTTATTTTGGTGCGAAAATATTTAGTTGCCACGAATGCACGAATATTTTATTGCTTATACCAATGTACAATGGTTAAGTAATATGCTTTCGTGCATAAAAAAACATTCGTTCATTCAAGGGAGTCGCAACATTCGAACATTCAAGGTATAAAAAAACATTCGCTCATTAGTGCCATTAAAAAAACATTCGCTCATTCGTGGCATTAAAAAATCATTCGTGCATTCGTGGCATAAAGGAAACATTCGTGCATCCGTGGCAAACAAAAAAATTGCCAACCTTAGACAAGGTTGGCAATAAACTTAAAAACAAAAAAAAGGGTTATATTAACCAGCACAATTTAGCCAATGGATGGCTTTACTTTCTTTAATTTTTTTGCACCATAACTAATGCCAGAAGCAATCAGCATCAAACTCATGCCCCCATCAAAGGGTATGGTAGGGCCGTCGCCAGTGGTGTTGATGGTGCTGCCACTATTGCCTGGGCCAGGGTTGGGCTGTGCATCTATGGCACTATTTGCCATTAGTACAATACCGGCAACAGCGATGAATTTACCAACTGAAATCAAATATTTTTTCATGATTAAAACAGTATTTAATTTTATGAATAATGAGAAAATGAACTGCCAACACTTGGAAGGCAGTTCTTGAGAATTGGTTAATAAGTTCTAGGTTTTAGGTATTATGTAATAAGTAGGTCAACGAAGATTAAACCTTAAATTTTTGAATTCCACTTAAAACCTAAAACCTAAAACCTAAAACCTAAACCCTAAAACCTAATACTTAATACTTAAAGCCTATTGCAACTCCAATTTGGTTTGGCCTATAACGGTTGAACCGTTCATGATGCGCAACACATAATTGCCCGCAGCCAAATGCTTTTGAATACTAAGTTTATCAGAACCAGTACCCATTTGGTGGTTGATAGTGCTAGTCATCACTTGAACTCCAGCACTGTTCACCAAGCTTACTTGGTATTTACCAGTAGCCAAGTGTGCCATTTGCACATTCGCTTCATGTCCTTTTACTGGGTTAGGATAAACAGCTATAGTGCCAGATTTACCTATGGATACCGCAACAGTTTTGCTGTAATCTACGCTTCCATCTTTGCTCACAGCTTTCACTCGATAATAATTGATGCCAGTTGATGGCGTTTTATCAATGAAAGAATAGGCTGCACTATTTGCATTTGCTGCTGCCTGACGGTTGATGGCTGTAAATTCCGTAGTGGCATTGCTGCGCTCTAGGCTGTAGCTTACAACCTCTTTTTCGCCAATGGTGTTCCATTTCAAGCTAACTACGTCGTTTTGCGCAACTGCGGTAAGCGCAATGCTTTGTACGGCAAGTGTACCAGATTGGAATCCAATGCTGAATTTGTTAGCCGCAATGGCGGTGTTTGCACCTACGGTGAAGGCAACTCCTGTGCTATCACCAGATAGTAAGGTACGAGCACCAGTAGTATTATCTATCAAATATGCCAAAAGGCCATTACCAGTAAACTGAGCTGCATCTACCCTCAATACATAAGTAGTATTGGCAGTCAATTGATACAGATGGATAGGCAATACATCATTTACAGTAGGAGTGGGGTAGCCGCTGATGGCCACATCTGTTGTTCCCAATGTGAAAGCGATATTTTCAGCAGGGTTGGAGAATTTTTTTGAATCCTCTGTACCATACATTTTATCGAATCCAGTGCCAAAAACAGTTACAGCTCCATCGATGTTGGTGCCGTTTTTATACAAGCCCAAGGCAATGCGATTAACACTGGCTGGTGTACCAAAAATGGATGTTTTGGTAGCAGTAGGCACTTTACAGTTTTCTCTAAATAATAACGAAGGAGTACCACTTGCTGCGTTTTGAACAAAAAACGCTTGGTTAGGCTGTAAGTAACCGTTCATGTTCGATTTGCCCAATGGGTTGCTTGTGGTAGCAGTTTGTGCATTGTATGCCACATAAGTAGTGTAACCCGTTGGTGTACCATCATTGGTAAATGTGGGGTCGCAATACCAGAAGCTTGCATTCATGTTGCTACTTGCTGCCCACACTAAACTCCAAGAAACAGGGCAGAGGTAAGGGTTGGCAACAAAACTGTAATTGTTTGCACCACTATTTATATTGGGCATAGTAACATTTCCTGTAACCAAATTACCTGTTGCACGAAGGGTGGTATTGTTATACATCACCGGAATTTGTGTTTGCAAGCTACCAGTCCTATCTCCACGAATCAATACACGATATCCTTGGTAAGGGCTGAAGTTGGTGGTTTTAGTGTTCAAAACTGAATCCCAAACATTGTTTACACAGGTAAACATAGAGTGGTTACCAGTGAATGAATAATCTAAACCAGTTGTAGCATCAGTGCCTACTGTATTACCTTTTACTCCAGTAATTTGGATGCCCCAGCCTTGTGTATTTGCCCCGCTTTCCTGCCAGTTGCTAAAAATGCTACCAGCATTTGCCAAGCCAACACCTAAATCTCTAAACAAGCGCAAACCTTTAGGGATAAATTTCTCTGTGGTTACTTTTCCAGTAATCGTTGCGCCTACCACACCTACTACGGCTGAATTAGATGCAGAAGTCGATTTCAAGGTCAATTTATTGCCCGTATTAAACGTACCACTTGTAGGGGTAAATACGCCATAGAGGTTGAGGTTTGTGCCTAATGTAGCAGAACCACTTGTGATGGTGAGATCTTTTAAGCTATTGTAGGTAGCATCAAAATTGATAGTACCCACTGTACCACTGATAACCATAGAAGCTGCTGCTGTACTCTTGAAAGTACCCGTACCTGTAATAGCTCCAGTAACGGTGATGGTTTTGCCATTTAAGTCAAGTTTTCCTGCCAAGTTTAGGGCATTAACGGTTGCATCTGCACTTAAAATGGGTTGTCTTGACGGCGCTAATGGAATAATAACACTACTTCCAGATACTGGAGGGAAACTATAAGACCAGTTGCTGACGTTTGACCAATCGGTTGAAACGGTTCCTGTCCAAGTAGGCGTAAGTTTCCAGAAATACACATTGTCTAAAAATAATTGACTGGTGCCAAATGGTGTAGCAGATAGCTTCATTTGCGCAATCTTATTCAGGGCAATGTTGGTATAGTTGCTCAATGGAATATCAAAGCTGTTCCAGCCAGAGAAAGTAGGAATAAGTGTAAATGATTGTTCCACAGTGGCGGGGCTGGTGTTAATAAGGAATACATCGAAAGCTGTGCAATTGGTTGTCCAGATGTCTAGGTGTAAATGGGTCATGGTAGAAGCATTTACATTGCTAGTAAATTCTACTCCTGAATAATTCATGGTAGTGAATTTTTTGGTGGTATTTCCTGCAATGGACACATCGTTTACACCCGTTGATTGACCCCAGCTTGGCGACCAATTGATGCCAGAAACATTCGTATAAGCATTGCTAAACAAGCTAATTACGTTGCCTGACGATACCGTTGGGGTAGTAGCTGCTACTGTTGGTGATGGATAAGATACCACAAAAGTGGCTGTAATGCTACCACTGGTAAAACCTCCTGCTGCTGCCTGTGTGGCAGTGATGGTGGTACTACCTACACCTACAATCGTTACTCTATTCCCACTTATGGTGGCTACACCGGTGTTGCTGCTCGCATAACTAAATGCGCCACCACTGGTGCTGGTAGGTGCGGTTAAGTTAAATGCTGCATCACCTAAAGATTTGGCGGCAACACTAAAATTGGTAATGGTTGGTGCCGATGCTGGCTTCCAGAAATAAAGATTGTCTAAATACACCGTTCCGCTACCAAAAGGAGTGGACACAAATTTAAGCTGACCAATGGTGCTTAAATTAATGTCGGTGTATGCTGACAATGGAATGTCAATACTGTTCCATCCACTGTTGTTAGGAGTGATTCTATAGCTCTGTTCTTTTGATGGGCTGGTATTGATGAGGTACACATCAAACGCAGTACAGTTTGGTGTCCAGAAATCTAGGTGCAAATCAGTCATACTAGATGCATCAGCTACGCCAGATAATTCAAAACCTTGGTAGTTGAAGTTGGTGTATCTTTTTGTATTGTTTCCAGAAATGGTGATATCCGTTGAAATCGTAGATTGCCCCCATGCTGGTGTAAAATTCGTACCAGATTTGTTGGTGTAAGCATCACTATAGATAGACAATACCTGCGTTGAGGTTTGTGTTGGCGTTGGTGCTGCTGTGCTTGGGGGTGGATAAGAAACCACTAAGCTGGTAGAAATGCTTCCACTATTATAGGTATCATCAGCGGCTTGAAGGGCTGTGATAGTGGTAGTGCCCACGCCCACAATATGTACCACATTTCCAGAAATGGTAGCCACATTAGTATTGCTGCTGGTATAGGTAAACGTACCTGTACTATTGCTAGTAGGAGGGGTAATGGTAAAATCTGCAGCACCCAATAGTTTACTGCCAATACTAAAGGCAGATAGAGTAGGGGTTGCAGCTGCCTTCCAGAAATAAATATTATCCAGATAAATGGTGCTGGTGCCAAATGGTGTTCCCACAAATTTGAATTGAATAATCGTATTTAAATCTATGGAAGTGTAAGCAGATAATGGAATGTCTATACTAGTCCAGTCGTTGAGGGTAGGAGTTATGGTATAACTCTGTTCAACACCGCCTGCATTAATCAAAAACAATTGGAAAGAACTACAATTGGGTGTCCATAAATCCACGTGTAGATTACTATATGCCGATACATCTAACGGACTGGAAAATTCCACACCTTGGTAATTGAGGTAATCTAATTTCTTGGTTGTATTTCCTACAATGCTTACATCTGAAACGGTAGTAGATTGACCCCAGTTTGGAAACCAATTGGTACCGCTTACATTCGTATAAGTGCCACTAAATAGGGAATACACATCTGTGCTATTAGCGGTAGGAGTAGGTGCTGCGGTGCTTGGTGGTGCATAAGAAACAACAAGGTTGTCAGTAATTTGTCCAGCATCAAAACCACCATCGGGTTCTTGTGATGCAGTGATGGTGCTAGTACCAACACCTACTATTGTTACCTCATCACCATCTACTGTAGCTACACTTGGGTTACTGCTGGTGTAAGTGAATGCCCCTGCGCTATTGCTGGTTGGAGGGCTAAGGGTAAAGGGAGCGTCTCCTAAATATTTATCAGGTACACTGAAATTGGTAAGCGTTGGCACAGAAGCTGCTTTCCAAAAAACAATATTGTCTAAGTACACAACGCTACTACCAAACGGTGTTGACACCAATTTTATTTGTGCAATACGGCTCAAAGCAATATTGGTGTAAGAAGTAAGCGGAATGTCGAAACTATTCCAACCCGAGAATGTAGGGTTAAGCGTTACTTTTTGTTCAATAGTACTAGGGCTGGTGTTAATTAAATACACATCAAACGCAGTACAATTGTCGGTGTAAACATCCAAGTGTAGGTTGGTGTAAGAAGAAGCATTTACTACCCCAGTAAATTCCACTCCTTGGTAATTCATGCTAGTGTATTGCTTGGTGGTGTTACCATCAACGGTAATGTCTGACACCTGGGTCGATTGACCCCAATTAGGAAACCAATTAATGCCCGACACATTCGTGTAGGCATCACTAAAAAGCGACAACACATCCCCCGAGTTGTACGTGGGTGTTGATGCTGCCGACGATGGCTGGGCATAGGTCCTGCACATGGCTAGAACCAGAAAGACAAACAGCAAAAGTTTTCTCATTTCTTTTCTTTGTTTTAAAATGAATAAAAAGGGTTGAAATTTTTTGCATTATCAAGTCGATAATGGCAAGCAAGCGATGATCGTTTTGTTCAAAAATGACGGACTTTTCGAACGGCGGTAAAATTGAAAGCTTCCATTGGTGTGGCGAAATATCCAGCTACTACATCACTACATCAACCCGTTATTTTATTGCTCAACAGCCCTTTTTGTGGTACAACAATGTTGCAAAGCCAGATAGTGTTCTTGTAAATTAATGTAGCAGTTGCCTTTTCCTACTACAAACCAAGCTCCTTTTTAATACTGTTCCTATTCTAATGCAACCCCCAAAATTTATACGATCAGCTGCATATAAGTCTTTCGCTTTTAAGCATCGTTTTAACCTTTACAGGGTTTGAAATCCAAAAAAGGTTTGCGAATGACGCTGCTAACAAATGCAGTTAACTTTTCTGATTCGAGCTTCTTTATGTTTATTTCAGGTTTTTGCTTTGCCAAAAGGAAATATTTGTTTGCACTTTGTAATTCTTCTTCTGTTTTAATTTTTACAAGAATGTGTAAATGATTGGGCATTAAACAATATGCAAAAGTTGAAACAATTGGACTCATAAAATAATCGTATCTCTTTAAAAAGAAATTATAATTATCCTTGGCTACAAAAACATTTTCTTTTCCATTGGCATGGTTGAAAATGTGGTACGTTTTATCTGGATGAAGGGGTGTATTATCATTATTATTACTTAGGCTACAGTCGCAATTACCCCATTTTTAACGTATTATTTTCCTTCTCTCCGCTATCATTTTCCTGTTGGGCATCTCAGTCCGAGGGAAGTGGAATTTCACGTTCTCTACCATCGTGAATAAATTCTACAACGATTTAATCAAGAGGCAACTGCTTCCCAATTAATTCTTCTTCCGGGATAGCTGCTATAAAAATGGTTCTAAAATTTATTTTTTGCCTTTCACAATCCAGTAATTTGTGGCTAAAACAACCGTTTTTCCTCAACCCAAACGGTTTACGCTGGAAACCAGACGTTTTCTGCGGGAAACCTGATGTTTTCTGCGGGAAACCTGACGTTTTTAGCGGGAAACCAAACGTTTTAGCGGGAAACCAAACGTTTTTCACGGGAAACCAAACGTTTTTTACGGGAAACCTGAGGTTTTTCAGTGGAAACGCTTTGGTTTATCTGAAAAACCTTCTGTTTTTTCAAAAATTCCTTTTGGAATGACCAAAATGCTAGAAAGGTTACAACAGATACCACCTGTTTTTAAAGAATTACCTTTTGTTTCTAGCTAGTTGTTTCGTGTTTTCTTCTCAAAATAGTTGATTTTGTATTTAGTAGGGTGTTTATTCGATTATTTGTATCGACCCACTCTACAAATGAGAGGGAACAGGAATGATAAACTAGGCAGCTATTAAGAACAACAAGTTAGTTATAATAACTTATAACTAATAAATAAAATGGTATTTGGAAATCCAATTTATCCTTTCAGGCTAATTACACTGCATAATATTTTTTGCCCAGCATACGTTTAGGTATTCTACGATTCCATCAAAAGCAAATCGGGAAATTTGTGGACAATTTGACTTAGTCTGGCGCATACACCAAGCATTTATTTTTTGAATACTACTCCAAGCAGGGTAAGTCTTTATTTAATGGTTAATATGCGTTTGAGTTTCTGGCTTGGCTCATGCTTAAAGGTTACTCATAGATTCCCATAGGAATTTGAACCTAAAACTGTTGGAATAAAATTGAATGCTTTGTTTATTATTTCTTCTCCGTTTGTCATAAACCAAACGCAAGTACTAAGTTGCAGGTAGCATCAAATTTATTTCATCGTTGATTAAAAAATTAAAACATCTTCTTGTCGGTTAAATTATTCTGCAATCACAGAAAAAGGCAACTCCCTTGATCTTTTGTACTTTTCTATACAATAGAATGATGGTTTTAGGTTCTAACTTTTGCATTATTTGTTCAATCAATCGAAGTCTATTATCTGGTTTCCTCAAACTGTTGCCTTAAATTATTATTCGTGCATTCGTGGCAACCTAATAATAGCACAACCCTCTAGCCATTAAACTATCACACCAAAAAAAAGTATAAGCCTTCCTTACTTGATTGCTACACTTTTTTAAGTATTATTATGAATCGAACGATTGCTAGATTAACTTTTTGCCTATTTCTTAGTATGCCATTTTTAGGCATTTCTCAAAAGCCAAGCATTTTATTAACTACGCCTAAACGGCTAGAATTAGTAAAAAAACAATACCAACAAGGAGACCCGAAAGCCAATGCGTGGATAAAAGCCTTGCAGCACGATGCTGACAAAACCTTGGATGACCCATTGGGTTCGGTGATGCTGAAATCGCAAACGCCACCTAGTGGTAGTAAGCATGACTACATGAGCCTTGCACCCTATTTCTGGCCTAATCCTAATACCCCAAATGGGCTGCCTTATGTGCGAAAAGACGGGGAGCGCAACCCTGAAATAAAATCTATATCAGATCATCGGTACATAGACAATATGGCTGATGCAGTAAATAACCTATCCCTTGCTTATTATTTTACGGGTAATGAAGCCTATGCCCAACATGCCGCCACAGTATTGCGTCATTGGTTTTTAGATTCTGCCACTTACATGCACCCCAATTTAAACTTTGCGCAAGCGGTGAAAGGGGAAAACGACGGCAGGGGTATTGGCCTTATTGAAACTACTTGTTTGATTCAGGTGGTAAATGTTGCTGGTCTGCTTAGCAATAGCCCATCTTGGTCGCCTGCTGACCAACGGGGCTTGGAACAATGGTTTGATCAATTCTTACATTGGATGCTCACGAGCAAAAACGGCATGGATGAACACAACGCAAAAAACAATCACGGTATTTGGTATGATGCACAGATAACCGCCTTTTCCTTATTTCTCCACAAAGAAGCTACCTTAAAACCTTATTTGCAAACTACCCTACAACGTATTGCGGTGCAAATGGAGCCCGATGGTCGTCAACCTTTAGAGTTGGAAAGAACCACAGCGTTGGGCTATAGCACCATGTGTTTAGAAGCTTGGTTTACCACTGCCACACTTGCTGAGCGAATGGGCATCGACTTTTGGCAGTACTCCACCGCGGATGGAAGGAGTTTAAAAAAATGTTTAGACTGGTTGCTCCCTTTTGCGCTAGGCGATAAACCTTGGCCGTATCAACAAATTCATGACTATAGCCCCAAGAAATTATATACCCTCTTGCTACAAGCATCGCAGCACTACCACAACGAAACTTACTACCAAGCTGCGCAACGAATTAAACCCAAAGTAAAAGAGGTGATTGCTGAGGTCTATTATGATAAATAGGGTGTTATAGATGTTATTGTAGAGACGCAATGAATTGCGTCTCTACAACATGTGTCTCTACAACATGCGTCTTTACAACATCTATAACACCCTATCATACTTTGAAAAAGCGTAACAAATTACACGCTTATATCAAGCTATTTCTAGAAGCAAAAGCCAACGAGCCGCTACGAATGTCATCTCTACTGGATTTGCAATGCGAGTGCAGCTTCTTGATCTATGCGTAAAAAATATTGGCCTTGGGCAAGGGGGTGTTCCAAATGAATTTGAAGCAGGGTACCTTGCTGAGGCAAACTGTTTGCAAATACCGTTTTCCCAGATGCATTAATAATCGTTATTTGGTGATTGAGGTTGCGAGATTGTCCAAAATACAAGGTTAGCATGTTGCCTTTTAATGGATTAGGGGTCATCTGTATCACTCGATTTGAGTTTTCACGAAGCACTTTTACGGTTTGCAACACCTGCTGATGGCCATCTTTATCCACTTGCATTAAGCGATAGAAACAATTACCACTGCGTAGGATAGCCGTATCTAGATAAGCATAAACACCACGTTCTTTATTGGCAGCAATCGAGGCAAAAGCGGTGAATTGTTTTCCATCGATGCTTTTGAACAGTACAAAATGGTGATTATTGATTTCATCTGCCGTAACCCAATTGAGTTGCACTTGATTGTTATGGGTAAGCATCGCATTGAAACGAATCAACTTAACGGGTAAAGGAGTGGTACAAATGGCCCCAACGGTATAGCTGTGGGGAGTGGCACTAGAATTTCGCTCACCACCAGTGGGCACTTGATAGGTGAAATAAACACTAAGCGGCACACTATCAGCTATGGTTTTAGTAAATCGAAAATCATTACCCACTGCCACCATTTGGTAACCGGGATAACCACCCGTATTGCCCTCTCTCACATAAATCAGCACATAAGCACAACCCTGAATGGGCGTAAGTGGATGAAAGGTAAACACTACTTTACCATTCATTTTTTCTATTCGGTAGCTATAGTCGCCATTGGACAAAGTACCACAAAAGCCCATGGAATGGTCAATCCCTACCACCACTTTTACCAAAGAAGAAACCGTGAACAAGCCTACATTATCTGTGGCCTTGGCAGACAATACATAATTGCCTGCGGGTACATTGGTCCAATTATATTCAAATGGTGCCGCCGTAACCGTACCGATGCTGTTAGCTCCATTAAAAAAGACCACATTACTTACTGTACCATCCGCATCCGCAGCATTGGTGGCAATAGTAATATTGGCAGGTTCCGTGAAAGTAGCACCTGTGGTTGGTGAAGTGATATAAATTGTTGGGGCTATCCCAGTAAGTCCAGTGCAATTATCCCCCACCATATAACTGTGTGGGTTAGCACTAGAATTGCGCTCGCCACCCGAAGGCACTTGATAGGTGAAGTAGTAACTAATGGATGCCCCAGTAGCAATGGAAGTAGTGAACAAGAAATCAGGTCCTGATGCAGCCATGTTGTAACCAGCATATCCACCCGTAGTACCCACTTTTAGATAAAGGATTACATAGGCGCAACCAGTAATGGGGCTCAATGGATGAAAAGTAAACGTAACTGATCCTCCGTTGGTAGTTGCCTTGTATTCGTAGTCTTTATTAAAAGCAGTGCCACAATAGCCATTGGTATTTGGAGCAACCACTACAATATTTACAGGTATAGAAGTAGTAGAAAGTCCATTACTACTGGTAGCCTGTGCCGTAAGTGCATAATTGCCAGCCGCCACACCACTCCAAGTTGTTTGGTAAGGGTTGGTACTGTCAACACCCACTAAGGTACCTCCAGCATAAAATGATACGGAAGTGATACTACCCAAAGAGGTTGAAGCAGTAGCCTGCACCACAATATTGGCCGGTGCGGTAAAAGAAGCTGCGTCTGCTGGGCTATCAATGGTTACATTAGGTGCACCAGCAACACAAACAGTACCCACCACGTATTGGTGAGGGTTATTACTTGAATTATTTTCTCCGCCAGTACTTGGCACTTTATAAGAAAAATAAAAACTGAGGGACGTGCCTGCTGAAACGGCAGTTTGAAAGGTAAAATCTGAACCAGACGCAACCATATTATATCCAGCATAAGCACCGCTAGAGCCAGCTTGTTTCAAATAGATGATGGCACCTGTGCTACCCGTGATAGGAGAAAGCGGATGAAAGGTGAAATAGACATTGCTTCCATAGCTAAATACTTCGTAGCTGTAATCGCCAGAAGCGGCTACCCCAGTGCAAGCCACTGGTGCAACAGAAATATTTATAACCGATGAGGTGGTGGTGTTTCCATCATTATCGGTAGCTACTGCTGTGATGGCGTAATTACCTAGTGCCAGATTAGTTAAAGGCATACTAAAAGGACTAGTGGTTGCTGTTCCCAAGAGTGTGGTGCCGTTGTAATATGCCACACTCACAACTGAACCATTGGCATCGGCAGCATTCACCAAAATGGTGAAATTGGCGGGAGGCACAAAGCTGCTGTTGTTGGAGGGATAGGTAATGGACACAGTAGGCGCCACTGGCTGTAGCAAATGAACCAACACGGCAGTTGAAGTAGTTGTCTTTCCTCCATTATCGGTTGCAATGGCGCTCAAATGATGATTGCCTACTGCATTGCTCGCCCAATTAACTTGGTACGGTGCAGTTGTTACTTCTCCAATCAAGAGACTATCTGCAAAAAATGCTACTTTATAAATGGAACCATCAGCATCAGAGGCTTGTGCGCTTACAACTATATTGGCTGGTGTAAAAGCAGTAGTATCATTGGCTGGTGTGGTAATTTGAATGTTGGGAGCTAGGTTACTGGCAGGAGCCACAAAAATAATTACCGGCAAAGAGCTAGATGTAGCCCCTTGGTTATCGGTAGCCACAGCCAATAAGGTATCTATTCCTACAGTAGGATTTGTCCATTGGTAACTGTAAGGGCTACTTGTGTCTATTCCCAAAAGTGTACCCCCGCTATAAAATGCCACTTGTTGCACCGTTCCATTCGTATCGGTAGCATTGGCAGCTATGTTAATGGTAGAAGCAGTAGGAAAAATTGCTTGAGGGCTTGGGGTGGTAATTGCTACCATTGGTGGTGGATTGGGCGAAATACCTCCTTTGAAATAAATGTCATCAAAATAAAAATCGGCAGCGGCAGTTGCTGGATCGCCAGCAAAAAGCATGGCACTCTTGATGGAAAATAAATCGATATTTCTTCCTAATGCACTATTGTTAAACTCTGAAAGGGGTATCGTTACGGTATGCCAATTACCATCTCTTACCAAACCAAACTGCTGACTGCCCGCTGGGAAATTGATCCATGATTGACCATGACCACTGGTGATGCCCACCTTAAACTGCCCGCCATAGCTGGTTTTGAATCGAAAAACTAAAGAGCCAGTTGTATAATTAGACAAATTAACATACCGATTATCGATGCCCCACCCAAACCAATCATTGGCATTGGCATGAACAGCCAAAACTTGGTTACCCTCAGCAGCAGCAGCACCAGCAATATTGGTTAAGTTATTCCAATAATTGAGGGTTGCATCTTTTCCAATAACGATGGAATCGCTGATGGCAGTGGTTTCTGTGAACACGCCAAAGTTGCCAGCAGGGGCATTTTGTGTACCTATAAAAAGCGAGTCGGTGGGTTGTTGATACAATCGCACATAGTCCACATACATTTTACCGGGTAAGGGGGCAGTAATGCCCGCTGTAGCAAAAATGCCTGGATAAGCCCCGCCCACCGCCAAGTTGAGCAAGATAAAATGAGGGGTATGAAAGGCTTTTCTTTTGGGATAGATGGCAGGATTGATGTTGAAGGAAAAATACATCTGATTGTCGATGTACATGTTAATGGTCGTACTGTTCCACACCATCTTATATAAGTGGTAATCGGCGGAAAGGTCGTTGGGACTATCAAAAGTGGACACAGTATCGCTTTTAGGGCCACCATTGTTCCAGTGTACAGCAGAACTCACTCTTTTATTACCCAAATTAGCCTGTAGCGCAGCTTGCGCACCCATTTCCAAAATATCTATTTCGCCAATGGTGGGCCATACACCGCCTACCGTGCCCAACGTCCAAAGGGCAGGCCATAAACCATTACTGATATTGGGTACTTTAATTCTTGCTTCAAGCGTTCCGTATTGGAAATGAACACGTCCTTCTGTTTTGATACGTCCCGAAGTGAATGCACTAGCGCCAAAAGTTTCCTTTCGTGCCTCAATTACCAAGTTTCCATTTTCAATACGCACATTTTCTTGCCTGCTGGTGTAGTACTCCAATTCAGAATTTCCCCAACCACACAAGGAACGCTCACACCCATCTCCAAAATCGTAGGTCCACACATTTGGATTGATGGTTGAATCAAAATTATCTGCCCAAACTAGGGTTTGGCTTTGCCCCATAATGGGTAAAAAAAACAAGGCAATCATCCATTGAATGAGCCGTAAGCGGTGGTGGAGCATATTAATAGTTGTTAGTGGTTAGTGATTAGCGGTTAGCGGTTAGCGGTTAGCGGTTGGGCTTTGATTGAAGTAAGTTTTTGGAATGGCATAAAGTCAATGGATTGTAGCATCAGAAAATTTGGCGGCAACAAAGTGGGGGAGAATAAGTAAACTAGGAAATTGCAGAAGATTATTTGAATTTGGGGTATTTGTTGGTTTACAAAACATCTCCTATGGGCAATTATTTAGGAAAACACGAAACTATCTTTTCCACTCTACCCTTTTCATTTCATACACACGTCAACACTACTACCGATAGAAAATAGATTGTCAGTGCAACTTAATTACTACATCATTACTACTTCTATGAACAGATAACGATACATCAACCCGTTAATCTATATTTTTACCCGCTAACAGTTGCTTGCCTAAATGAAAAAATTTGTTGTACTGCTATGTCTGCCCTTTTGGGCATTCAGCCAAAATACTATTGGACTGCCCGATGTATTTAATTATACTAAGCAAGCTTATTTGGCTGGTTTACAGAATTGGGACATTAAACAAGATAAAAGCGGCGTACTCTATTTTGCTAACAACGAAGGCTTGCTCACCTTTAATGGCGTTAATTGGAACCTATTTCCCTTACCCAATAAAACAATTGTTCGTTCAGTTGAAATTGGATTCGACAACAGGGTTTATGTAGGTGGTCAAGATGAATTGGGATATTTTTCCCCTGCCCCTAATGGTCAGCTTCAATACCATTCATTAGTGAACTGTGTACAAGCAAAAGACCAATCTTTCGGGGATGTATGGGATATCGTTTCTTACAACAAAGACATTTTTTTCCGATCTACCAATAAAATTTTCAAATACACCAATGAAACGATGGCGGCCTTCAATGCCCATTCTGAATGGACATTCATGACCAAAGCAGGAGATATACTATATGCACATGACTATGCAACTGGTCTTAAGAAGTTTGATAATGGCGTGTGGGTAGCAAGTTTCACACAGTCAGGCTTACCCAGTAATGACCCTATAACAGCCATGATACCACAACAAGACGGTACAACCATGATTACCACGCTCAAGCATGGCGTATATGAACTGAACAAAACCACCATTGCACCCAAAAGCTCCTTTGCCTGTAATAATCTGCTACAAAGCGAGCGGGTATATGCCGCCACCCGCATCAATAATGATTGGATTGCATTTGCCACCAGCAATCAAGGGGTGGTTATTGCAGATGCGAAAGGATACATTGTACAAAGCTTTTCAAAAACAGAAGGATTACAGAACAACAATGTATTGAGTATATTTTTGGATAATCAAAGCAATCTTTGGTTGGGCTTAGATAATGGTATTGATATGGTAGCCTACAATAGTGCCATCAAACAAATCAATCCAATCTTACAAAACGGTTCAGGATACACAGCAGCCATTTTTAATAATAAACTGTATGCCGGTACTTCTACTGGTCTGTACAGTGTACCACTACAAACTTGCAAAGACCTAAGCTTTAGTAAAGGAAACTTTGACTTGGTAAACAACACCAAGGGACAAATATGGGGGCTTGCCACCATTAATAATCAATTGCTTCTTGCTGACCATGATGGCGCAAGCATTATCAAAGAAAATACAGCCATTCCCCTAGCTACCTATCCTGGATTTTGGAACTTTTTACCACTAACTAATACGTTTCCCGCTTCGCAAATGATAGCAGGGAATTATAAAGGGTTGTCTTTTTTTGATGCTAAAGACGAGCATTTCATTCCTACTAAGTCGTTACCCGACTTTACAGAATCATCCAGATTTGTGGCCATTGATCAATGGGATAATATCTGGGTATCGCATCCTTATCATGGCGTGTATAAGATTACTAGCAAGAAAAACGAAGCCTACCGCATCAATACCTATCCAGGAACGAAAGGGCTGCCTTCACTACTAGACAACCATGTGTATAAAATTAAAAATGAAGTAGTATTTGCTACAATTAGAGGTGTTTATCAGTATTTACCACAGCAGGATAGTTTTGCACCATCCCCCTTTTATCATCAATTGTTAGGCAACCTTAGTATCCGCTATTTAAAAGAAGATATGACGGGTAATATTTGGTTTATCCATGACAAAACAGTTGGCGTAATTGATGTTACAGGCAAAGACCCCGTGATAGTGTATATCCCTGAATTGACCAATAAATTACTCAGTGGATTTGAATTTATATACCCTGTAGATCAAAACAATATTTTTTTAGGGGGTGAGAAAGGATTTTACCACATTAATTACGAAAAATACAAGCAAACCATACCCAGCCTTAAAACACAAGTACGTTCAGTAAAAATTGTGAATAAAGTA
Source organism: Chitinophagaceae bacterium (assembly GCA_027486835.1). Lineage (GTDB taxonomy): Bacteria > Bacteroidota > Bacteroidia > Chitinophagales > Chitinophagaceae > Parasediminibacterium. The sequence continues at coordinate 74,141 of JAIXOJ010000198.1, forward strand.
GATAGTTTGCTTTTTGGTGGCTATTTTAACGAAGCCAATGACCAACAAACTCAACGCAAAAAAGATATTCCCAGGGTAAAAAGTAGTTGGAATACTATCAGGATTGAATTTTCTACTCCATTGTATGGCTATCAATCTAATGTGCTGTATAGCTACCGATTAAAAGGGTTTGAGGACAATTGGTGTGAATGGACTAAGCGAACCGAAAAAGAATACACCAACTTGCCCGCAGGCGATTATACGTTTGAAGTGAAAACCAAGAACAATTTGGGTACTGACGAAACCGTGGCAACGTACAGCTTTAAGATGTTGCCGCCTTGGTACCAAACCTGGTGGGCTTATCTGCTTTATTTTATCATGTTTTTAGGTGCCAACTACTTGTTTTTTCTGTGGCTAAAGCAAAAATTTAGAAAACAAAGAGCTAGATACGAAGAAGAACAAAAGAAATTATTGTACATCCACGAGTTAGAGCGTTCCAAAACAGATACGGAGTTAATGCGCTTGAATAATGAAAAACTTGCTGCGGAGATTAATTTCAAGAACTCTGAATTGGCATCATCGGCCATGCATTTGCTCAAGAAAGGGGATTTATTGTCTAAGATAAAAGGCGACCTCACACAGGTGATGAAGGAAATAGATAACCAACATGCCATTGGTGAGTTAAAGCGGATGATAAAATCTTTAAATGAAGATGACCACATGGACGAAGAATGGGAGCATTTTAGCAATCATTTCGACAATGTACACAGCGATTTTTTGTCTGAATTAAAAGAACTTCACCCAACAGTTACGCCAAATGAATTGAAGCTTTGCGCTTATTTAAGAATGAATTTATCTACCAAAGAAATTGCGCAGCTCATGAACATTTCGGTGCGGGGTGTAGAGATTAGCCGGTACAGACTAAGGAAGAAATTAGCCATCCAAACTGAAACGACGCTTTTCGATTATCTAATCAATATCAAAAAGAAATAGGGTAAGGTTTACTTATTCTCTGAGGCCATCATCCGCCCAAATGCCCATCAATATTTGATTGAATGGTTCTTTTAGGGCAAGAAAATGGTTAAACTTTTTTTGCAATTTTTTTTTGGGGCTATTAAACATCTTTCGTTTCTTTTTCTGTAGCAATTGCTATTGTATAATTTTTCTAGCTGAAAGTAATGTGAATTATCCAATTAGTTGGTATGGTGCTCCGAAAGAGATAGCAAACTAAACAACTCTTGTCTTACCAATTTTGGCCAAACCCTTTCCATTCGATACCTCTAACCCTCCAGATGAATCTGGAGGCAATTGAATAATCACTGCATTTGCTTAAAAGGGATATGGGAAAGATGCCTACCTGTATTTTTTATACTGCTTACCCATTACCCTCTTTTCTGTTTAAGAAATTTAAAGATGCCAAAAATTAGGAACAAATAAGAAAACCCATTGGCAATGGCCACGGCTACATCTAAGATAGTATGGCGGCGGTGATAGATTAATTCATCGATACCATAAATTGCATTGGTGGCGAGCATAAAAAAAGTGGCTAGTAAAAAAAGCGGACGCATAGTTGCAGTACTTTCCACACCCCACATGTTAGCAGTGAATGCAGTTATTGCCAAAAGAATGACTGTGTGTGCATACATGGCCAACTGAAAATTGCTATGACCAAAACCAGCCACCTTGTGTAATAAAGCACCTGCAAAAGCGCCTACAATTAACAAGGGCAAAACCATTTTTATTGGATAAAGATGAAATTTAAGTTCCTTACCAGCATTGGTTTGGATTGAAATGAGCAAAAACAGATACACTATATACCCCAAAGAATATGCTAATAAACAGATTGCCCATGTAAGAGAATTGGGAATTAATCCAGCAACATCGGCGAACCAATTGAGTCCCATCATGAAGTAAAAAAGTAGTCTTGTGCTTAAGGTTTGAGGCGAACTCCGCACATTAAAGGCTGTATTGCTCATAAACCAAAGGGCCAATGCAGCCGATAAAATCGTTTTGGAGTATTTGCGATGACCATAATCAGAATGGTAGAGAAAATAGCAATCAAGGGCAAGAAATGCGAGGTATATCAACAACAAATAGTACTTCTCTAACAGCGATTTGTCTTTGTTCATAACAATTCATCAAAATGCAAAAACGGCAACTTAAAGGATATTCCTTAACATCTACTACCTATCTATGGATAAGTGGTAAAAATTGATTAGAATTCATCGAAATGTCGAAAGATTTGACGGGTTTTGTGCTGCTTACTCCATGTAATAAGATTAGAAGTTCGGTTTGCTTACTGCAAACTTTAGGATGTATCCCACTCACGGAAAGATGTAAGTATTTATGTGAATTATGTAATGATGTGCTTGCGTTGCAATAGAACTTTGCAGCCTATTAATAATCCCCATAAAAATGAAAACAACCAATAGAGTAGGAATTTGGATGGATCATGCCAACGCTCATATAATGGAATTTACCACCCAAATTACCACCAAACATATAGCTGCTACCCTTTCTCACTCAGAGAAAGAAGCAACCCTAGAAAAGAGCGAGAACCTAATGCACCATAAAGAAAACCACGCCATCGCTGCTTATTATCATGCTATCATGCATGAATTATTACCTTTTCAAGAGGTATTATTGTTTGGCCCTACGGAAGCCAAAACAGAATTGGGGAATCTATTAAAAGCCGATCACCGATTCGATAAAGTAAAAGTAACCATTCAACCTTCTGATAGGATGACTGAAAATCAGGAACATGCGTGGGTTAGAAACTTTTTTTCGCATCATTGATTTGTAAAAAGGTGGTTTTTGTTTCTTACTGGTATTATTAAGTGCGAAAATACCACCCCGCCCTACGGGCACCCCTCGAGAGGGGAATTGCAGCCCTTGTATCTCGAAACAGTTCTTTCTGCATTGAATTTATATTGAAGGAATTATAGAGACATTTCATCATGACAATTAAAACCTCACGCGAACCCATCTCCGAAAGAGAGAGAACTGGAATGCTTAGCTGGTATGGATTATGTAAAATTATTCCCTTGATTTCAATTATCCTTTAGGGTCATTTATAGGATGAAATCTTTTTTCTAACAATGCTTAGTCAAGAAATGCTTCAATTGAAAGTTTCTACGTTATTGCTTACTATCTATTTCCTGAAAAATCATGATCAATTATCAATTTTCCATTAAAAATTAACCAATGAATATTTTAATCGTATTAACATCGCACAGTGATTTGGGACACACAGGTCAAAAGACAGGGTTTTGGATAGAGGAGTTTGCCGCTCCTTACTATACATTATTAGATGCGGGCATGACTATTACGCTTGCTTCGCCAAAAGGAGGACAACCGCCTATTGATCCTAAAAGTGCTGAACCGACCAATGCTACGGATAGTACCAAACGGTATGATGCTGACAAAGCCCTGCAGGCGTTGCTTGCGAAAACTAAACCTTTGGCAGATATAGCGGCGGCTGATTTTGATGCCGTGTTTTATCCTGGCGGACATGGCCCTTTATGGGATTTAACCAACGATACCCACTCCATCAAACTGATTGAATCGTTTTTGAAAAACAAAAAACCGGTGGCAGCGGTTTGTCACGCCCCTGCGGTTTTGATTCATGTTCATAATGAAGACGAAAGTTTGTTTGTGACAGGAAAAAAGCTGACAGGGTTTTCCAATACCGAAGAGGATGCTGCCCAATTGACCCGAATTGTTCCGTTTCTTTTGGAGGATGTATTGAAAATTAATGGTGCCATCTATACTAAAACAACTGATTGGGCATGTCATGTGGTGGTGGATGGACTGCTGGTTACGGGCCAAAACCCTGCTTCGTCAAAAGAAGTGGCTGTTCAACTGCTGAAATTATTGAACCATCCTACTGAATAGTGTGGTTTTGGTTTTAAAGTTTTATGGCAACCATTTGATGGTTTGAGTCCCCATAAAGGTTTTTGAACTTGGAAAAACTTCTTTGCTCCTCAATAATCTTTTTTTAATTATTTCATCATGAACGACTTATTCATCCTTCCGCTACCAATAGCTTGTATCGCTTGGACAGTTACTCATGAGGAGATTTTTAGCGAGCCAAGAAACTATTGTATCCATCAATCGAAAACGGCCAAAAAACTGATTGGCAGAAAGTTCTTTTATCTTTTTACCTGCGAGTATTGCTTTAGCCATTATGTAACCCTAGTTTTTGTATGGATAGCAGACTATCATTTGCTTTTTCCCGATTGGCGAGGTTATGTGATTGGGGGCTTTGCATTGGTGTGGATTACCAATGTGTACATGAGTTTGTTTGGATGGATACGAGTGGGAATGAAGCGGGAGAAAATAGAAGCAGATATGGAAGCCCTGCAATGGAAAGCAACCCAAAAACCAGTTGTGGCCGAATAAGTGTAGCATTTTGTTACTCGGCTTGGAAAGATTTTTTGTTTCCGTTTTAAGTGGGTTTAGGTTTTACGAAAGAATGTAACGTATCCTATTTATTTTATCATTTTCCTTGGTATTTTCAAAGCAATTCTTGAGGAATTTGAAGCTTCTCTTGGGAAAATTGAAGGTATCCTCGGGCAATTTAGAGGCGTCCTCGGGAAATTTAGAGGTGTCCTCTGGAAATTTAGGGGCGTCCTCCGGAAATTTAGAGGCGTCCTCCGGAAATTTAGAGGCGTCCTCCGGCAATTTAGAGGCGTCCTCCGGAAATTTGGAGGCGTCCTCTGGAAATTTAGAGGCGTCCTCCGGCAATTTAGAGGCGTCCTCGGGAAATTTAGAGGCGTCCTCCGGAAATTTAGAAGTGTCCTCCGGAAATTTAGAAGTGTCCTTTGGAAATTTTGAGGCGTCCTATGGAAAATTATACGCTTCTTGTTGGGAAATAAAATGAATGGCTGAATAATGGTTTTCATTGGAATTGATCCTAGTACACCTTCCCTTGCTTATTGTATATTTCTACCTATATCGATAGATTAGAACCAAAATTCTCTTTATTAACATGCGCTTGATGACCGTGGATTGGGCGAGCGCAGGCTGCCCCTACGTTTCAATTTCAACTAAATACCATGGATTTTAAGGACTATTACCAAATACTGGGCATTAAAACGGCTGCATCAACTGATGACATTAAGAAAGCATACCGCAAATTGGCGGTGAAATTTCATCCAGACAAAAATCCTAACAACAAAACAGCAGAGGATCGATTCAAAGAAATTAACGAAGCTAATGAGGTGCTTAGCGACCTAGAAAAACGAAAACAATATGATGCCATTGCCTTGGAATGGAAAAACTACCAACAAGCTGGTGGTAAACAAAATTTTGACAGTTTTAGAAATCAAGGTTCTTCTAACCAAGGCAGGACACAAAGACGAGAGGCTGGCGGTGATCCTTTTGCTGAAGGGGATTTCTCTAGCTTTTTCGAAAGTTTTTTTGGAAGGGATTTTGGTCACCAACGATCGAATCAAAAGCCAAGTAAGGGGCATAATTACACGGCAACTATCACCATTTCGCTGGTGGAAGCTTTTACAGGTACTTCCAGACAATTGGACTTAACTCCACAAATTATCCAGCTAAACATTAAACCTGGTATTGCCAATAATCAAGTGCTGAGGGTGAAAGAAAAAGGAGCGCTTGGTTCTTCGGGGGGGATGGCTGGTGATTTACTCATTACCATTTTAGTTTCGCCTGATGCGCATTTTAACCGAATAAATAATGAGGTACATGCAACTACAGATGTGCCACTTTGTACTGCGCTGTTGGGTGGACAAGTGCTGGTAAAAACCATTAGCGGTGCCGTTAAAATGAACCTTCCTATGGATACCCCAAATGGAAAAATATTGCGCCTAAAGGGTAAAGGGATGCCGATTTATGGTAGCGAGGGGCAGTTTGGGGATTTTTATGCAACGGTGAATGTGGTACTACCCAACAAGCTCAGTACCGAAGCGGTGGATTTAGTTAAGCAACTGGCTGTTTTATTAGATGCTGGAAATGCTTAAATTCTTGATTTTAGGATTGCAATCAATATTGGTTGGATTCCACCACATTGGTTTTTGACTTTTTGTTCTTTCTTGTATAACTCACGCGAAGTTATTATCTCGGCGTGACGACACCCCCTCTAGAGCAATGTCATTAAATTAAGAATCATGCAGGTGGTTTCGACAGGCTCAACCACCTGCATTTCGACGGCTACAAACATCTGCATTTCGACAGGCTCAGCCACCTGCATGATTCTTAGATTTATTAAAATAGATTTGGCTAAAGCCTTTGGGGTGTATTAGGCGAACACCTGCTTCAGCCGCTAGGATATATACACATCTTGAAGCTATACGTATTTGACCCCTCAAGGGTCATTTTGACCGTTGCGTATTCCGTAGTTCCGTAGGCTTGCACCTACGGCTAGCATATTTCGCCCCGTTGGGGCTTTTTTCATTAGGTAGATATCGTTTGATGGTTTAGTCAAATCGAGTAATTGGGCTTCCTTTTGAAGAAAAACTTTTTATGCGCCCACTGAAAGTGCATGTTGTGTATTTAAAAAAAAGGCATGAAAAAGGAAAAAATTGACAAGAGCTTGATTGTAAGTGAAAAATTTTTCATAATTATGAAGTAAATTAATTCAACTATGTGATTGTAACGTAATGGCTGAATTAGTTCTATAAGCCACTTAGGAATTGATTTTTTTAAAAGGGTATGACATGCCAATAAAGACGGAATAATTGTACTCAAATCAATTCCTCAATTCTTCAATTTCCTTATAATTAGTACTATTTGCCGAAGGAGAATTTTCAAGATGAAAAGAAGGTTTTGGCACAAAAGCGATGGTTTTCAAATGGGCATTTTTGTTGTAATTTCTTACAAATGTCTAAAATTTTAGCTTGTTTTGTTGTTTGAGAGCACCTGTCAGTTACAGATACTATCCTACTTACTTTTTTGTTTTATTGATGCAATTCTACCCAATAATGCCACTATTTACACATTGCATTGCTTATCCACAACACTATCAAGGGTATTTGCGTTTATTTTGGCAGTTGATACTTTCTAATTTTTGCTATTGAAACGAAACAAAATCATGAACGTTGCGCTATTTATTCCTTGCTATGTAGATCAATTTTATCCACATGTGGCCATTGCTACTTTAGAATTATTGGAAAAACTTGGTTGTAAAGTGAGCTATCCATTGAAACAGACCTGTTGTGGTCAACCCATGGCTAATAGTGGTTTTGCCCATGAGGCAGATGCTTGCAGCCAGTTGTTTGCAGAAAATTTTGCGGGTTTCGATTATGTAGTTTCTCCATCGGGTAGTTGCACCTTACACATAAAACATCATTTACACACCCCTGCCCATAATCCCGCTGAACAACACATCCGCCAAACGGTGTATGAGCTTACCGAGTTTTTGGTAGATGTATTAAAGGTAACCTCACTCAACGCCAAGTTTCCCCATAAAGTGGGGATGCACCAAAGCTGTCACGGTCAGCGTGGCTTACACCTAAGCCAGATGTCTGAATTGAATGCAGCCAATTACTCTAAACCAGGAAGCCTGCTAGACATGGTAGCGGATATAGAATTAATTCATTTAGATAGGGTGGACGAATGTTGTGGCTTCGGCGGTACGTTTTGCGTAGCAGAAGAGGCTGTAAGTGCCAAGATGGGTAAAGACCGTGTGTCTGACCATGTGCGCCACCAAGCTGAATACATTACAGGGGCAGACATGAGTTGCCTTATGCACATGGAAGGCATTTTAAAAAGGCAGAAAAGCAGTACTAAGATTATTCATATTGCTGAAATTCTAAACACCCACAACCCCTAAGTTGGGTGGCATTTCACAACCGCTAATAACTAACCGCTAATAACTAATAACTAACCACTAATAACTTATGCATACGAACGTTACGAACCATGCGGATGCATCCATAGACTTCAACTTGGATGAAGCAAGGGTGGATTGGCACGACAAAACCCTTTGGTTTATCCGCGAAAAAAGAGATAAAGCCAGCCACCTAATACCTGAATGGGAAGACTTGCGCGAATACGCTTCTCAAATCAAGAATAATGTATTGAGCAATTTGAGCGAATATTTGGTTCAATTTGAGGAAAAAGCCAAGGCAAATGGTGTAATTGTGCATTGGGCGGCTGATGCTGCGGAACACAATAAAATAGTTCACCAAATTTTGAAGCAGCACCAGATTGACCGTATGGTGAAGAGTAAAAGCATGCTTACGGAGGAATGTGGCTTGAACGAATATTTGGAAGCCAACGGCGTAGAAGTAATTGATACCGATTTGGGTGAACGGATTGTTCAACTTGCTAAAGAACCACCTAGTCATATTGTATTGCCATGTATTCATAAAAAGAAAGAAGAAATTGGTGAACTTTTCCACGAACATTTACATACCGAAAAAGGAGCATCAGACCCACAATATTTAACCGCCGCTGCTAGGGAACATCTTCGCGAAACCTTTTTAACCCGTCGTGCAGCTTTAACAGGGGTAAACTTTGCCATTGCCGAAACTGGGGAATTTGTTATTTGTACCAATGAGGGCAATGCCGACATGGGGGCACATCTGGCAGATGTACATATTGCCTGTATGGGTATTGAAAAAATCTTACCCAAACAAGCGCATTTGGGGGTATTCCTCCGTTTGTTAGCTAGGAGTGCCACGGGACAACCGATTACTACTTACTCTAGTCATTTTAAAATTCCGCAACCCCACCAAGAAGTTCATATTGTTTTAGTAGATAATGGCAGAAGTGTACACTTAGGCAAAGAAGATTTTAGAAATGCACTCAAATGTATTCGTTGTGCGGCCTGCATGAATACCTGCCCTGTGTATAGAAGAAGTGGGGGACATAGCTACCACAATGCGGTTGCAGGCCCAATTGGTTCCATTCTTACGCCTAATATGGACATGAAGAAAAACGCCGACCTACCTTTTGCCTCCACGCTTTGCGGTAGTTGCAGCAATGTATGTCCAGTGAAAATTGATATACATGATCAGTTGTACAAATGGCGGCAAGTTTTAATGAAAGAGGGCTATGGGCCTGCCGCAAAAAATGCCAGCATGAAAATGATGGGTTGGGTGCTTTCCTCTCCTAAATTGTACGATTTTTCAGGTAAAGCTGCTCGTTGGGTGCTTAGAAATACCCCATTTGTGGTGAGTAATAAGTTGAATCCTTGGTTTAAAGAGCGGGAGATGCCAGAAGCTCCGAAAGAATCATTTAAGGAATGGTACTTGAAGAATAGACAATCTTAATTTTTTGTTGCTTATTGTTTAGTAGTTATTGGCTCTAGCTGTAATAAATGGTTTAAAGATTGCAGTTGTGACCCAATACCACTTCCTAATAATTATAATTTTTTAAAAGGGCAATTCTTGGTTGCCATCAATATATTTATCAGTATGAGTCGGGAAAGTATTTTGAAAGAAGTAAAAAAAAATCAGCCCTCCTTGATTCCCTTACCAGATGTTCATTTGCCTATTGCAGTTGCGGCTGGTAATTGGATTGCTGCACTTAAAGAACGTTTGGAATTGCTGCATGTGGATGTGCATGAATTTGCCAACGAAGGGGCTGTACTGCATTTTTTGAAGCAGCAAAACCGGAAAAACACAGATAGGGTTGTAACTACTATACCAGCATTTCAATCGGTTGCCACTATTATTACCAGTGCATCTGAGGATGCCCATACTTTAGAAAATGTAGAACTAGCTATTATTCCGGCTCATTTGGGCGTAGCAGAGAATGGGGCTATGTGGGTAACCGATGCCTTGATAAAGTATAGAGTATTGCCATTTATTACCCAGCAATTGGCGGTAGTGGTTAAGAGAAATACAATAGTGTATAACATGCACCAAGCCTACGAAAAAATTGCGGGAACAGCATACGAATTTGGGGTATTTATTGCTGGCCCTTCCAAAACAGCAGATATTGAGCAATCGCTTGTTTTGGGTGCCCACGGGCCTAAAGGGATGATGGTGTTTATTGTAGATGAGTGAGGGGTTTTAAGTTTGGTAAACGCTGTTGAAGATTCGAATTTGTTTTTTTGAGAACAAAAAAAGTAACTTGATGGAAAAGAAAACAGAACTCAAAAGTTATTCATTAGCCGAAATGAAAGATAAATATATCGGCAAAAACGGAACTGCAGATAGAGATGCGTATGAATATGAACTACGTATGGAAGTATTGGGACGAATGATAAAGTCAGCTAGACAGGAACGTAATTTGACTCAAGAACAATTGGGTGAACTTGTTGGTGTACAAAAAGCACAAATTTCCAAACTGGAAAGTAGTGCGAACAGTGCAACAATAGATACTATATTAAAGGTATTCAAAGCGTTGAAAGCGGAAATTCACTTTAATGTGACCATAGAAAATCAATATTTACAGCTATTGTAAAATTATTCCTCGTAAAACGATAACCGCGAGATTGAATCACTTATTTTCAATTAAAGGTTTTGATTTTGATGTTTGTTGTATTGCACCTATGAAATCTATAACAAGCAACAATAAAAGTGTAACATTGATATGGATTAAAGAGTGGAACTTTACTTAATTGAGTATTCATTCTTTTTTTTTACAACCATCCAATGATAAAACCAATAGCCTTTTTATTTTGCTGTATTAGTTCCACATTTGTTACATGTAAAAGCCCAGTCAAACCAGTTACAAAAACAGAAACTGCGCAAACTGATAGTAATAGCTTACAAATGGATTCTGTGCGTATCCAACAGTTTTTTAACCAACATGCACAGCAAAAAACAATTGATTCAAAAAAGGTCGCTGATTTTTACCGTAATAGAAATTATGCCTATGCATGGATTAATAGGGGAGGGGTCAACGAGTATGCGGGCAATTTCATCAACCTATTGCGTCAAGAACCCAATGCCGCGCATAACGACTCTTTGAGCCAGCAACGGCAATTAGTTAACTTGTACCAAGGGATTGATCATGAGACCTACCAATTTGGGTCAAACGATAGCCTTTCTATTGCTTTAGAGTTATTACTTACGAGCAATTTTTTAGCCTATGCTCAACGTACTTGGGGCGATGTGAATGATGGGTTGCTTCAAAAAGCAAGTTGGTTTATTGATAGAAAAAGAATCAATCCATTAAAATACTTAGATACAGTGTTGGACAATAATAACCACCCCATCACCACTACAGAACCTACCTATCGTCAGTATGGATTATTAAAAGCTAACCTTACTAAATACTATGCTATTGAAAAACAAGGTGGTTGGGAAATGATTCCATCCACTTCTAATAAGGCATTAAAAAAAGGGGATAGTGCAGCAGCAGTGATTGCGGTAAAAAAAGAATTAGCACTCATAGGCGATATGCCCACAACTAACGGTACGCCTTTGTTTGATGATGCTTTATTCTCTGCGGTGCAAACTTTTCAGCAAAGAAATGGCTTGCCAACTGATGGTGTTCTAACTGCCGCAACGATTAAGGCATTACAAATTCCCATAAAAACAAGGATTGAACAAATACTCATCAACATGGAACGAAGTAGATGGGTGCCAGTAAGTATTGCAGGTGATTATTTGGCAGTGAATATTCCTGAATATAAGCTGCATGTCTATCATTCCGACACCTTAATGTGGAGTTGTAGTGTGGTGGTGGGTAAATCAAATCTGCCTCATCATTCCGCTATTTTTAATGATAAAATGGAGGACATCGTGTTTAGCCCCTATTGGAATGTTCCAAAAGGAATTTTGGGTAAGGAAGTGTTGCCAGGCATCCGCCGAAATAGCCAATATTTAGCCAATCATAACATGGAAGTAGTCAATTATAATGGGCAGCCCATTACCAGTTCTATCAATTGGAATGTAGCTGCTAGAAATTTTCCTTACCTCATTAGAGAAAAGCCGGGCATCACCAATTCGCTTGGCCTAGTAAAATTTTTATTCCCTAATTCTTACGATATATACTTGCACGATACACCTCAAAAATCGCTATTCAACGAAACCAAACGAGCATTTAGTCATGGCTGTATTCGTATTGAAGAACCCGTGAAATTGGCTAAGTTTCTATTGCGCACCAGTCCAAAATATACTGACGCGAAAATCGCTGCTTTAATGAATGGTGGGAAAGAAACCTATGTACGACTACCCACTAAAGTGCCAGTATTCATCGCCTACTTCACTGCCTTTGTGGATAGGGATGGGAAGCTGAATTTTAGGGATGATGTGTATAAACTGGATGCAAAACTCAAGCAATTACTCTTTGTTAATTAACCTATTGCGTAACGTTTCATAACGCTAGCTTTAACCGAAAGTTCATAAGAGTTTAGTGGCGTAAGACCTTTCAAAGTTTTATAGATTGGTAAAGTCTATACAAACTTGCTGGTTCTACACACTGGCATTCTTACAACTGAATAAGGTTTAGTTTCCTTAGCGAGAATTTTAGGGAGTAAAAAAATTTGCTATTTAGTTCTGCTCTAGTTTGCGGGTCTGATTCAATTTTTTAAAAAAGTTTCATTTTCTAAAAAAATCAGTATGACTTCCATTCGTTCTTTTCGAAAAAAAATGTCTTTGCAATTATTGTTGCTCCTTGGTTTTCATGCACCCGTTTTACCCAAAATGGAACGGTTGCATCTACAGAGTAACATTATGGCTTCTACACAAGATGGTCTATACAACCAGTTTCATTTAAAAGAATTGGGATTATCGAAACCCGTTTTCCTAAAGGCATTAGCTGGATGGAACAATCTGAAAGGAAAGCAGCAGTTGCCCAACCAGAATTTGTTATCGATACTAGATCTATCTCAGTCGTCAAACGCCAAAAGGTTGTATGTTTTGAACATGGAAACAAAAGAGGTTTTATTCAACACCTATGCGGCACATGGTCGTAATTCGGGGGGTGAGTTTGCAACAGCCTTTGGCAATACAATGAATTCTTTTAAGTCGAGTTTGGGATTTTATATCACTGGCCCTACCTATCTAGGTGCGCACGGACTATCAATGCGGTTGATAGGAATTGAGAAGGGGATTAATGATGATGCCGAAAAGAGAGGCATAGTAATGCACGGGGCAGATTATGTGAGCGAACATTTTATCAAACAGTGTGGCCGGTTAGGCCGTAGCCAAGGTTGCCCTGCGGTGCCAAAGGAAATTTGTACTGCTATTGTAAATTTTATCAAAGAAGGATCCTGCTTTTATATGTATTACCCAGACCAACACTACTTAAAATACTCTGCAATGGCATAGGTGGTGGGTATTTAGTAAGTGTTTGGTTTTACTTCTACCGCCTTGTTTTTAGCAAGCCGCTTGCTAAAAAGCCAAGTACCAGACCAATAATCAGCCCCAGCTTCACATTTTTAAGAAACAATCCAATGATCAAAGCAATTACGATGATGGTGAAGGCACTCATGCCTTTTCGTTTCTCCATGAGTTCAAATTAGTAAAGTATATTTCATTAAAACATTGTCATTTTTATTCCAAAAGGAATTGCACCTAATTGATCCTATCATTATTTTGCTATCAAATTAGCAAGCAATCGGTATGCACCAGGCACACCAGCAGGTAATTGCCTAAAAAGTACCAAGCTCACATACGAAAAACGCCCCTTTCCATATTTTGTGGTAATCAAACTGCCATTCGATTCTTGTTTGTCACCACTGTCTTTCATGCCTAAAAGTGCTTCGTAATGACTATCTACTTGTTCGGCTTGGTAGGTACTCCTTTCTTGTGTCCAACCCTCAAAATCTTTTGGGGTTATTTTATTGGGAAAGTTCAACAATGGATGATTCGGTAATAGAAAATGAACCGTTGCATCTTCTTCTGTTACCCTTGATAAACTATTCACCACAAAAGGATAAGGCCCCATTTTAATGGGTTTACTACCCACTTGGTTGCTTTTTGCATATTGTACTATTAAGTTGCCCCCGTTTTTCACGTAGTTCATTAGCATATCGTGCTTGGTAGTAAGGTACTCATTGAGATTATAGGCCCTAATTCCAGTAATGATGGCATCGAATTGTTTTAAAACCTGGGGTTGCAAATCAGCTTCTTTAAGCATTGTTACCTCATAACCCATTTGGGTAAGAGCATCGGGTATTTTGTCACCAGCACCTATTAAATAACCTATTTTCTTACCTACTGTTTTCACCGAAAGCTGTACTAGGTTTGTTTTTGCTTTTGGGAAATAGGTAATGGTAGGTATATGGTCGTATTGAATTGATTTTGTGTAGCCATTATAGTCACCCTTATCTGTCCATAAATGGGCAACCTCGCTACTATCGATTCCTTTGGTTTTTGGTGTGAAATATCCTTCCCAAGTATTTTCGGTATGGTCAAAAGCTGGAATATTCAGTTCATTGGGACTAAAGCTCCATTGAGGCGAAAAACGTTGTTGAATGTGGTATCGGTTACTGTCTTGCACATTTGACTTAAAATGAATGCCCACTGGTACTTTAGCCCCATTCATTGCCACAACATTTTCCTTGGTGTAGTTCAGTTCTACTTTGGGAATGATTACCAAGGGTTGATAAATTTCCCCTCGGGCAGGATCTACCGTTTTGTAATTGATGGGTCTTTCAATAATAAAATTAGTACCCTCTATTTGAACTTTAAACTGAACCACAAAGGCTGGATCGTTTTCAGCTTTGCCAATCAACCGTTGGTCAGCAACATGAAAACTACCTCCGTCCAAGGGTTGCTCAAGCCAATATGGTTGCGAAATTTTTTCATTGTTTGCTACTACTATTGTATGGGGGAAACTGAGGTTTTGATTGATTTTTGGGGAAATATTAAAACTAGTATCCCAGCCTTTTGTGCGGATACCCACCAGACGAATATTTGCCGCACAGCGTTGGTTAACAAAACAATTGAACTTCAAACTATCTCCTTGTGGTACAAATTGCTGCGCCGTAAATGCCTCGCTGAAAAGCCCACTGCACGATTCAATAATATCCTGGATTTCTTGTAATTTTTTAGTTCGCCAAACTGATGGTATAAGTGCTTTTACGGCAGAATATAGTTGCACCAATGCGGGTACGCTTAATGAAGGATGCTCAAAACTAAATTGACTAATAATATTGTCGATGGCACTAGCAATGGCATCACCCCCGTTTAAGCGAGACCATTGGGTGTTAACCCCATCTAATAATTCTTTTGTTGGGGCTGTTCCGCCGGTTGTTTTAAAATACTCGAAGAACTCGCCCCTTCTTCTTGGTCTTCCTTCGCCTTGGCTTTTATGCATACTTCTAGCCTCGCCCCCAATTTCTCCATAGCTTTTTCCCAAAGCAGGATTAAAGCCTCCGACCTCCACTTTAAATTGATCTTCGGCTGTGGTATTGATACTCCCAAAACTAAACGTGTTCCATAAAATACGTTTTGCTTGCCAAGGTTTTACGCCATATTGGAATTGTTCGGGGAATTTGGTGCTGTCTGCAGCCGCAGTAAATGCTTCATTGGCCAAAAGTGAGGACGCCGCATGATGACCATGCCCTGCACGAGCATCGCCTGGAAAGCGGGTGATAATAATGTCTGGTTGGTATTGTCTAATTAACCAAACGACATCACTAAGTATTTTTTCTTTACCCCAAATCCTCAATGCCTCCGATGCATTTTTGCAAAAACCAAATTCAAAAGCACGTGAAAAATATTGTTCACTCCCGTCAATCTTTCTCGCAGCTAGTAGTTCTTGTGTTCTAATCATGCCAAGTTCTACGCCTTGCTCACTACCAATCAGGTTTTGACCACCATCGCCCCTTGTGAGGCTTAAATAGGCGGTACGATAGTGTTTTTCTTTTGCCAGCCAAGGTAAAAATCCATTGTTTTCATCATCAGGATGGGCTGCAACGTATAGCACACTGCCAAGAACTTTCAATTTTTTCAGTTGCTCATATATATCTGCATTGGTGCTTGCAGTGGGGCTTTGGGCATTGCTAACTACCCATAACCAACAGGTTAAGGCAAGCAATAAACCTCTGAAAAGTTTACTTTTTTTTGCTTTATTAATCTCGTATTTTGGCACTAAATAATGTTCTTTATTGATTGCAAACTTTTTTGTTACAATATCTTTCTTACCCGCTACTATCAGCTCCATAGGTTCAATTAAAATAATACTAAAGTGTCAAATGTAAAAGACTACTTAGCATCAGGCAAAAAGTTTTGTGTTTTTGGTGGGGATGTTTCCTTTTTGCAATTCAGGTTGTTCGAAGAAAGTTTAGGATATTATAGCGTATAGAATAGGATTCTTTGGGTTATTTCGAGTTTTTTGTAGCAGTGCCAGCGTTCATATTGGCAGTAGTTCAATTGCATTTTTTAGACCATTAGCTCGCATCGTAATTGCAATAAAGTAGCTGCGATTTTGTATTCATTTACTGTGTAGGCGGCATGTTTAATCACTTCACATGCCGCCTTAGCAGAAAGAGTTATTAACCCAAAAGATCCTTCATACCAAATGCAGTTAAGAAATTAGCATAATCCACTTTCACGTTTGCATTAGCCCGTTCAACAAATTCACCGGTCATGCCATCTACCACGGTTCTAAGTGGTCTTTGTCCTTTTGGTAATTCTATTAAATGTAAAATGGCGTCTGGCACCATTTGTGGGTTTGGTTTCATTGCTTCAAACATTTGCCCCATACCTGCGCCTATTTGTTCTGGTACTTTGGCCAAATCGCCATATTCATTGTAAACAGCAGCATCAGAACCATAGGTAGATTTTCCGAAAATTTCTGTAGGAAAAGCACCTGGTTGAATCAATACTACATCCACACCGAATGGCCTTACTTCGTAGTGGATGCCTTCTGTGAGACCCTCAACGGCAAATTTTGTGGAATTGTAAACCGTCATAAAAGGAGCAGAAAAACGACCTAATCCACTGGAAATATTCACTACTAAACCTTCGCCTTGTTTTCTCATTTGAGGTAAACACGCTTTCAGCATGCGCCAAGTACCTTTTACGTTTACGTCAAACATTTTTTCAACATCATCGGTAGTGTAAGCTTCCGCAATACCTCCTCCAAAATAACCAGCGTTGTTTACTAATACATCTATTTGGCCTTCCTTAGCAATGATTTCAGCTACAGTTTTGGTCACATTATCACCATCGGTTACATCTAGTTCCACAACGTTGATGTTTTCTACTGCGGCCAGTTCCGCTGCTTTTGCTGCATTTCTACCGCTAATATCCCTCATGGTGGCATAAACTGTATATCCTTTGAGCGCGCTACTTTTTGCGGTTAAATAACCAAAACCGCTGTTGGTACCTGTAATCAATACTACTTTTTTTTTCATTGTTTTATCTTTTAAAAAATTAGGTTTCAAAAATACTGGGATAAGGTAGCTGGAATGGTTTCGTTAACCGAAAATTCATATTGAGCTTGGTACGAATTTTTACTTTGGGCAAGCAGGATTAAATTATTCATTTATCCTTCTTGCTTTAAAGCGTTGGGCAGCATTAAAAGAAAAGGAATCGATTTTTCATAATTCAGTTCTTCATAGAAAAGACCCACTCTTGCGAGGTTGAGGTAATATTTTTCAAGATGCTTATAACAAAAGTGTTCACTCCCAATGTACCAAGCTTTATTTCCAAGTTTTGTAACCAAAAACCATTTCTCCAACAATCTAGCGGTTCTGCCATTACCGTCGTTAAAGGGATGGATTTTTACAAATACTAGGTGAATGAGTGATGCATAATAAAACGCCTCTATTACGCTCAATTCTTGATGGATTAATTCATCGAGTTCGCTCCGGAAATCATCAAATTCATCCTTTACCATTAATGCGGATGCAGCTTCATATTGCACACGCTGGGTCTGCTGGTTTAAAATAAGCATATTCCCAGTTCTTACTACTCCGCTATGTACCTCAGGTAGTAAATGGTTGGTCGATATTTTATGTGCGATGTAAAAGTTTGATTGTGTTAATTTATTATCCCTGGCAAATTCATACGCATCAAATAAATCGTTGGGCTTCTCCGTGAGATTTGGTAGGTATTCTATATTCTGCAACTTATGTTTTAAGTAACTGTCTATTTCCATTGGCTCACCCTCTATTCGTGAGGATGACATTACAGATACCGCTGTGTAAAAACGAAAACTTTCTGCTGTCCACTCCCGTTTTTTTAGTTTGGAAAGTGCATCGTCGATATCCAAATCAAGCTTCGACTTGTATATTCCTAGATATTTATTGGTTAGCTTTTTCATTTACTTTCTACTAAAATTGACTATTAATTTTAATGGACAAAGCTAAGCAGGTTTACAAATTAGCCTACAGTTTAAAAAAGGCGATTCACATCTAAAATGGCTTTTTTTTGTTTGGGGAGAGGTGTTTTTGATGCCCCGAACTAATGAATACTGCGGCTATTTTATTTGGAGATTGAATTAAATATGCACAAGACAACTTAATATACCAATACGCTGGAGCTTGTTGATATCAATATTCTGGTGAAATTAACAGCGAAGACCTAAGCGAATGGCACAAGCGGAACGCTAGTGTCAGCGGGGGGATATTCCATTTGGAATATTATAACTAGAAAATCCTATCTATTTTTCACCAACAAGACCTTTTATTTCAGATACTTTGCTATCTAAATACAAAGTATCTGGACTCATGTCTAAGTCTTCATTCCAAACAACTGTACCCCATGCCACGTGTGCTTGATCGAATACATTTCTATCGTTCAATGCTTTGAAAACGCCTTTATTTAAGTAAGGCTTCATATCAAACACTTTTTCTTCTCCGTTTGTGAACGTAAGGATTAACTGAAAATCGTTAATTGTTTTTACTTTTTCTACACGTGGGTTTATCATTGCAGTTATTTTAATGGATCCAATCTGAATACTTTTTCGCCGTTTACTGCCAACTTCCAGTTTTGCATCAAATCTTCTTGATGAATTTCAATCCATGCCAATACTAACTTGAGCTTATTAGCTGGTAAACTTCCTTCTAACAAAATGCCATCGGGTATAGAGATTACTGCTTTTTCTTCGGCATATTCCACATGAATGTGTGGCAAATGATGTTGTTTGGTATCATAGTAATACATGATTACAACAATTCCGTAAAAAATTGATAAGACCGGCATGCTTAATTATTATTTAGGGTCAAAAATATTTTAAAAGTGATTAGCGCTATCATTTTTCCATTTGTTTGCTCTACTAATTGCTTTAAAATATCCAAGAGATATATGAAAGGGTGTCTTAGTCTAATGGAAATAATAGCGAATACCTAAGCTAATCGCACAAACGGCACGCTCGCGCAAGCGGGGGGAATAAATATTTCACAAAAGCCTGAAACAATAGTAAGCAAATAGCACTTGGTATTTCTTATCACTTTTTTGCTTTCTACACTTCAGAAAAAGCGAATTGCAAAAAAGTATTCACTCCAATAAGCGTGTCAACTTTTAGAAAACAACATTTTCTGACACAAAACTGTGTCAACTTTCCTGTGTCAAAAAAAAATGACACAGAAAAACTGACACAAAACTGTGTCAACTTTCTTGTGTCAAAAAAAATTGACACAGAAAAACTGACACAAAACTGTGTCAACTTTCTTGTGTCAAAAAATACTGACACAGAAAAGTTGACACAAAACTGTGTCAACTTTTTCTATTTTGAATAAATTGACACCATTTCTTTCTCTTAATTTTTCATTCTTTATTTATCGCGGTGTTTTCTACTTTTCGCAATTTGCTTGGGTTATCAGCTAGTAATTTTTCTGTGCTGTTACAATGCCATCTCACCAAGATTGTTATTGCAGAATCGAGGTAGTGAAGTATGCATGGATTCGAAAATCCCGTTAATAATTTAGCCGTCACTCGCTTCGAAACATGTTGTCTGGATGTTTCTGAAAAGTTATTTGGAAAGTTGAAGCACCATTTCCTAATATTATTTATACCTTGGTTTCGTTTAATTTAGACCTGATGCTTTTTCCATTAGAACAATACTTTTTTCAGGAACAATAGAGTTAACATGAGATTCATTAGCGCATACTTAATTATCATCGGAATTTTCATTGGACAGTCCTGCTATTGTCAGCATTCAGATTTGCGGAGTATTGATAATTTGCTTACTAGTGTTTATAAGAAAATGAAGACCGCTTACCAGCTTGACTTACGCTATGATAGTATGCCCCATGGATTTGAAAAGAAGCTTACAAAATTTCTAACAAATCCTATTACTTTCTACAATTCATTTGATAGTTTATCGAAGTATTTGGACATTACGATATCTGCTGATAAACAAATTAAGTTTTATAGTTGGGTTGACATTGGTAGCGGATCATGGCATAACATTGTATGTTTAGCACAGTTTAAAGCAACCAATGGCAAAATAATAGTTCAGCAACTAAACATAAGAGAAGATGATAGTGAAAGTTTTACCGACAGTGGTATTTATGAAGTAAATGAGATTAACTATAATGGCACAAAATTTTATTTAACTTTTGGATCTGGAACTCATGGAAGTGGGCATTGGCATAAAATCGTACAGATTTTTTCAATTGCAAATGACAAGCTTGTAAAGTGTAAGTCATGTTTTGCCAACAAGCGTGACCTAGTGGTTGAATGTCAAAGAGGCGATAATTCTAACCTTGCATTTAATCCTAAAACAAAAGAAATAACCCATTGTGAATTTGCTTATGCTGATAGTGTTGGCATTTATAGGTCAACAGGGCGAAAGATTTTTCTAAAATTTGACAAAGGAATATTTAGATAACCAGGACACAAGCACTAGATATTTTAGAAAAACAACCTAAAAATTTTCATTTAGAAAATAAGCCATTCTGTTTTAATGCCACAAATGCACGAATTGTGACTAAGCCTTTACCAATTTTACCAAGGTTTTTAATGGGCTTAAATTATGTGGAAGTTTTTATTATTGGCGAATTAGGAATTGGAAGATCCCTATTACCTGTTTAGGGTACTTGCCCTCAGAACTTGATGTGCTTGTAAGTAATGAATGCGTCTTATTTTCAGGCATTCAAAGCCAATGTCTGAACACTCATTTCAAAGGCAGTATAAAATTTGAATAGCTTTTCCTTAGCTTCCTCAAAAGACAATTTACCCAATTGCATATCATCTATTATGGGCTTAAGGTATTCTTTTCTATAGTCAATAATTGGTTGATAGTTTAGCCCAAGTGCGTTGATGTCTTCTAATATTTTCCGCTTCAATCCAAAATCGAGCTCTTTATTTGGACTAAAAAAGTGTGTGCCATAATCATATTCCAAGTAATAAAAAGGATTGTAAGTGCTTACATCAGGTTTCAAAATGGCATTTACTTTTTTGCTTCGCTTTACTTTCACGTTCACATCGCTATGTACCAAAAAGAAATTAGTCCATTCCCAGCCTTTGTCGGCTTTCAATGAACTATCGTAATGATCTAATTGCCCCATAAAATCAAAATCTTTAAATCTCCCTTTTTTCCATTCTGTTGGGTTTACAACATCTACTTTCATCAAATACATTTCTGTATAAGCACACAAACCACCTTGCACCCACAATAAGTTGGCTACAATGTCATTATAAAAACGAAAATTAGAAGAAGTGTATTCAGGGTGTTTATTACCTTTTGCATTTTTATCCTCCAACCATTTTTTATAGACAGTTGCTAACGATAAATCCTTGTCTATCTTTCTCATTATTTGGTTAGTTGTGTATCAAAATCCCAAAAAAGTTTCCCAGCAAGTTCCTTATATGCAGTATAAATTTCTGCTGCGTGCTTTGATGTAGTATCTCCTTGTTCTTTTAATTTTTTAAGTTCCCCTCTTAGCATCAATACTTCGGTTATTTTATCAGCCCTTTCTGTGTTATACGTTTCTTCAACATCAAACACTTTGCTCAACATCAAATCATAAGTAAGGTAAGATGGGTAAATGGTGTAATTATCCACATGCCGCTCTTTATCTTTTGGATAATATTGTTCTTGGTAAACAAAACCATTTTCATCAAATTTCAATTCAACTACCTCCCATGGCTCGAAAGTAGAAGCAATGATAGGAGAATGGGTAGCGAAAATAAATTGCGAGTTTTTAGTTAGCGAGGTATAATAATCTACAATAAACTTTTGCATATTCGGATACAACGACCTTTCTGGCTCATCGCACAAAATCAACGTTTCATCAGGCTTTAATAAATACAAGGGCAAGGCAGTTAATAATATTTGTTTCGTGCCTGTACTTAACAAATGATAAGGCACTTCATTGCCCTTTAAATCTTCCAGTTTTACAATACCAATATCACCTCTAGATTCAAATTTAAAATCTCTTTTCACCCTTAATTTAAGGTGTTTAAGAATAGGATCCAGGCATTCGTCAGCCAATTTATTGATTGGGTTTACCGCTTTTTTTTGCCAGTTTTCTAATTCCTTTACAGCATTGTTTATGGCATCTATATCAGCATTACTTTCAACAGCTACAGTAGCAATCGCCTGTTTTAGCTTTATTTCTTCTTCTTGAAATTTTTGAATTTTTTCAAATACTAGATTCCAGATATCTCCTACTTTATCTTTTTTGAAATCTATAACCCTTTTGTCAGACAAGTTAGTATCAGAAGTTTCAAATTCATAATGAAGGTCAGCAGGGAAATATATAAAGTGTGTTTTTGTATTTTTTTTAAAAATTTTCTGCTGATTTATTGCTTCATCAAAAGGAATATTTTTATTATATAACGTAGCCTTATACCAATTATAAATGTTTTTTTTTGTCTCTGCATTATACTTAACCTTAATTTCAACTTCTACACCTTTGAATTTTTTGTAAACCTTTACCCTTTTAAAATCTTCAATATTATATTCTTTAAAAAGCGATTTAACGTTAAATGTGTGTCCCCCAATAATCTTCAATAAAGTAGTTTTACCCGTACCGCTTTGGCCAATAATGCACACCTTATCCAATGGCTGCCCAGCTTTTGGGTGGCCTTTGGGATAGGTTAAATCAATATCCACATCTTTAAATTGATGAAAGTCCTTTAGATGTACACGTGTAATCTTCATGCGTTAAAAGTAATAACTTCTAAAATAGCCATTATGAATTGACTTCAGAAAGGATTCATTTCCTTTCAGGCGCGAGCTTTTTTGCTTGTTCCATTTGATTAGGTTTTCCTTTCCAAGTTCTGAATTGTAAAATGTGTTGTTTCTTTTGATTTCATAAATCAATTTTACCAAGGGTTTTAATGTGCTTTAATTATGTGGAAGTTTTTAGGATAAAGGGGGGAATTATGTGGAGGGATGGTTTGATTTAATGATGCGGATTTGGAATTCGAAAATCCCTTTTATCAGTTTAGCCGCCATAACCTTCGAAATAAGTCTCCCAGCGGTTGTATCCAACCGCTTTGGTAAATAGCTTCGGGAGAAATAGATCCCCCACAATAAAACCACTAAGTAGGTAAATAAACATCGAAGGTGGTGCCTATATGCAATTCACTGGTGGCTGTGATGATTCCGTGGTGGTTTTCTATGATTTTTTTTACGATGGCTAGGCCAATGCCAGTGCCGGCATATTCGTCTTTAGCGTGTAGTTTTTGAAATACTTCAAAAATCTTTTCTTCAAATTCTTTTTCAAAGCCAATGCCGTTGTCTGCAATGCTGATGTGGCAATATTCTTTTCTGAGGGGGAGGCGGGCCACATTTTTTTTTCGGTATTTTACCTTTCGGCTCATGATAATGATGTGGGGCGGTACGTTTGGCTTTGCAAATTTGAGTGCATTGCCTATGAGGTTGTGCATCAGTTGCCGAAACTGGAAGGGGATAATTTTTACTTCACATAAGCCTTCTACTTCAATAGTGGCCTGCTTTTCGGCAATGGATTCTTTAAATTCTTTTTTTACTTCCTCAATGACAATATTTAAATCGAGGGTTTCAAATTTTCTATCTGCCATACTCAAATGTGAAAAAGCAAGTAGGTCATGTATGAGGGTTTGCATTCTTTCGGCAGCATTCCGCATGAGGTGGAAATAATTTTTGCCACTCTCCGTTAGGTTTTGGTGTTCTTTATCTAGTATTCGGCCTGCAAAAGTTTGTATTTTCCTGAGTGGTTCTTGCAAATCGTGGCTGGACACATAAGTAAAGGCTTCCAGTTCTTTGTTCATCTTTTTTAGCTCTTCATTGGCTGCGGATAGTGCCAATGTTCTTTCTGCTACTGCTTGCTCCAATTCCTCCCGTTGGTGTTTTTGGTGCTGCATTTCGGTGGTAACCCCCACCCACATTTTCAGCTTTCCGTTAGTATCTCTTATTGGCGAAGCAATGTTTAAATGCCAAATGTATTCCCCCGCTTTATTTCTAAAGCGCATTTCCATTACTAGGTCGGTACCGCTCACGGCTGCCTTTTGAAAATGTCGTTGAAATTCAGCTACCTCGTCGGGGTGCATCATCTTTTGATAGCCATAGTCTTTTAATTCTTCAAACGTATATCCACTAAAGGTTAACCAATGTTTGTTGAAATAATTCACATTGCCATTGGCATCAGCATTGCTGATTTTCGAAGGCATTAAATCGGCCATCAGGCGAAAATGTTCCTCACTTAGTTTCAGCAAATCCTGCGCTAGCTTCTGTTCGTGAATGTCAAAACCTACCCCAATATAGCCCATGTAAGTGCCATTGGGTAAGTAGCGGGGATTGGCCTGAACAGCATGCCACCGATATTCCCCATCATACCGCTTTACACGGACGGCTGGTAGAAAATAGGGCTGTCTGTTTTTAAATGCAGTTACATATATATCCATGATTGGCTGCTCATCATCAGGATGTATGACCCCAGGCCAGGTGTTGCCAATGGCTTCAGCAAAGCTTTGCCCCGTATAGTTAAGCCAGTTTTTGTTCCAAAAGTTAATGGTTGCGGCTTCATTGGGTTCGATGATAAAGAGGTGCAGGGGCATGTTGTCTGCCAGTGAGCGGAAGCGTTCCTCACTTTCAATTAATATATTCTTGGCTACAACTTGTGCGGATACTTCATTTGCAAAAACCGAAACGCCAATTATGTCACCTTCGCTATTTCGTTGAGCCGTGTACACAAAAGTGTAGTGCATCAGTTGTGGCTTACCATCTCTTACTAAGGTAATGGGGGATTCATAAGCAAAATAGGGTTCGCCAGTTTGAAAAACCCGCATAAATAAGTGATCATATCCCTGTTTTACCGTTTCGGGCATAGCATCAAAAATGGAAAGGCCGATGATGTCTTTCCCCTTACCCCAACTCTCCAAAATGGCATCATTGGCAATTTCAATAATCATGTCCACCCCTTTGAAATTAGCAATCATTAGGGAAGAGGAATGAACCATGTTGTAGTAGCTAAATTCGCGTTCTTCGGTTTTTTTTCGGGCAATCACCAATTCAGTTATATCGTAAGCAGTGGCCAGAATGCCCGTAATGCTGTTGTTATCAACACGAATGGGTTGGTAGGTTATGTTGTACCAGCCGGTTTTGGAGATGCCTTTGACCAATTGGGTTATTTCCTTTTCATTTGACTGAAAAGGAATACCTGACAACATAATATTATCGAAAATTTCCTTCGTGTTTTCCATCCCTGCTGGGGTGGCTTCCTGTAAAAGCCGACCAATAGATTCCTTATTATTGATCAATACCCCCACTGCCAAATCATTTGCCCATTCCAACCGAAAGGGGCTTTCACTAAAAACTGCAATAGCCATAGGCATTTGCAGAAGCCATTGCGGAAGCGTACCTACATCGAATGTTTCCTTGTTGGATGGATTTTGGATGCTCATAAGCTTTCAGGAATTACAGTGGCATCGCCTGAAATCATAAAATCTTCTTTTAAGGGGAGGGGATTGTTTTTCTGGGTAATGAGGGAAAGTGCCTCGTAAATTACTTTTTTAAGTTGCAAAAAATTGGGTGGCTTGCAGATATAATAATGCGCGGCATTTCTGAACACATTTTTAACCGTTTCTGCGTCGGAGGCGGTAGAAAAAATAACCACAGGCAGATTTTGAAGGTCGGTATCCCGCTTTATTTCGCCCAAAGTGGCGAACCCATTTTTGCGCGGCATATTCAAATCCAAGAATAGTACATCGGGAAAATAAGCTGCATTCTTAGTAATCTTTTCCAGCAATTGCTCGCCATTATGAACAATGGAAAGCTCGGCATATACGGGCAATTCCTCTAAAGCTTCTTTGAACAGCAGACAATCAGCATTGTCATCATCCGCAAGAAGAATCTGTAGTTTACGCTCCTTCAAGTTATCGGTTTTTACTGGTGCAAGGGTTGAAGTATTCATGTTAAGTTAGCATTGGTTTATGTTATTGGGTAATGATATAAGGTGGGGTTCGGCAGTCTTTTTTACGGGATATCACCGAAATTACCTGTTTAAAGCACCAATTGGAGGATGTAAGAAAAGTGGTTGTTCTTGTCGTAATCTGCAAGAAGGATATTGGCATTTTCAAAAAACATGCGGTGAAGTTAACCTTGTTGGTTAGTAATTGAAATTAATTATCCATTACGCTTTCAATTACCAATTATCAAAAACTAATTATCAAATACCAGATCGTAATTCTCCATCCACCATTCTCAATTCTCCATTCGTAATGGTCGATTTATTGGCATTAATGCATAGAAACAGCGCTACGAACAAGGCTTGGTGGGAATTTCATACCGAATTCATCCATTTTTTGATGTCAAAGTGGGATTTTTTAACAAAATCTGACACTAAATAAGTAACTAGTGGTCATTTTAAAATGAAAATGGCCATTGTTCACCCGTACTGAGGTCATTTTAAAATGAAAATGGCCATTGTTCACCCGTACTGAGGGCATTTTAAAATGAAAATGGCCATTGTTCACCCGTATTGAGGTCATTTTAAAATGAAAATGGCCATTGTTCACCCGTACTGAGGTCATTTTAAAATGAAAATGGCCATTGTTCATCCGTATTGAGGTCATTTTAAAATGAAAATGGCCATTGTTCACCTGTATTGAGGTCATTTTAAAATGAAAATGGCCATTGTTCGCCCGTATTGAGGTCATTTTTAAATGAAAATGGCTATTGTTCAACCGTATTGAGGGTATTTCAAAATAAAAATGGCTAATAGATTCATAATTGAATTGAATGTTTTTTCAAAGACGTTGAGTTAAGCGATTTTGGTTAGATTCACTTAAACTAATCTCTCAAAAAAGTTCAAAGGGTTAAAGGGATAATTTATTAGCACATATCGTTAAGAAAATTGATGATGAAGATTTCAAACTAAGTAACACATTCGCTTAACTTAATGGCATTTATTGTCCATTCGTAATTCCCCGTTCTCCATTTTCCATTCTCCATTCTCCATTCCTATTTAATGCTTACCTATTTTCGGGCTAAATGATAGGCTAATGATGGAGGATTTAGATAAAGAGGTGCCAGTATTTGCTAGTTGGCGGGGATGGTATGTATTAGTCATTGGGGTTTTGTTGGTGTTGATTGGCTTATTTTTTTGGATTACTAAATTTTTTGCATGAGCATATTAGATTGGGTAGTGCTGGTATGTACCCTTGGGGGCATCGTGGCTTTTGGCATGTACAAAACGGCAGCTACTAAAAGCATGGAGGGCTATTTTTTAAGTAATAGAAGCCTGCCTTGGTACCTGGTGCTGTTGAGCATTATGGGCACACAAGCAAGTGCCATAACATTTTTATCTGCCCCAGGCCAAGCATATACAGATGGGATGCGTTTTGTACAATACTATTTTGGTTTGCCGCTGGCAATGGTGGTACTCTGCATCAGTTTTGTGCCGCTCTATCATCGTCTGAAGGTATTTACAGCTTATGAGTTTTTGGAGCAACGTTTCGATGCCAAAACACGCACGTTTGCCTCCGTATTGTTTTTGTTATCACGCGGTTTGTCCACTGGGGTAAGCATCTATGCCCCCTCTATTATTTTATCCTCCTTATTGGGATGGGATATATTTTATACCAATTTAGTAATGGGCAGTTTGTTGGTGGTTTACACCATCAATGGAGGTGCAAAAGCAGTGGCCTATACCCAGCAAATACAAATGGTCATCATTTTGGGAGGAATGCTAGCCGTAGGGTATTACCTAGTACATCTCTTGCCCGAAGGCATCGGATTTACGGATGCTTTGAAGCTAGGAGGGGTCAATGGAAAACTCAATATCATTACCACAGGATTTACCGAAAAAGGGTTTGATTGGAAGGATAGATACAATATTGTAAGTGGAATAGTGGGCGGTTTTTTTCTGGCATTGTCTTATTTTGGCACAGATCAATCGCAGGTGGGCCGGTATCTAACCGCAAAGAATGTTACGCAAAGCAGGATTGGATTGCTGATGAATGGGTTGGTGAAAATACCCATGCAATTTTTGATTTTATTGGTGGGTGTTTTATTGTTTAACTACTACCAGTTTACCAAAGCCCCCATTTTTTTCAATACTACTTTGGCTGCCAGCATACACAATAAAGCAGACAAAGCCATTTGTGAAGGGCTGGAGCAGCAATATAACACACTGTTGGAAGGTCAATCGAGCCTGAGTAGGGCTTATTTGTCGCAGCCAACCGATACAATAGCAAAAGCGGCTATGCTGGAAAGGGCAGCCCAAATAAAAAATGTGCAAATTCAATATAGGGCTGCTATAAAAAAGGCATTACCGCATGCTGACACCAACGACACCAACTATATTTTTCTTCGGTTTGTAGTGGACTATCTGCCTAAAGGTTTGGTAGGGTTACTAATTGCCATCATTTTTATGAGTGCTTGGGGATCCATTGCGGCAGCGCTTAACTCATTGGCTTCGTGTACTATGATTGATGTACACAAGCGTTTGTTTACCTATACCACAGAAGAAGGATTGATGGAAGCCCGTTGCATGAAAGATTATAGAATCTCTAGGTATTACACCTTGGGATGGGGGGTATTTTGCATCATAACCGCCGAATTATCTTCTGGATTGGGCAGTTTGATAGAGGCTGTAAATATTATGGGGTCTTTGTTTTATGGGGTTATTTTGGGAGTGTTCTTAGTTGCTTTTTATGTAAAGAGGGTAGGAGGTACAGCCGTGTTTATAGCAGCCATTGCAAGTGAATTGTTGGTGATAACCTTGTTTACCCTAGATAAATATGACGTAATTGGACTAGGGTTTTTGTGGTTGAATGTGGTGGGCGCGGTCAGTGTAGTTGTGTTGGGGTTATTGTGTTCTTTTGTTGTTAATGAACAAAAGCGATTGGCATAACAGCAGTATGATGTTTCAGAAAATAAGCATTGATAATTGTAGATTAATGGTTATTTCTTCCTATCGCTTGGGTGATGGGTTTTGGGGAAAGTACATGTTTTTGTAGCCATTATTTAAACCGCCTCCCAACTCCTCTCCAAAGGCGATGGAACTGGAATGGTT
Source organism: Chitinophagaceae bacterium (assembly GCA_027486835.1). Taxonomy (GTDB): domain Bacteria; phylum Bacteroidota; class Bacteroidia; order Chitinophagales; family Chitinophagaceae; genus Parasediminibacterium. The sequence continues at coordinate 103,392 of JAIXOJ010000198.1, forward strand.
GACTGGAATGCTTTACCGGTATGGGTTTAGTGATATTTTTTCTTGTTTCCAACTGCCAAATGGGGTTCATTTTTGGTTGGTTAATGGTAAGCTAACAAATTTAAATTAACAGTTTCATCTTTGCAAAGCGAAATGGATTTAGCACCCGTTTCTTTTAATGGTTTAATATAGACTGTCATTATCAAATCAAAAGCCCTCAACAAAAAAGGCTGCTCCGAGTTGGGGCAGCCTTTTTTGAAGGTATTTATTTGTGAGAAAGATTAATAAGTCGCTTTTAGTTCCACTCTTCTGTTTTGGGTTCTACCAGCTTCTTTTTTGTTGTCGGCTATAGGCTTTTCCGAACCATATCCTGCTGCTTCTAAACGGTCAGCGATAATACCCTTCTTAATGAAATACGCTTTGATGGCATCCGCTCTTTTCTGTGATAGTTTTTTATTGTTTGCCGCATTACCTACATTATCAGTATGGCCCTCAATGATTAGCTTAGTTGCTGGGTACTTGGCTAAGATGGCAGCCACTTCATCAAGCGGTTTCAAGGCCACCCCTTCAATTGTAGTAGCTCCAGATTTGAAATAGATGCGTTTGGCCAATTCATTCATCTTGGTTTGAATTTCTGGACATCCTGCATTTTCTTTTACACCAGCCACCGTAGGGCATTTGTCGTCCTCATCGTACACACCATCTTTATCTGTATCCACAATTGGGCAGCCACCCAATCGAGCCAAGCCCATTTCGTTAGGGCATTTGTCTTCTTCATCGTTAATGCCGTCTTTGTCGGTATCTGGAATTGGACAGCCATTGTATTTTTCTACACCAGCAAGATTGGGACATTTATCATTTTCATCGTTTATGCCGTCTTTGTCCGTATCAGGAATAGGGCATCCATCGTATTTAGCCAGACCTGCTTCATTTGGGCATTTGTCTTTCCTGTCGGTAATACCGTCTAAATCTGTATCAATTTCGGCCACTACAACAGGCGGTGGGGGAGGGGTAGGTTTCTTAATTTCTTTTTTGCGGTAAATGGGGCTAACTAAACCAATGGCGTAGTTTAAATTTTCTTTGGTGTCGTTAGATATCTTGTATTGTAATGTACTTTGTAAATAAATAAAAGTTCCATCACCAAGATTAACGGCAAATCCACCGCCCACTGGTGCATAAGCCATGAAGTGTTCTGCGTTGTAAGCTGCTCCCAACAGTCCAGCGGTTAAGTAAGGGTTGATCAGAGCTTTATCAGTAAGTAATTTCAAATTTGCATGAATGCCGCCTTCAACCAAGAAACCATCATTAGCGCTATATTTTTTGCCTTTATAAGAATACTTAGTGAAGCAGCCACCTAATTGCCCCATGATATCAATATGAGAAGTGATGCCTTGAAAATAAGAAAACTGGATACCAGGTGCCATGTTTCCAGCTTCGCCGTAAGTTTTATTGGATAAAACTTTGCTAACTGATGTATTGCTTACTTGCTCAGGCGTAATATAATCTTTCAAAAAAAATCCAATGCCGATGGAGGGTAGTTTTTTGGGGGGTGTAGTTTGGGCAAATGAGGCAGTAAGAGCACACAAGGCAACAAACAACACAAAAGTTTTTTTCATCTAACGTTTTTTAGTGCGGCAAAAGTAAAGGCCACCAGCCATTTTAAATCAATGGCCCACATTATTATATTGTAAAGGTTTTTTAAACCGATAATTTAATTGAGGATAAAGTTTAGATGCAGACGACCGAATAAATTAATGGAGCGAATCAATAAGAACACCAATACATTTGTAACATTGCTGCCCCAAATGAGAAAATGTAACCATTTTGCCAATGTTGTTTTGTCATGAATTAGGCTTTGCTTAAGCTTACCTTCCTATCAAGTATTTCAAATTACTGGAAATTTATGCAGCATTAAATAGCTGAAGAATTTTGAGGTTGTTATTTGCTTAAATACTTGTAAATTAAAATTTAACCCCTTTTTTTTGGGGGGAATTAGATAAGGCGGAGGTTGGAAAATGTTGAAATGTGTAAACGATTGTTTTAGAAAATGGCATTTTGATAGTTTGCCCATTAATGTTCTATCATAGAATGGTTAGTGTAGGTTTGAAATAAAACAGAATTATAATTTTTGAAATGCAGTATGAAATTGAACTTCTTACAAGATTAAGAAAGGCAGACCAACTTGCTTTTAAAGAGGTCTATGAATTTTATGTGCACAAAGTACATCGATTTGTAACCACCTATATACAGGATAAGGAACAAGCAAAGGATATTGTGCAACTTACTTTTATTAAAATCTGGGAAAAAAAGGAAACAATAGATGTTTCAAAATCATTTAAGGCATTTGTTTTTACAATAGCATATAGAAATGTGATAGACTTCGTTCGCAAAAAAGAAACCATGGCTATCGACAATAATGCAGATGTGTTGTTATTAGATGAGTTGTTTATTTCCTCAGAATCTGCGGAAAATTTGTTGGAAAAGCACCACCTTGATTCTATATATAGCAAGGCACTCAATACACTCACACCCAAAAAGCGGGAGATATTCATTTTAAGCAGACATGAAGGACTATCTAACAAAGAAATTGCGCTTAAACTGGGTATAAGCGTGAAAACGGTTGAGTACCACATGACGGAAGTTTTAGCCGGCTTAAAGGACTATTTTATCAAAACGAAAATCGGCGTAGTTTTTTTTTATTTTTTTTACTTCTAGACTAGGGTTAGTTTCTTTTTGTCCGTATATGGTGTGTAACGATGCTTGCTATGGATAATTTAAGCCTTAAAAGATTTTTTCAAAACGAATGTCTCCCTGCTGAAAGGAAACAAATTGTCCTATGGCTACTAGCACCAGAGAATGATTTTGTAGTTAGGGCTTGGATGAAGGCTAATTGGGATGAAATAAGCCATACGGAAAAGTCATCTACGCTTGATAACGCTGAAATCCAACAATTATGGTTGAGCATCCAAAACGAAATTGGAATCAGCGAAAACATGGAACCAGCAGTGGCTACACCACTATTCGCGAACAAGCAGGGTAACTTAAAATGGAAAAGTTGGTACAAGTATGCGGCAGTTGCTGTGGTAATTGCGTTTTCCAGTACCCTTTATATTTTTAAATCCAATCATTTCTCAGCACCTACTACCAAAATAACTAAATCCCACAAATCAAATTATCATAACGACATAAAAGCCCCACAAAACAACACCTCTATACTTGTTTTAGAGGGTGGGGCAAAAATTTATTTAGACAATGTAAAGGCAGGACTTGTTGCTACACAAAACAAAATAAGCATCATTAAAAATAAAGAGGGAGAAATCACCTACCAAGGCAGTGCTACCGATAATTTGGTACATAATACCATCATGGTTCCAAAAGGAAGTAAAATACAAAAAGTGATATTGTCTGATGGTAGTGCTATCTTTTTGAATGCTGGAACTTCAATTACTTTCCCAATTGCGTTTACTGGAAAGGAAAGGCGCGTTTCCATCAATGGGGAGGGATATTTTGAAGTGGCAAAAAATAAGTTGAAACCTTTTTATGTAACCCACAATGATGTTCAAGTAAAAGTATTAGGTACACATTTTAATGTAACCGCTTATTCAGATGAATCAAACGACGTGAAGGTAACCTTGCTAGAAGGTTCAGTTAGAGTTTCAAAAGGAAAACAGCAACATTTATTGAAACCTGGTCAAGTTCTTTCAATTAATTCCAATAAGGTAGATGTAAATAATGATGTTGATACCAAGAAAATGATTGCTTGGAAAGATGAACAATTTTATTTTGATGGGGATGATATCCATTCGATTATGAACCAAGTAGAAATGGTTTACAATGTAAAAGTAGTTTATGAAGATTCCATACAGTCCTCATTCGTGGCTAAACTTTCTCGGAATGAAAGCTTATCCAGTTTATTACAAGTATTAGAACTCACCAATGTGGTTCATTTTAAAATTGATGGAGATATAGTAACCGTATCCAAATAATAAAAAAACCGCCTCATGTACCAGATGAGGCGGCGAATAATCCAGAAAAAAACAAATTGTGTAGTCTCCTTTCAGAAAGACTTATTTAATTGTATTCACTAGATAGCTTGCTAAATTATGAAATTTAACGATTGTATTGGTGCCTTTTGCTCAAAAAAAGTAAAAAGGTATCAAAAAATTAGAACCCAAACGATAGCTAATTTTATCATGCGACTTGCCTTTGTATTAATAACTTTCGCCTGCCTGCCTGTTAGTGGAAAAACATTGTTTGCCCAAGTAATCAACCTATCGGTTAAAAATGCTTCTTTACTTACCGTTATTAATGAAATTGAAAGGCAGAGTAATTATAGCTTTGTTTATACAAAAGAACATGTAGCAATGATGAAGCCGATTTCTATGAAATTGGAAAATACAGATGTTCTTACAGCGCTAAATTTAATATTCAAAGATCAAAGGCTAGAATATACAATGTCGGATAAGTACATTGTAATTAAAGTAAAGCCGCTATTAAAAACAGTAGAAAATCATACAACAAGTATTGAATCTAATGTTTTAGCCTCCGACTTAATTGTAACTGGTATCATAAAAGATGAAAAAGGCCTACCCCTCGAAGGCGCTGTTGTTACAGAAAAGGGGACAGGAAACAAGGTTTTTACGAATAGCAACGGAGAATTCAAGCTAAAAGTGAAAGATACGAAAGCAATTTTAGTGGTGAGATTTATAGGCTTTAATGATCAGGAAGTAGCCATCAATAATAAGATAAACTTTTCTATCGCTTTGAATCCCGATAATAAAGTTTTGGACGATGTGGTTGTAATTGGCTACGACAGAGCAGTAAGAAAAAAAGACTTAACAATTGCTGCTTCGAAGGTAAATATGCAAGATTTGCAAAAAGCACCCGTTATGTCATTTGATCAAGCATTAGCCGGTAGAGCAAATGGAGTACAAGTAATATCTCAAGATGGGCAGCCAGGTGCACCGGTTAATATTGTTATTCGAGGAAACAATTCATTAACTCAGGACAATTCTCCACTGTATGTTATTGACGGATTTCCATTAGAAAATCCTGATAATAATGTTATCAATCCTGCTGAAATTGAGTCAATAGAAATATTAAAAGATGCTTCAGCAACAGCTATCTATGGAGCGAGGGGAGCAAATGGCGTTATTATTATAACAACAAAGAAAGGAAAGACGGGGCCTCCTAAAATAGAATTTCAGGCTTATAAGTCAACCCAGAAGGTATTAAAGCGTATTGAATTAATGAGTCCTTACGATTTTGTAAATTATCTGAACGAGCTCAATCCAACTAATACATTAGCAACTTATCTTAGAAACGTAGATAATGATCCTATACTTATTGATTCAGTATTGAATTTATACAAAAAAATAAAGGGAGTTGATTTTCAAGATGCAGTTTTTGGTCAACCTGCTCCTTTTGTAAATTATAATTTATCAGCAAGAGGTGGAACAGATAAAACCAAGTATAATTTTTCTGCAAATTATGCGAATCAAGAGGGTGTTGTAGTTAATTCGGGGTACAAGCGGTATCAATTCAAAACCAATATTGATCAAACAATTTCTAATAAATTAAAAATTGGGTTAAATTCTACAGCTACTTATACAAATCAATACGGGGTACAACCCATTGGTAGTGGTGTTTCTGGTTTATCCGGGGGTACTTCTTATTTAATGGCAAGTGTTTGGGGTTATCGTCCAGTTTCGTATTCTGGTAACATTGATTCTTTATTGGAGCTTCCAAACGATGTTTCGATTGACCCTTTAAATTCATCTACAATATACAATCCATTGTATTCAACTAAAAACGAGTACCATCAAAACAACCAAATTAATTTTTTTGCCAATGGCTATGTAGATTATCAAATCATTCCGAATTTAAGATTGCGATTAACGGCGGGTGTCAATCAAACAACATTAAGAAAGGAAAACTTTTATAATTCTCAAACTAGTAAAGGACGAATAAGTTCAACTAATACAAACGGAGTAAATGGGGACTATAACATATCGAATACGACCAATATAACAAATGAGAACACCCTTACTTACAATGCTACTTTTAAAAAAGCGCATCATTTGAATGTTTTAGCTGGTTTCAGCAATCAAAGTAATTTAACCAAAACAAATGGTGGAAGTGCAACTAACATCCCAAATGAAAGTTTGGGAATGTCTGGTTTAAGTCAAGGTATTGCTGGTACACCTGTTGTTGGTTCTTCAAAGAATACCCTAGTTTCAGTTTTATCACGGATACAATACGATTATAAATCGAAATATTTAATCTCTGCTTCATACAGAGCAGATGCGTCTTCAAAGTTTTCAGATGAAAATAAATGGAGTTACTTCCCTTCTTTTTCAGTGGGATGGCGTTTTTCGAAAGAAAAGTTTATGGATAAATTGAGATTTATCAGTGATGCTAAAATACGTTTTGGTAATGGCTCTACTGGAAACAATAGAGTTTCTGATTTTGTTACTTTTTCTTCATTATCAAGCGGTTACTCACCAGTTAATGGATCGTTTACATATGTCACAAACCTTGGTTCTCTTGGTAATAAATCATTAAGATGGGAAACAACAAGAGACAATAACTTAGGCATAGATGTGGAACTTTTTAAAGGTAAAATTAGTTTTACCGTAGATGTATACGAAAAAGTAACTTCTGATTTATTATTAAATGCACCACTTCCTGGTTCATCAGGTTTTACCACAGGATTTAAAAATATTGGCAAGGTGTCTAATAGAGGATTGGAGTTTTCTATTAATACAGATAACATAAAAAATAAAAATTTTACTTGGACCACCAGCTTTAATATTTCATTTAATCGAAGCAAAGTATTGGAGCTTGCTGAAAACCAAGAGTACCAATATGGATTTGTGAATTGGAATGCAAGCTATAATAGTTCACCGCTTTATATTGCTAAAAAAGGGCAACCAATTGGAGAGATGTATGGTTATGTTTCAGATGGTATTTACCAATACAGTGATTTTGATAAATCACCTTCTGGTGTTTATACTTTGCGTTCAGATATACCAACTAGTTTTACCACTCGTACTACTTTACCAGTACCTGGTTCAATAAAGCTTAAAGACCTAAACGGCGATGGCGTAATAACAGCTGCCGATAGAACAGTTATTGGTCATGGTAATCCAATACATACTGGGGGTATCTCCAATAATCTCTCTTATAAAAACATTGATTTAAACATTTTTTTCCAATGGTCTTATGGCAACAACATTTACAATGCTAATAGATTGATTTTTGAGAATGGCTCTCCTAATAATTCTTCAAGTCAATTGAATATGTTTAAATCTTACACCAATCGTTGGAGTCCTACTAATCAAACGAACGACATGCCAAAAGCAAATCCTGGGTTGGCTCCTGGCAATTATTATTGGTCGCGTTGTGTAGAAGATGGTTCATATATACGCTTGAAAACAATTTCTTTAAGCTACTCCTTGTCAAGTAAAGTATTAAAAAAATTGCATAATACTATTAGTGGTTTAAAAGTATATGCCTCTGCACAAAACTTATTAACTTTTAGTAACTATTCAGGTTTTGACCCTGAGGTAAACGGTCGTCCTACTGCCTTGACTCCCGGGTTTGATTATTCTGTTTACCCCCGTGCTAATACGTACACTTTTGGTCTTAATCTAAATTTTTAAATTCTACAATTCTATAATTCTTCAATTCTTAGCTATGTTTAGAACTATAAAAATTATAGTGCTATTTTTTTTTGTTATAAGCCAAGTTGCTTGTAAAAAATATTTAGACACCAAACCAACAGATTTTATAAGTCCTGAAAATTATTATAATACTGAAGGTGAGGCAGCAACTGCATTATTAGGTTTATATACCGTATTTAATGATAATGGCAATGGATTATATGGTGGTACTTTAGCAAGTTGGGTTGTTGTACCAACCGATGAGGTTTATCGAAACTCAAATGCAGGTATTAATTGTTTGTCTTACGATGCTACGGATGTTACTATAAGTAATTATTGGAATCAGTGTTATAGATATATTAACAACTGCAATAGTTTTCTAGAGAATATTGATAAGCCGACAATGGATAGTACAAGGCGAGAAGTATTTAGAGGGGAGGCCTTATTTTTAAGAGCATATATCTATTTTTTATTAACCTCTCAGTTTGGTGATGTACCTTTAAAATTAACTTCCACACAATCTGTTTATGGCGTTAATGTAGCATTTACTTCTTCTAAAGAAATCTATGCTCAGATTCTAAAAGATATGACAACTGCCGAGGGAAAAGTGTATGATGTTGATGCTAGTAAACAACAACCAATGCGCGTAAGTAAGCAAGTGGTGAGAGGGATATTAGCAAGAGTGAATTTATACATGGCTGGTTATCCTTTACTTGATGTGGCACGATACCAAGATGCAAGAGATTGGGCTAAAAAAGTAGTAGATGCCAATAAAAATGCTTTATTAAATGATTATACCCAATTATGGATAAATATTGCTAAGGATGCCTATTACTTACCTGAAAATATGTGGGAAGCTGAATTTCAAGCACCACAACCTCCATATTTCCGTGCTTCGGGTTGGGGCGGACAAGGAGGAATTGGAATTGCATGTCCTAGCACAAACATTGATGTAGGATATGTATTGGACTGGTATAAAGTTACTTATTCATTATCTGACCGTTATCGTACAGATTCTGCCGATGTGCGTTACAATTGGAATATAGCTCCATTTTACTACAGGGTAACTTCGGGTACATGGGAAACTCCAAGAGATTCTCTAAACACAACCCAAGCTTTACGAGTACAAAAGGTAATAGACAAGAACCCCGGTAAATTGAGAAGAAAGTACGAATTAGTTCGACCAGCAACTGGTAGTAGCGGAATGAATTTCCCTATTTTACGATATGCTGATGTCTTACTAATGTATGCAGAAGCAGAGAATGAATTAAACGGTCCTAACTCTACAGCTATTAATTTATTAAACCTTACCAGAACAAGGGCTGGTTGTACAAAATTGTATTCTACCAGTGCTTCCAATACTTACTTTTTAATTTCGGATAAAGAAAGTTTTAGAAAAGCAATTCAGGAAGAACGGTCTAGAGAATTGTGTTTTGAATATGTAAGAAGAAATGATTTAATAAGGTGGGGTATTTATCAGCAAACGCTTTTAGATGAAGCCACAAAGTTTACAGCAAATAATTATCAGGTAGGTATGGTAGCTGTTTATAACCGAATTGCTGAAAAATACAATCTTTTACCAATTCCCTTATCTGAAATCTCATTGAACAAACTTGCTAAACAAAATATTGGTTGGTAAAAACTTATAAAATGTTTATAATGAAATTTAAAAGTGCCCTTTTCATAATATTTTTCTTTGTCTCATTTTTATTGCTTAGTTGCAATAAATATAAAGTAGATGATGTGACGTTTGATGTTTCATTGGACTCTAAAAGTGTCAAGTTCGGTGATACGATTACCTATAAATTCAACGGATATGCAGATAATATAAGCTATTATTCTGGTGAAAAAGTTTCTAGGTATCCTACTTTATTAGGTAATCGTTATGAATTTTATAATAGAACATTGGCAAAAGGCAATGCGACTTTAGAATTTCAAAGTTTATTACAAAATAAAGGACAGCTTAACACGCTTACAATATTGGTTTCACGTAACTTCAATGGCAAATATGACTCAAGCAATATTTTGTCAGCTACTTGGATTGATATAACCAACCGATTAATCCTTTCCGATGGTAATTCAACTTCATTTACTTCTACAGGAAAAATTGACATTAGCGATTTTAAAGACAGTGCAGTATATTTTGCCTTTAGGTATAAAGCAGATACTGGAACAATACAACCTAAATGGACTATAAACAATTTAAATGTTTCTTTCTACGCTAGAGGTCTTGATTCTGCTAATAGTATCACTAATGACACATTTACTGTAGCCACTTTAAATCCTGTTTGGAGGGCTGTAAATATTTTAAATAAATCTCAAAATTGGTCTGTTTCTACATCTCAACTATTATTTAATGGAGCGGCAGCATCTTCACAAACAAATGAAGACTGGGTAATTTCTAAAGATCTCTACCTGAACAGAGTGCCAACAGATAAACCAACTTCTATTGTAAAAACATATTCCGATGCAATGATGACATCGTTTAGTCCACCACCATATACCAATCTTGGAAAATATAAACCCACTTTTGTTTCCACCAATGCAAATTATGTTGGGCAAAACCGTAAGGTATCGGAATTACAAATTGAGATCTCCCCTTAAAAGCACGTTTTCGTAATTTTTAAAGGCTTTTTACTAGTATTATAATAGCTAGTAAAGGGATTGCTATGCCTTTAATCACCATTTAATATAAATACACTTATCAAGTCTTCTAAAGTTTAAATTGTTACATATGAAAAGGATTCTTTTTTCTTTATTATTTGCTTTTTTGGTCATTTCTGAATTAAATGCCCAGAATATACGAGCACTAACACCAGGTAATTTTGTTGTACTTCAACAGAATAATCTAAGTGGCACCCCGGGACTTATTAATTTTCGAGAATATACTCCTGCTGGTAATCTAGTTCAGAGTAAAGATCTAAGTACGCTTACGTCGCCAAATAATCCACTTTATTTAACCAGCGTTGGTACAGGTGAGACAGAGTTGGGTTTTATGTCTCGTTCAGGAAATGGCCAATATGCTACTTTTGGTGCTTATGGCCAAGCTAGTACAACTGGCAATAGGATAGGCGCACTGGTTAAGTATGATGGTACTATCAATTCGGCTACCACTTTTACAGGATCAAGTTATCAATTTCTAACTTCAAGTCCAGCCACTACTAATAGTACCTCTTTAACGTTGAGCAGTAATCCAAATTTTAGTGCGAGCCAAGCGGGTGCTGCATCGAATGCAACTACGGGAACCACTACGTTGACATTGAGTGGCGCAAATGCTAACTTTATAAATGGGAACTATGTTTATGGACCTGGTATTCCAGCCAATACTACTATTGTTAATGGTGGAGGAACAGCAGCATTAACACTTTCTAATACTACAATTGGTACAAATAGCGGTTCAACATATTATACTAGTACGAGTTTATACAAAATATCTGGTACAGGCATTCCTTCAAATACCACTATTACTGGTTATATAACAACCACAAGAGTAGCGACCCTTTCTCAAGCTGCTACGGTTGCAAACAGTGCTGTACTAACAGTTGAATTAACTTCACCAACAAGCAACTTCCCACCTAAAAGTGTTGTAACATCTGATGGTACAGGATTGTGGATGAGTTATAGTGGGTTAAGTGGCACTGCCAATGGTATTTTATACCAAGCTCTTAACGGCACAGGAACACCAACGAGTATTTTGGCTAGCGCTACTGGAAACTCTTTTAGACAAATGAATATTAGTGGCTACGACAATAATTTGTACACTTCAAGGGCTGGGCAAGTCTATAATTATTTTTCGGGAACTCCTACAACTACGCAAACTTCAGCAAACAATCCTCCTAATGCTACTTCTGGTAATAGCAGAGCAGCAAGTAAAGGTTTTTGCTTTGTACAGCCAATTAGTGGTGTTGGCGAAGTAATGTATCAAGCAGTAGCAGCAACTGCTTCTGCCGCTGCAGCTACTAACGGTGTTACTTCTGGTAGTTCTACTGTTACCCTTGGTGCTGCAAATGCTACTTTTGCTGTTGGTAATTTTATATCAGGTCCTGGAATTCCCAATGGTACCACTATTACAGCAAATAATGGTAGTGGTGTACTAACAATATCTCAATCAGCTACTTCATCACAAAGTGCACAAACGTATTATACTTCTCTTCCTTCAATTGGTGGTATTTACAAATATTATCGCACCACTACTGGATCTGCTTGGACTCCCGCAGGTAGCTTTGGTACGAGTGCTAACAACTATTTATCTGTAACGGCACAGCCAAAGCCAGGAGGGGGTTTTACATTGTATGCAGTTAAATATAGTTTTGCAGGTAATAGTACCAATATTACGCCTACCGTTGATGGTTTACCAAGAATAGTAAAAATAGATGATGCAGCAGCATATAACGCAACTATGAATGCCACTGAATCTGTAATTGTAACTGGATCCGCTGCAAGAGATGTATTTAGAGGTATTTCTGCAGCACCAACAGTAGCGGCAAATTTGGCTGTATACTATTATAAGGGTACTGGTAATGTGGACGATGTAAATAGTTGGACTGATAATTATGATGGTTCTGCTGGAACTTCACCTGCTAATTTTACGGCAGATAATCAAGTTTTTATTCTAAAAAATGCAGCTACCATTAATTCTTTCTCTGGAAGTTCTTGGATAGTTTCTGGTACAAATTCTACTATTTACGTAGGTGATGGTTTTAATGCTGTATCTTTTGTAGCATCAAACAAAACAGTAACCATTAACGGTACTGGAATCTCTACCAGCAATGTTAATTTTGGTTCTTCACTCACTACGGGTTTCTCCGCTTTTTATTATAAGGGAACAGGTAATTTAGAATCACTAGCTAGTTGGGGAAGTCTTTCTGATGGTACTGGCGTAGCTCCTAGTGATTTTACCTCAAACGGCATTACTTATACTATTAAAAATGCTTCTTCTGCAACTATTGGTGCTAATTGGGTAGTTAGTGGCACAAGTTCTAAAGTAGTAGTGGGAGATGGTACAAATGCTACTAGTTTTATTATTCCTTCAGCGTTTACCTATACTGGTACTGTTGATGTATCCGCAAACGCAACTTTAACTACACAAAATAGTAGTACAGTTTTGCCTACAATAGGCACACTAAGTGCTGGGTCTACAATATCATTTAGTGGTAGTACATCACAGTCCATACCTGTTTTAACCACCTATCAAAACGTAATAGTAAATAATTCGGCGGGCGCAATTTTAGGTGGTAATATCACTGTACTAGGCAACTTAACCTTACAGTCTGGAACTTTAGCAGATAGAGGTTTTACCTTAACCTTGAGAGGTAATATTTTAGGTTCAGGTACTCACACAAGTGGAGGTTTCAAAATGAGTGGAATTAGCTTTTCCGCTGGTGCAACTAGTATTGTTTTGCCTTCGGCACCAAGTTATCTAACAGTAAATTTACCTATTTACGCTCCCGGCTTCGACAAACAAACAAGGGTAACTGCGTATGATCCTGTGACCCGTACTATCAGCTTTACCCCTGCTACATTAAGTGCAGGTACAAACGTAACAGTCTTTAATATTCCTAATGGAAATGGTAACATAACAGCTTTAGGTGCTTATACATGGACGAGTGGTAATACTGTTACACTTTCATCCACTCCATCTACTAGTACTGGAATTGTTATTGGTTATCCTATTACTGCTGCAAGTGGAATTCCAGCAGGAACTGTAGTTACTGGATATAATGGTTCTACAACGCTTACTTTGTCTCAAACACCCACAGCTTCTGGTACTTTCACTTCACAAGCTGTAGGTAGAATAGTTGCACAGAATGCAACTGCTGCCAATGCTACTAATCTAACTTTAGGTGATGCAAGTGGTACCCTGACATTAGGTAATATTACCGTTGGTAATAGTAGTGCATCATCGGGTGCAACAACTGTAACGTTGGGAAATACAGTAGATTTAAATGGACAGTTAATATTCCAAGTTAATAGTACTACCACTACTACTAGTACTACCAATTATATTGACTTAAATGAGAAAACCTTAAACTGTCATAGTGTTATTTCTCCAAACGTATCAAATAGTTGGATTTTATTGGGTGGTAGCAACAGTTCTACCACTTCATCTTTCAATTTGTATTCTGCACGTATAGCAAATGGTGGCGCGCTCACCTTGCGTTTGGATGCTACAAAAAAGTACTTAAATAGTTTTATTACTACTGGCTACAGTTCGGTTAACAGTACGTCACCATTAACAATTGCTAGTGATGTAATAGTGAAAAACTTTACACTCGGTGCTGCTGGTGTTGTAGTTAATACCGGAATTGCTGCAACTCCGGCTAGTGTTACCATCTTAAACACTTTTTCTCGTTTATTACCTGTTAATAACGGTCAAATTGTGGCTGGCGGTAGCAATTTAATTCGGTTTAGCAATACCGCTGCTTTAACGCTACCTTCTACGAATCCTTTTGGTTCAGGCTTTAGCTTGGCAGCAAGTACTACTTTAGGTAGTACCACCATGACATTACAAACTCCTAATCTTAATATTCAAGCGGGTATGGGAATTGGTAATTCTTCATTAAGTACTATACCACTTGAGAATGGAACTACAGTGGCTGCTTACGATGGTAATCTTACTATTACTTTGTCTAAAGCTGCTATCGCTAGTTCAACTAACCAAACACAATTTTTCTCATCTCCGTTTTCCACTGCTAATAATTCAATTTCAATTTGTGATATTGTTATTAATGGTGGAGGTGCAGTTAATTTAGGTTGTAATGTTGGTTTTGGTGGTAGTATTACACTTAGCAATAATAGTAGCTTGGGAGTAGGAGCCAATACGTTAGGTTTATACACAGATGTATTGTCTATTGCATCCGGTTCAACACTAACTGCCAATAGTTCTTCTTCATTAGTGTTTGGAGGAACTGCCGCTAATTTGAGCATACCTTCCAATATCACTGCACTCAATAACCTAACCATCAATAACACTAACGGCGTAACAATGAACAGTAACATTTCATTAGCTGGTACATTGACATTATTGAATGGTAACTTAAAAAATACTGTTTCTAACAACATCACTTTAGCAAATGCCACATCCGTTAACTTGAGCGGTGGAGGTTTCCTTGTTGCGCCAGTGTTTGGAACAACGGTTAATTTAGAATATCGTGCTAATGCACAGGCTGTTGCTATTGATAATGCACCAGATCCTGTAGCCTATACAACAGGTAAAGAGATTCCAACGAGTACCTCTGTTTTAAATAATGTGTCGTTTAATGCTTATTCATTGTCTGGCATTACTGTTACCAATGCGGGTGAAGGATATACAAATGCTCCTAGCATTTCCATCGGAAGTGGTTGGGCTGCTTCAACGGCATATACCGTAGGTACCCAAGTTACTAACGGTGGTAATTTATATACTTGTACACAAGCTGGAACATCCGCAACAGCTAATGGCCCGTTAGATTATGGAAATTCCTTAACAGATGGTACTGTTAAGTGGGATTATGTAGGTGTAGCTCCTCAGGCATACTGTAAACTGAATGGTTCGGGTGGTATTTCGGTTGTAATGACAATGAATGGTAGTGGTTATACCTCTGCCCCTACTATAACTATTACTGGTGTAAGCGGTAACAATGCTGGTGTAACTACAACTGCAACTGCAACTGCTGTTTTAACATCTCCTACTATTACTTTAGGTTCAAATGCTACAATTAATGGAGTTTTAAGCTTAACAAACGGTAAATTGTTACTTAGTTTCTTTAACCTTACCATTGGTAGTTCCGCAGGAGCCATTACAGGTGCAAATAGTAATAGTTATATCTTAACTGATACTACTGGTAAATTGATAAGAACGAATGTTCCATTAAATACAGCTACTGCATTCCCAATGGGTATTGTAGGTTATTATACTCCATTAACTATCACTAATACTGCTGGTAATGGCTCAACAATGTCTGTTGGCGCAAGGAGGTATTTTAATTACTCTGTAGGTGATTCTACACAAGCCCTATTCTTACAATGGTCTGTTTTAGGTACGGTAGCAACCACATCTAACATTACTTACCAATTCAATACTGGCAACCAAGCACCAGATTTTGTGGTGACAAGTGCTTGTGAATTAGGTACTTATAAAACATCTTATGTAGTGAAACAAGTAGGTATTCCTACTTCATTAGGAGGCGGTGTTTATACGCTTTCAACTACAGGCTTAACAGTGCCAACATCTGGCGAAAACTTCTACGTTATTGGTAATACTGGCAACATAGTAGTAACCGCAACAACTTGGACAGGTGGAACTGGTACTACCAATTGGAACAGTTTTGATAACTGGGATAATGGTGTTCCTTCTGGCTCTTCTGTTGATGTAACAATACCGAATACATCCATTAAACCTACATTAACCACTACTCAATCTGTTAAAAGTTTAACCCTTGCTAGTGGTGCTATACTTACTATAACTAGTCCAGGAAGTTTATTGGTAACTAGAGACTTAACGAACAATGGTACAATTACAGGTACTGGTTTGGTAACCATGAATGGTACTTCCTTGCAGACTATCTATGGAACTGGTACAACAGCCACCAATTTTACCGTAAATAATACTGGAGGTGTTACTGTAGCTTCCGGTAATAATAAATTGAATTTGTCTGGTTTGCTATCACTCAAATTAGGACTGTTGACCACCAACGGTAACGTAGTATTAAAATCCACTAGCATCGTCAACAGCGCAACAGTAGCTTCTGTAGGTACAGGTGGCAATACTGGTACAATCAGTGGAACGGTTCAAGTAGAACGCTTTATTCCTAAAGGATATAGAGCATGGAGAGACATAGCACCAGGTGTGTTCAATGCAGGAAGTATTTACAACAACTGGCAAGAAACTGGTAGCTATGCCAATACTGGTTATGGCGTATTTATTACGGGAACTACCTCAGCTACCAATGCCCACGCAGTTGATGCAACTACTGGCTTAGACCAAACGGTTAACAGTTTAAAATCGGCCTACACGTTTACAGGAGGTAATTGGAATGCAGTTACCAACACGAAAAATACGAACCTCAACCCATTCCTTGGCTACCGTGTATTGGTGCGTGGTGATAGGACATTCAATTTGTACACAACTCCTATCTCTACCGTGGGTACTACAGGATTCTTATTAATGGTAAATCCTACCGCCATTCGTGCTAAGGGTAATTTGGTTACAGGAAATGTGGTGTACGCAACTTCTGGTATTACCAATGCGGTAGCAGGTTCTACCTACAATAATGCGTCATTTGGTTTGAATAACACTTCAGCAACTGGGTTCAGCTCAGTAGCTAACCCTTATGTAGCCCCAATAGATTGGAAAAACATTTGGGACAACAACAGAGCGGTAAACTTAACCGCTACTTATTACTACTTAGATCCTACAATTGGTTCTACAGGAGCGTATGTATCGTACAATGCCATCAGCGATGTTACGAGCAACAGCCTTTCTGGTACACGCCGCTACATCCAAGCGGGTCAAGGCTTCTTTGTTCAAAACACTACTACTTCCCCTAGCTTGACAATCACTGAATCCGACAAGGCCATAAGTTCTACTAAAACAACAGTGTTTGGAAATGCAAATCGTAGCCGTTTGGCAATTAACCTGATGAGAGCGGAAAGTGGTGATTGGAAGCAAATGGACGGGGCAACTATTGTGTTTGACCAACAGTTCAGCAATAAATTAGGCAGAGAAGATGCGGTGAAAATGATCAATTCAGGTGAAAATATTGCTATCAACAGCAATGGTCAAACCCTGAGCATAGAAGGTAGATTACCTGCATCAACAACTGATAGCATCAATCTGAAACTTAATCAAATGAACGGTTCTTACGACTATCAATTGCAAGTGGATGCTACAAATTACACAACAGATGGTGTAGCTGCTTACTTGTATGATGCGTTCAAAAACACAACTACGCTATTAACTAGTGGTGTAAATAGTATCAATTTCAGCATTGATGCTTCAAAAGCAAGCTATGAAAATAGGTTTGGTGTGGTGTTCAAACCAACTGCTCCTTTGGGTGTGAAAAGCATTACAGCTACTGCTGCTCTTAAAGGAGAAACCGCTACTATTTCATGGAAAGCAATAGGAGAGGAGAAAGTTGCGAAATATGAGGTGGAAAGGTCAGGGGATAGCCATACATTCACAAAAATTGGCGAAGCTATTTCAGCTCAGAACTTAGAGGCTTCAAACTATACTGCCACCGACAATAATGTAAACGGCAATAGTTATTACCGCATAAAAGCCACAAACTTTGATGGCAGCGTTCAATACAGCAACGTGGCAAGATTAGAGTGGTCAGTTGTCAATGCGCAATTGTCAATTGCTCCAAATCCAGTAAAAGCAACATTGAACATCAAATTGAGCAATGTTACTTCTGGCAGCTACACATTGAAAATCACTAATGCCGAAGGCAAACAAGTGGTGAACAATAAAGCGAGCATCAGCAATGGTATTGTATATAGCTTACAAGTAAGTAACCTAGCAAGTGGTGTTTACACTGTTGAACTCACCAACACCAATGGAGAAAAGTGGGTTGAACAAATGGTGAAACAATAATTGATTTACTGATAATTGATAATTACTTCCCGAAAGTTTAAAACTTTCGGGAAGTTCTTTTTATGTCCTTTTTTAAGGTAAGAAGTAAACAGTAAGCTCTATCAATTTTCCGTTTGATGGTGCTTCTCTAATGTTTTTCGAGAAATAAATATGATTATGTTTTTGAATTAGCGGAAAATTATTATTCACCCATTCGGTTTCTCTAATCCGTTACAACTCCCAAAATAGGAGTTACAACTCCCAAAATAGGAGTTACAACTCCCAAAATAGGAGTTACAGCTCCCAAAATAGGAGTTACAACTCCCAAAATAGGAGTTACAGCCCCCATAATAGGAGTTATAGCTCACTAAATTGGAGTAACAACTCACTAAAAGGTAGTTAATGCTCGCCAAATGGTTGTTGAACCCAGCTACGAGTGACTTACTTCATGCTTAAGGCGACTTGATTCTTGCTAGTAACGGCTTCATTCATTCAAAGGCGTCTGTGAGCTTCCAAAAGGTGAGGATACCACCAGTTTCAATTTGACTGGCTACAGTAAATAATCTTTTTCTCCAATTAATTGCCAATAAACTGTTCACATGTGGGTGACGGTGCCGAAGGCGTAGAAGCAGGCAAGGTAAAAAATCATAAACAGCGAAACACTAATAATCAATACTTTAAGAATAGCCTTTTCCATCTCTTCTATCATTAACAAAAGAGACTGAATGCTAAGATTTTACCTAGAATCTATCCGATGTTTTTTTAAATGAGTATTTAGAGCAAGCATTAATAAAATTATTTTAATGATAAAAAATTGGAGTGCATTCGAGGTTTTCGCAATCCAATTTCTCTAAGGGTTTATAACGATTTGCTTTCACCAAAAAAACGATGCAGTATGAAATGTTGCAATTTTAAAAGTTTTAGGTTTATTATGCTCCTAATAATTGGAGTGATCGGAACATTAGTTTCCAATGCCCAAACCTACCTTTCATTCGAAGATGCCACTCCTCCTACAGGATGGACAAATACGGGCATAAATCCATTAACCACAGATTCCGCGCATTTTAAGCTTGGAAGAATGGCTCTAAAATGGAAATGGAATGCTAGCGATACATTAAAAGTAGATAACCCAGATACATTATTAACTGTCTCAAGTATTTCTTCCAATACAATAGGTTTTTACACATGGGTGTATAATGAAAATCCAAAAAATGATTCCTTAAAGTTTTTAATAACGGATGCTGCTAAAACAGTAAATCTTACTTTTAAAATGTACATCAATTTTAAAGGTTGGCGATGTGTATATGTGGATTTAAAAGGGGATTTGAAATATTCATTTAATGCCTCTAAGCCATTAAGATATTTGAATATTATAGCTCCAACCACTGGTAGTGGAAATTTGTATTTTGATTTATTTGAAATGCAAAATGGTGCTCTTTGGAATAAAGGGAATGATTTCTTTGTGAATGTAGATCCATTTCCACCTTATAATTATGTGTCACCTAGAAAATTAAATCCAGATACAAGCTCAGTAAACTTATCTGATTCCGTTTATGCTAACATTATTCAAAATAAACTAGAAGCTTGGATAATTGATTCTTCTGCAATTGCAGGAGATACGAGAGGCTATTTAAACAGTAGGGTTAAAGGAATTCAAGATTGGGTTAAAGAAGCAACCACGAAAAGTTATAGTCCTATTTATCGTATAAAATTTCAAAGGCAACCCGATAATTCTGTTATAGCTTATGATTCTATCACAGGAGAAGGAATGGGGTTATTTTCTGAGCAATTCTTCTATTCACAAAGAATATCAGAGTATACTAATAATATATTGCTTCAACTAGCAATAAATTATAAAGTATTTAAGGTGTCATCAGATTTGCAAAGATGTATTGACATCTTAGATTGGATGTATGATCAAGGAGTGGCAGATAGTAGTACGATGGGGTCGTTGTATCTTCAAACTGTTAGATTAACTGCTTTGCCACAGGCATTCTTCATTCTCCGAAATGACTTGCCAACAAGTACTTACAATAATACATTGAACACCATTCGTTGGTTAATATTATTTGGCACCACCTATGGTAAGAAATATGCATCAATGGAATCGAAAAATGCAGATGATATTAGAGGGGCAGGTATTGGTAAACTTATCTATGCTTTAAGCTTAAAAAATCAAAAAGAAAGAATTGTTTCATTAGATAGTTTGCAATCTTTTTTCAATTTTGCATTTGCACTTGCACCCGGTGGCACAGACATTTTTAAGTTTGATTATTCTACATACCACCATGGTGGGACATATACTAGTGAGTACGGGGATGATGCCTTGCACCAAGCTTCATTAATTTATTATTTTTTAGACAATACTAACTTTTCATTGAGTGAACCTACTTACAATCTACTTAGGAACACATGGCTTCGGTATGATTTACTTTCAACCAATTATGGAACACCTGCAGGAACGGGTGGAAGATTTCCGGTAAATACTGGTGTAAATGGAAATATGTTGGATAGGGCGCAAGCTTTAGCTGCTTTATCATTAACAGCAAAAGGAGGTTTAGATGACAGCCTAAAGGGTACATTAAATAGATTGGTGAATATTGATACTGCTTTATTAAGGGCAAATTCAATATTGAAAACTTCTGCATCTATTCAATATACAAATAGCCTTGGTGCAGTAAAAGATTTGATTCGCGCACTGAATATACCTATAACTGCAAAGGATTCTATGGAACCTGCAGATGTTCAGTACATGCCCTATTCTGGTTTGTTTATTCACAGAAATAAGGGATGGCTTACTACAATCAAGGGATTTAGTAAATACATTTATGATTATGAATGTTTGGGAGGTGACAATTATTTAGGTAGATATTTGAGTTATGGTAACATGGAAATCTCTTCTTCTGTTAAAAAGAAATTGAGGTTAGTAGATAGTTGTTATGATTGGTCGCATATTGCAGGTACAACTGTTAAATACCTTCCATTGTCAGTAATTAGAACAGAAGATTCTTTATCGAGCGGTACCTATTGGCGGTTTAGTGATCAAACATTTCTTGGAGGGTTGCGCATGAACGATAGTATTGGCGCATTTTCCATGTTTCTCCATAATACGACTAAAGAATTCGATTCCACATTCCGAGCAAAAAAGTCTTCTTTTTTCTTTGGAGATGTAATTTATAATATGGGTAGTTCTATAAAGAATACAGATAATGCCAACCAGACCCATACTACTTTATATCAAACCTTAATACCAATAAATTCGAGTCCACTTGTATATATCAATGGGGTTGTGGATACCATTTCACACAATTATCCAAGTCTTACAAACAACTTATCAATTAAAGATTCATGGGGTAATGCCTACATTGTTTATGGAGGCAATGATAGCCTTTATATTAAAAGAGAAATAAGAGACAATTTAGTGAGAAATACAGGTGTTAAAGGCTTTTTTAATCGTACTTATGATGTTGCCTATTTAAGCCATGGCAAAACGCCAAACAATAAAAAATATAATTACGCAGTATTGCTTCAACCTACTCAACAGGAAATTGATACTTTGATGAACACATCAAAACCTGTTTTTCAAGTGTTACGTCAGGACGATTCTGCCCATGCTGTTTATAATACATTACAAGGAGTTTTCGGTTTTTCATTTTTTACCCCTACTGCAACTTTAAATTTTAGTCGTTCTATCTTAAGAAAGGTGTACAATCCTTCTATTATAATGGAATCAATTAATGCTGATTCATGCAGCCGAACAATTGTGTTTACTGACCCTGATTTGAGAAGAACAGCTGCTACAGGAAGTGCAGGAGATACCTTATTTGGTCAATATAAATTGGACAGCTTAGATATTGCAGGCAAGTTTGTAGTAATTAGTGGAGATACAAGTGACGTGTCATTATCCTATTTGGGTTCAAATTTAAGTAGGCTATATATTAATGCTAGCGAAGGGAAAATGTACAAGATACAATTGGCAGCCATAAATACCGCTGCCAAATCAGTACCATTTACTGATGGAAGTATTGCAGTAGTAAGGCTTAATAGTGTTTCAAGTGCAGGAACCCAAGTATATGTTGATGAATATGATACTTTGGGAAATGTATTGCAAACAATTACCCTTGATTCAGTTTACCAACCAAATGCAAATACATCAACCGAAGAAGGCTATGTTACCCTTTCTGGTGATGGACAATATATAGGACTTACTGGCTATGCAAGAATTTCCAATGGTAGTGGGGCATTATACGGAAGTAGATTTGATACCTTAAATAGGGCAATAGCATTCATTAAGTATGATGGTTCAATCCAAAGAAAAAACATCATGCCATCATTGGATATCAGCAAATTATTTTATCCTAAGTCGGTTTATACATCTAATGGTACAGATTATTGGCTTGGATATGGACATTTATCTGGCAATTATGGAGGCATTATGTATGGAAAATTATCAGCAAGTACGAAGCCCGATACCTTGAAAAGTATTACTCCATGGGCAACAGGAAGATCTGTAAAACAACTTAACCTAAACCCAGACGATTCTACTCTTTATTTCAGTCAAGGCTCAAACCAATTTTTTAAATTTTCTTCAAGCACGCTCCCCAAGGATAGCATTGTTCCCCCTGCCGCACAACCTGCTGCTTTATCAATGCCCAATAAGGGAGGAGCTAAGGGTTTCTTTTTTGTAAACAATGGTAATAGTAAGTTATTGTATGTGGCTTATTCAGCTACAAATGGTGGAGGGATAATAAAATATTTAAAAAACGCTAGTAATGGTTGGGATTCTGTAGGATATTATGATACTGCTAGTAGAAATTATTTATCAATAAGTGGAGGATTAACCTCAAATGGGGTTACACTTTTTGCAGTAAGGAGTGCAGTTAATTCCAATTCCAATTCGGCTTTAGTAAAAATTATAGATACAGGAAGTGTATCATTTAGAGCATCATCTGCTGTTGTTCTCGATTCTGGTACTAATAAAATATTTAGGGGAGTATCAGTAGTGCCTCATTTACCCTTAACGATACCTAATCAAACTTATGGTGCTTCCCCCTTCAACATTACACCGCCAGCTTCAAGCAGTTCAGGAACAATTACCTATACAAGTAGCAATCCATCAGTAGCAACTATAAATGGTTCTACAATAACAATTGTTGGCGCAGGAACGGCAGTAATAACTGCTATCCAATCCTCTTCATCTAACTATTTGGCAGGTGTAACATCCGCAACCTTAACTGTTGCCAAAGCACCTTTGACAATTACTTCTATTCCTCAAACAGTAAGTTATGGTACTGCTATTTCAAGTGTGACAAATGCTGGAACTTATACTGTGAATGGTTTAGTAAATGGAGATGTAAGTTCAGAAATTTTAAATAATCTTTCTTATTCTACCAATTATACCAACACAACTGCTGTTGGTGCTTCTGGAATAATAATTACCCCCATAGTATCTGGATTAACTGCAAAGAATTATACTTTTATTGCAGCAAGTGCAGCAATAACAATCATAAAAGCAACACCAACTATTACTACGCTTCCAACAGCTTCCAATATCACTTTTGGGCAAACCTTGGCGGCTTCAAACCTAAGTGGGGGAGTGGGAAGTGTAGCAGGTTCATTTGCATTTACTACTCCTTCAACACCACCTAATGCAGGTACTTCTAGTCAGAGTGTTACTTTCACGCCAAGTGATTTGGTTCGATACAATACTGTAACATTCAATGTAAATGTGACTGTTGTAGAAGCAACACCTACTATAACAGTTACACCAACTACTTCAAATCTTATTTATGGACAAACATTGGCTGCTTCTTCACTTAGTGGGGGAGTAGGAAGTGTTGCAGGAACATTTGCTTTTACAACACCTTCTACCGTTCCAATTGTAGGTACTACCAACCAAAGTGTAACTTTTACTCCTATCGATGTAATTAATTATAGCCCTGTTACTTTTAATGTAACTGTAACCACAGTAAAAGCAGTCCCTTTCACAAATGGGGGTGTAGCAGTGGTGAGGTTGTCGAGTGTATCTGGGGGAGGTAATCAAGTTTATGTAGATGAGTATGATACATTGGGCAATGTAAAACAAAGTATTATCATGGACTCCATTTACCAGCCTTCTGCTAATTCATCAGTAGAAGAAGGGTTCTTGTCTCTTTCTGGTGATGGTCAATATATTAGTCTTACAGGCTACGCTAGGACTACAAGTGCAAGTGGTGGGGTTTATGGAAGCCGGTTTGATACCTTGAATAGGGCGATAGAATTTATCAAATACGATGGCTCAGTACAAAGGAAAAATATTATGCCATCATTAGATATCAATAAGGCTTTTTATCCAAAATCTGTTTATACGCCAAATGGTACAGATTTTTGGATAGGATACGGGCAATTATCTGGTAATTATGGTGGTATTATGTATGGGAAATTAACTTCTAAGTCAACCCCTGATACCTTAAAGAGTATTACTCCATGGGCAACAGGAAGATCTGTTAAACAATTGAACCTGAATCCTGACGACTCTACACTTTATTTCACTCAAGGTTCAAGCCCTTTTTTCAAATTTTCATCTAGTACCCTGCCTACAGATAGTATTGTACCTCCTGCAACACAACCTGCCACCATTACGATGCCTTCAAAAGGTGGAGCCAAAAGTTTCTTCTTTGTTAAAAGAGGTACAAGTAAGCTTTTGTATGTTGCTTATTCAGCTACAAGTGGTGGCGGGATAATTAAATATTTAAAGAATGCCAGCAATGGATGGGATTCAATTGGTTATTATGATACGGCAAGTAGAAATTATTTATCAATTACTGGTAGGTTAACTACCAATGGTGTTACCTTGTTTGCAGTAAGAAGTGCAACTAACTCAAACACCAATTCAGCCTTAGTGAGAATTAATGATACTGGAAGTGCGCCTTTCAATTTAGCCACATCGTTAAGACTTGATTCGGGTGCCAATAAGGTATTTAGAGGGATATCTATCGTGCCACAAACAACTGTATCCCCAACCTTATCTTTTTCTATACCGTCTAAAACTTATGGGGCAGTATCTTTTGTGTTAACACCACCTACTTCAAACAGTACTGGTGCCTTTACTTATACCAGCAGCAACCCTGCCGTAGCAACTATAAATGGATCTACTGTGACAATAGTTGGTGCAGGAACTACGGTAATTACAGCAATCCAAGCACAGACGGTGTATTTTTTATCTGGATCTACCACAGCAACACTTACAGTTGGTAAAGCTGCGCTAAATATTACTGCGAATGCACAATCTACAATTTATGGTACTGCGGCATCTGCTATAACTGGGGCAGCTAACTATACGGTTACTGGACTTCAAAATGGAGATGCATCTTCTGTAATATCGGGCACAGTGACATATTCAACCAATTATACAAATACTACCTCTGTAGGATCATCTGGAATTACTATTAATCCTGTGGTTAGCGGACTAACAGCGAATAACTATACATTCAATGCCGTAAGTGCTGCAATAACCATTACAAAAGCAACACCTACCATAAACACTGCACCAACTGCATCAGGTATTACTTATGGTCAAACTTTAGCTGCTTCTATTTTAAGTGGCGGCATTGCAAGTGTGCCTGGAACATTTGCATTTATCAATCCTTCAACTGTCCCAACTGCAGGATCTGCGAATCAAAGTGTAAGATTCACACCTACCGATGCGGTTAATTACAATACAATTACAATTAGTGTAAACGTTTCAGTTTCAAAAGCAACCCCTACCATCAATACAACTCCAACTGCAACTAGTATTACTTATGGGCAAACATTGGCTTCTTCAACATTAAGTGGGGGAGTTGGAAGTGTATCAGGTTCATTTGCATTTACTACACCCTCAACAGCACCAAATGCTGGTACTACAACTCAAAGTGTGACTTTCACACCAATTGACATCGCTAATTACAATACTGTTACTTTAAATGTTACTGTGACTGTTTCAAAATCAACACCGGTTATCAATTCATATCCAACAGCTTCGGGTATCATATTTGGACAAACCTTAACTGCTTCTACTTTAAGTGGAGGTGTGGCAAGTGTAAGCGGTGCGTTTGCTTTTGCGGCCCCGTTAAATGTTCCAAATGCAGGCACCGCCAATCAGGTGGTGGTATTTACGCCTACAGATCCTGATAATTACAATGCCGTTTCATTTAATGTATCTGTTGCAGTATCAAAAGCAACGCCTACAATCAATCCTTATCCAACTGCATCAGATATTACTTTTGGTCAAACTTTGGCTTCTTCCAATTTAAATGGAGGGGTAGCAAGTGTTTCAGGAATATTTGCATTCACTACTCCTGCAACAGTACCAAGTGTTGGTACAGCCAATCAAACTGTGGTATTCACACCAATTGATTTGGTTAATTACAATACAGTTTCCTTCACTGTTTCAGTAACTGTTGTAAAGGCAACACCAACAATCACTACTTCTCCAACGGCTACGGGTATAACTTATGGACAAATTTTGGCTTCATCAACCTTAAGTGGGGGCGTGGCAAGTGTAGCAGGAACATTCGCATTTACTACACCTTCTACAGCACCAAATGCAGGAACAGGCAGTCAAAGTGTGACATTCACCCCAACAAATACCACTAGTTATAATACAGTTACCATCAGTGTAAATGTGTTGGTAGCAAAAGTAAATACCTCTATTAGTACTGCGCCAACTGCTGCTGGTATTACTTATGGACAAACATTGTCTGCTGCTGTTTTAAGTGGAGGTGTAGCCAGTGTTGCAGGAACATTTGCGTTTACAACTCCTTCAGTAACACCTAATGCAGGAACTGCTAGTCAAAATGTGACTTTCACACCAACAGATGCCGCTAATTACAATTCTAGCTCTACCAATGTAAATGTTACGGTAATAAAAGCCACCCCAACCATTGTAATTACGCCAACTGCTTCTA
The DNA here is from genome assembly GCA_027486835.1 of Chitinophagaceae bacterium. Classification (GTDB taxonomy): domain Bacteria; phylum Bacteroidota; class Bacteroidia; order Chitinophagales; family Chitinophagaceae; genus Parasediminibacterium. Next base: position 130,514 of record JAIXOJ010000198.1, read on the forward strand.
ACTTAATGTATGGTCAAACCTTAGCAGCTTCTACTCTAAACGGGGGCCTTGCGAGTGTTCCTGGAACATTTACATTCATTACACCTTCCACTGCACCAGTTGTAGGGGTATCCACTCAAAATGTGCGATTCACGCCAACTGATGTTGTTAATAACAATATAGTTGTTCTTAGTGTAAGTGTGACCACAACATCTGCATCACCATTTACAAAAGGAAGTATTGCTGTAGTAAGATTAGCAAGTGTTACTTCTGCGGGCAATCAAGTATTTGTAGATGAATATGATACTTTAGGAACGCTAAAACAAAGTATTTTACTAGACTCCATATATCAACCAAGTGCCAATACATCAACTGAAGAAGGTTTTTTGACGCTTTCAGGCGATGGTCAATATGTTGGTCTTACAGGTTATGTAAGAACATCTAATGGAAGTGGTGGATTATATGGAAGTAAGTTTGATTCCTTAAATAGGGCGGTTGCATTCGTGAAGTTTGATGGTTCTATTCAGAGAAAAAATATAATTCCATCGTTAGATACTAGTAAAACATTTTTTCCAAAGTCAGTTTATACACCAAATGGTACTGATTTTTGGCTGGGCTATGGGCATTTATCTGGTAGTTATGGAGGCATTATGTATGGTAAAATATCCAATAGTTTAAGACCAGATACTTTGAAAAGTATTACCCCTTGGGCCACAGGAAGGAGTGTAAGACAATTAAACTTGAATCCAGATGACTCTACCCTTTATTATACAGTTGGGTCTAGTCCAATACCCAAATTTTCATCTAGTACCTTACCTAAAGACAGCATAGTACCGCCTGCAACCCAACCAGCCAACATAACCATGCCTGGTAAAGCGGGAGCAAAAAGCTTCTTCTTTGTAAAAAATGGGACTAGCAAATTATTGTATGTTGCCTATTCTACCACAAGTGGGGGTGGTATTATTAAATATCTAAAAAATGCCAGCAATGGATGGGATTCTGTAGGTTATTACGATACTGCAAGTAGAAACTATTTGTCCGTAACTGGTAGATTGACCTCAAATGGAGTGACGCTTTTTGCTGTTAGAAGTGCTGTCAATTCAAATTCTACTTCTGCATTAGTTAAGATTAATGATACTGGAAGTGCACCTTTCAATTTAGCTACATCTTTTAGACTTGATTCTGGTGCAAACAAAATTTTTAGAGGTGTTTCTATTGTACCTCAGACTTCTACTTTGCCTACAATGTCATTTACTTTACCTGCCCAAACTTATGGAGATGCGCCATTTACCATAACTCCACCAAGCTCAAACAGTACAGGAGCAATAACTTACACAAGTAGCAATCCATCCGTAGCAACCGTAAATGGCACTACTGTTACCATTGTTGGTGCAGGAACCACCACCATAACAGCAACACAGGCTGCGACAATAAATTATTTAGCAGGTTCTATAACCACTACACTTACTATTAATAAAGCTCCCCTTACCATCACTGCATCAGATCAAAGTAAAAATTATGGTACTACACTTTTATTAGGTAATTCTTCATTTACAACAAATGGATTGTTATTTAGTGATGTGGTTTCTTCTGTGACTTTGTCAAGTACAGGTGCAATAAATACAGCATCAGCTACTACTTATCCTATTATTCCTAGTGCAGCAGTAGGAACAGGTTTAAGCAATTACAATATCACTTACAATAGTGGAACGTTGACAGTAAATAAAGTTGTTTTGATGGTAACTGCCGATAGCAAAAATGTATCACTTGGCGCTGCAACACCTACACTTACTTCAACATTTACTGGTTTTGTGAATAGTGAAAATGCTTCTGTAATCACAGGTTCACCTGCATTAGCTACATCATACACATCTACTACGCAACAAAGTGCAAGTCCGCTATCCATCACTGCAGCAATTGGAACTTTATCTTCTCCCAATTATACTTTCAATTTTGTTGCTGGTTCAATTACTATTTCTTGTCCAACCGGAACTTGGACAGGATTGGTTTCTGGTGATTATTCCAATACAGGCAATTGGTGTAGTGCTGCATTGCCCAATGCTACAACCAATGTATTCATCTTTGGAGCAGCACCTAATGCACCAACAATTTCTGGAACCTTAGGGGTAGGAAATTTGACTGTACAGGCTGGTGGTACGATGACAGTAACCGGCACTTTGAAGATTGCTGGGAATATCAGCAATAGTGGTACACTAGACTTTACTAATGGAACAGTTGAGTTAAACGGAACTGCTGCACAAAGCATTCCAGCAAATACATTCAATACAAATACAGTCAAGAACATAACTATTAATAATGATGCTGGTGTATCACTTGCTGGACTTTTAACAGTTACAGGAACTGTTACGCCAACAGCAGGAATCCTAAACACCAATGGAAATTTGATTTTAAAGTCTGATAGTGTTTCGACTGCAAGAATAGGGATAGGTTCTGGAAACTATATTACTGGAAATGTAACAGTGCAACGTTATATCACAGCAAAGACCGCCCGTAAGTATAGCTTTATTGGTAGTGCAATTGCAGCACCCATCCGTTCTCTATGGCAGCAACAAATATATATTACAGGCAATGGTACAGGTGGTACGCCTTGTGGAAATACTACAGGTTCTGGGGGAAGTACAGATAAATACAATTTAAATGGATTTGATAAAACAATTACTAATACCGCCAGTATGTTTACTTACAATCCATTACCTGTAAATGGTACTCGTTGGGTAAGTATTGCCAATACAGAATACACAAATCTTACCCCAGGAATTGGGTATAGGATAAACATTCGGGGAGATAGAAATAGTAGTACCATTTCATGTGACAATCAATTGAACTCCGCTACGCCATCTGCACCAGAAGCAGTTACCCTTAGCGCAACAGGTACTGTGACAACTGGTGATTTGACAGTAACCTTACACGACACCACCAATAGTAAATACACTTTATTGGCAAATCCTTATCCAAGTCAAATTGATTTTGGCGCTTTATACTCACAAAATGCCAACTTAAATAATAAGATGTGGACTTATAGTCCCTTTGGAAATGGAAACTACACTACTTATTCTCAAGGAACTATTGTAAATGGAGCAGATGGATATGACAATACAAATGGTGGTTATTTGTCAAGCGGTCAAGCATTTTTTGTAGAAGCCAATGCAAATGGGAGCGTTACATTCAAAGAAAATGTAAAAACAAGTGGAGTTATTCCCAATACAAAATACTTTGGCACTAGCAATGTAAAAATGATTCGTATAGGAATGAAATCTATGGCGAATAATTTACTAGATGAAGTGCTCATTCGATTTAATAATAAAGGTTCTATTAATTATTTACCTGATTGGGATGCCGTTTCCTTTAGCGCAGCCAATCAATCTCTGATTGCCTTAAAAAACAATAATCGTTTGGCAATTGCAACCCTGCCTGAAATATTATCATCTGATACTTCAAAATTGGGCGTAAGCAGTACGAATACTGGACAATTCAAACTAACGTTCACAGATTATGCAGCGATTGACTCATTCACAACTATTACATTAAGAGATAAATTTTTAGGTATCAATCAAGATATTCGTAGTAACAGTGAATATGTTTTCAATGTAACAAGCGATGTAAATAGCAAGGGGAACAATCGTTTTGAATTAATATTTAAGAAAGGTACACCTACCACTTTGCCTATAGCATTTACGGATATTTCTGCAAATGAAGAAACTGGAAATGTGTATGTTTCATGGAAAGTGGCCCAAGAATCCAATATCGCTTACTACAATGTAGAGAGAAGTTTAGATGGAAGAGATTTTACTGTTTGTGCATCAGTCAAGGTAAATAATTTGACAACTTATAGAGCTAAAGACACCAAGCCATTTATAAATAATACCACCATTTATTACCGTGTTGTGGCAATAGGAACAGATGGTAGTATTGTTTACAGCAGCAAAGCCAAACTAGTCACCAAACAAATGCCATTGATTGCCCTATATCCCAACCCATTAAAAGGCAATATGGTACAAGTTAAAATGGAAAACATGATGGCTGGTAAGTTTGTGGTCAATTTCATAAACGCAATTGGACAAAAAGTGGCTGATGAAGAGATTATTCATACTGGTATAAATGGTTCATATCCAATCAACCTAAAGCAAAAATTAGCAAAGGGTCATTATAATGTAATAGTGAAAGATTTGAATAATAATGAAAAGGTTTTCCAATTAATAGTGGAAGATTGATAGAGGTAAAATGGAAAAAGCTAGGCTATTACTACATGTAAAAATCTGTTTTCGAACATTTAAAATGCCAAAAAGTGGATAGAGACGAATAATAAGTGAGTTGAAGGTGAATTGAAGTTAGTAGAAGATGCTTTGAAGCAGGTATAAGGTCATTTGAAGTTGATAGAAGGTCATTTGAAGTCGATAGAAGAACATTTGAAGTTCATAGAAGGTCATTTGAAGCTTATAGAAGGTCATTTGAAGCTTATAGAAGGTCGTTTGAAGTTGATAGAAGGTCATTTGAAGTTCATAGAAGGTCATTTGAAGCTGATAGAAGGTCGTTTGAAGTTGATAGAAGGTCATTTGGACAGTACATTTTAGCTTCTGTGAGATTTTTCAAGACAAAATGGCAGTAATAATTATGTTCTACCAAAATCGGTTGACTTAGGTTCATTTATGCTTTGTTGGGAATTTGAAAAAAAGTGGCTACTGCCTACTAGATCTATTTGTTTAATAATAAGCACGTAGAAACAAAGAAAAACTATATTCCAAAAGGTAGTTTAGAATATGTAGTAATCAAATGTTGGGAATAGTCCATTATAGCTTTAAAATAGTGATTCTGCTTCAAAATTAATTTACAAAAAAGCTCTTTATGATTTTTATTACACTGAGTTCCACAGAGGTGCACAGAGCACCACAGAGTTTATTATCTCAGTGCATCTCAGTGACTTCTCTGTGATTCTCAGTGAAATTTTTTTAAGCCTACGAGATATCTGTGGAAAACAAAAGCCCACTTATAAATACATAATCATTATAAATAGTATGAAAGAAATATTGTACAAATTGAATTTAATAAAGTGTTTAACATTCCTAACAATTGGAGTATTCGGAACATTAGTTTCAAATGCGCAGACCTATCTTACATTCGAAGATGCAACTCCTCCAAGTGGATGGATAAATACTGGTATAAAGCCATTGTCAACCGATGCTGCTCATTATAAATTAGGACGGAAGTCTTTAAAATGGCAGTGGAATGCAAAAGATACCTTGAAAGTAGATAATCCAGATACACTTTTATCTGTGTCTAGCAAATCATCTAATAGTATTGGATTTTATACTTGGGTGTATAACGAAAATCCAATGCAGGATTCATTAAAATTCTTGATTACAGATGCTACTAAAACAGTGAATTTATCCTTTAAAATGTATCTTAATTTTAAGGGTTGGCGCAATGTTTATGTAGATTTAAAAGGTGATTTGAAATATTCCTATAATGCCTCAAAACCCTTGCGATACTTAAATGTGATTGCTCCTAGCACTGGAAATGGTAATTTGTATTTTGATTTATTTGAGATACAAAACGGGTCACTTTGGAATAAGGCAAATGATTTTTTTGTAAATGTTGATCCTGCACCACCGTATGATTATGTTTCTCCACGAAAATTAAATCCTGATACCACTATAGTAAACTTATCTGATACTATTGAAACAAATCTCATTGAAAAAAAATTGGAATCTTGGATTGTTGATAATTCGGCTGTAGCAGGTGATTCGAGAGGGTATTTAAATAGTAGAATTGCTGGAATACAAAATTGGATTAGAGAAGCCACTACAAAAAGATATAGTCCAATCTATCGCCTAAAATTTGAAAGACAAGCTGATAACTCAGTAAATGCTTATGATTCTATATCAGGGGAAGGAATGGGACTATTTTCATCATCATTTTCTTATTCACAAACTATTTCCAACTATACTACAAGTGTATTGCTCCAGCTAGCATTAAACTATAAATTAAATAAGGTTCAATCTGATTTGCAAAGGTGTATTGACATCTTAGATTGGATGTATGACCAAGGAATGGCAGATAGTAGTGTGATGGGTTCTTTATATCTTCAAGGTGTAAGATTAACGGCCTTGCCACAAGCTTTTTTTGTTCTTAGAAATGATTTGCCAGCTAAAACATATACAAACACTTTAAATTCAATTCGCTGGCTAACGATGTTTGGTACCACCTACGGCAAAAAATATGCTTCTATGGAATCAAAGAATGCTGATGACATTAGAAGTGGAGGGGTTGGAAAATTGATTTATGCTTTATCTATAAAAAATCAAAAGGAAAGAATTGTTTCAGTAGATAGTTTACAATCCTTTTTCAATTTTGCGTTTTCTCCTTCCCCTGGAAATACGGGTATCTTTAAATACGATTATTCCACTTACCACCATGGTGGCCCTTACACAAGCGAGTACGGAGATGATGCCTTGCACCAATCATCGTTAATTTATTATTTTCTAGATAATACTAAGTTTTCTTTAGATAATACTGTTTATGATTTATTGCGTAACTCATGGTTACGATATGATTTATTTTCTACCAATTATGGCGCTCCCGCAGGAACAGGAGGAAGGTTTCCACTAAACACAAGCAATGTGCTTGAACATACACAAGCAATTGCAGCTTTGGCACTAACCAATAAAGGTTTAATAGATGATTCTTTAAAAGGGACTTTTAAAAGATTAATGAATATTGATACGGCTTTATTAAGAACCAATGTTTTAGCGAAATCTTCCTCTTCAATACAATACACAGCAAGTTTAGGAGCTGCAAAAGATTTGATAAATGCGCTGAAACTTAGTTCTTCCCCCTCTCCAGATCCAGTAGATGTTCAGTATATGCCTTATTCAGGTTTGTTTATTCATAGGAATAAGGGATGGTTAACAACAATAAAGGGTTTTAGTAAATACATATGGGATTATGAATATCTCCCTGGTACGGTTGATAATTATTTGGGTAGGTATTTGAGTTATGGAAACATGGAAATTTCCTCCACTTTAAATAAGAAATATAGGTTGGTAGATGAATGTTTTGATTGGTCACATATCGCAGGAACTACAGCTAAATACCTGCCCATGTCATTAATAAAATCTCAAGATTCAGCTTTGGGAGGCTCTTATTGGCGCTTTAGTGATCAAACTTTTTTGGGTGGAGTAAGATTGAATGATAGTATTGGTACATTTTCCATGTATCTCCACAACACCACCAAAATTTTTGACTCTTCCTTTAGAGCAAAAAAATCTTCTTTTTTCTTTGGTGATGTCATTTATTGTATGGGAAGTTCTATCAGTAGCACTGACAATGCCAATCAAACACATACCACTTTATATCAAACATTATTACCCAAAAATGCAAGTCCATTAGTTTACATAAATGGGGTGGTAGATACACTGTCACACAATTATACAAGTGCTACTAATAATGTATCAATTAAGGATTCTTGGGGTAATGCCTACATTGTTTATGGTGGAAATGATAGCCTTTATATAAAGAGAGAGGTAAGAGATAATGAGGTAAATAATTCAAATGATAGCATATTAAAGTATCGAACACTTGATGTAGCCTATTTAAGTCATGGGGCAGCACCCAATAACAATAAATACAATTATTCCGTTTTATTGCAACCTTCTCAGCAGTTGATAGATACGATGATGAAAACCGTAAACCCCGTTTTTCAAGTATTGAAACAGGATGATTCTGCCCATATTGTTTACAATGTTCCAAAAGGTATTTTCGGATATAGTTTGTTTACTATGACTGCTGAAATAAATTATCCATCTTCTATTATAAAAAAGGTTTACAGTCCTTCTATTTTAATGGAGTCAATTAATGACTCAATAAGTAGGACAATTGCATTTACTGACCCCGATCTGAGAAGAAGACTTGGGGCAGGTGATACCTTATTTGGTCAATCCAAAATAGATAGTATGGATGTAAGAGGGAAATACATAATAGTAAATGGAGACGTAAATAATGTATCCGTTAAATATCTAGGCTCTAACGAAAGTAGATTGTATATCAATGCAAGTGAAGGAAATACCTACAAGGTGAAATTGCAATTAATTGATACTTTCAAAATAGGATTGCCATTTACTAATGGAAATATTGCAGTGCTAAGATTAAGTAAAGTTTCAGCAGGAGGTAATCAAGTTTTTATTGATGAATATGATACACTAGGTAAGCTGAAACAAAGTATGGCAATTGATTCCTTTTATCAACCTACTGCTAACACTTCCGCAGAAGAAGGGTACTTAACACTTTCTGGTGACGGACAATTTATAGGTCTTACAGGTTATTCTAGAACAACTACTGCAAATAGTGGATTGTATGGTAGTAGATTCGATACTATAAATAGAGTTGTAGCATTTATAAAGTATGATGGTTCATTTAAAAGAAATAATGTAATTCCTTCATTAGATATAACAAAGCCTTTTTATCCTAAATCTGTATTTACCAAAGATGGTAGTGATTTTTGGTTAGGATATGGAAATCTATCTTCAAACTATGGAGGGATTATGTATGGAAAAACGGGTGCTAACAATAATGTTCTTTCACTAAAAAGTGTAACTGCTTGGAAAACGGGTTATAGTGTAAGACAACTCAATTACAATCCTACAGACAAATTATTGTATTTCGGTACTGGCAATTCAAAGCTCAATTATTTTAATAGTACTTCAATTCCTATTGATTCTATCAACCCCATTTCAGTTCCCAATCAAATTCAAATTACCGCTAGGAGTGGAGCAAAAGGATTCTGTTTCGTACAAAATGATACTATGCAATTATTGTATGTTGCCATAAGTAGTAATGCTGGTTCAGGTATTATAAAATACAAGAAAGATTTACTCTTAAACAGTTGGGATTCGGTTGGCGCTTATGGGTTAGCTACTGATAGTTATTTCTCAATTACAGCAAAGGCAAATGGAGGTACAATTAAGATGTACGCAATAAGAAAAAGCGTAAATACCAATTCTAAAAGCGAGATAGTAAACATTACAGACACTTGGGATGGAGATATGTCTCAATCCTCAGAAAAGATACTTATTGCAGCAAATAGTGCGTTGAGTCAAGTGTTTCGAGGCATTTCAATAGTTCCAGTGGTTAGTAATGGATTTCCATTAAACATTAAGACAAAAGTTGACTCTGTGATTGCAATTAGAAATGAGGTGAAAGGATTGCAAATAAGTCCAAATCCTTCAAATGGATACATCAATATTGCTTACCCGATGATAAATAATCGAAATGCTACTTTAAAAATATTCAATGTGAATGGGGTATTAATGTATCAACAAACAATTGAGAATAGAAGCGTTGGTAAAAAAGTAGATGTTTCAAAGTTCTCAAATGGAGTGTACGTTTTAAAAGTAGAATCTCAAAAACAGGTATTGACAGGGAAGTTTATAAAACAATAGTCATCTATTTATCAAAGTCATAAAAATTCATAGTTACATATGCGAGTATTAGTTGTTTTATTTTTTTTATTAGGTAGTAGTCTTTATTCAATTGCGCAAGCCAAAATTGATGTAAAAAAAGTTTTTGAAAATGCGGAAAAACAGTATAGAATTTTACTTAAAGAACATCCCGATACCACTTCCATTCCATTTACTTTAAAGAAGGATGGCACATTAAAAGACAGCAAATCTGAATGGTGGACAAGTGGTTTTTTCCCAGGAACACTTTGGTATTTGTTTGAATTTTCCAAAAAAGAGGAGTGGAAAAATGCCGCACATTTATGGACCTTGGCATTAGCAAAAGAACAATGGAATACTGCTACCCACGACCTTGGTTTTATGCTGTATTGTGCTTATGGTAATGGTTTAAGATTGACCAATAACAAAGCCTACATCCAACCTTTATTGCAAGGTGCCAATTCACTTACTACAAGATTTCATGAAAAGGTTGGGTTAATCAAATCTTGGGATAGATTTCCACCTGTTACCAAAGATAGCATGTATGCTTACCCAGTTATCATAGACAACATGATGAATCTAGAATTTTTAACTTGGGCAAGTAGATTTTCTGGGAATAAAAAATATGCATCTATTGCAGTTACTCATGCCGATAATACATTAAAAAACCATTTCAGAAAAGACAATAGCTGTTACCATGCCGTTTGTTACGATGTTGATGGTAAAGTACTTGTTAAGAAAACATGGCAAGGTTACAGTGATAGCTCTTCGTGGGCAAGAGGTCAAGCATGGGCATTATATGGTTACACCATGATGTACCGTGAGACCAAGAAAAAAGAATACTTATTACAAGCACAAAAAGTAGCTACTTTCTACTTAAATCATCCCAATTTACCAAAAGACAAAATACCCTATTGGGATTTTAATGCACCCAAGATTCCTAATGAAGAAAGAGATGCATCGGCTGCTGCTGTGGTTGCTTCGGCATTGCTTGAGTTAAGTAATTATGTGCCAGCAAAAAAGCAATTGTATTTTAAATCAGCAGAAACCATGTTACAAGCTCTAAGTAGAGATGGATATACTTACAAACAAGGTGAAGGACACGGCTTTATTCTCAAGCATAGTGTAGGATTCAAACCAAAAGGTGGTGAAATAGATGTGCCTTTAGTTTATGCAGACTACTATTATTTAGAAGCATTGTTAAGGTATCAAAAATTAGTATCAGTAAAATAATAATCCATTAAAATAAGTAGATGATTAAATTTAGAGTAGCGTTAGTAATTTGGGTGTTGAGTATAAAAGGGTTGTTTGCACAAGATGCACCTGTGATAGTTGTAACACCTGAAAATCCTTACAGCAAAGCCAAACCAATTATTGTTAAACCAGAAAATGTATTGAATACTTTTAGGCAAGAACATCCAAGATTGTTGTTGACAAAAGAGAGAATTGCCGAACTTAAAAAACAAGCAGAAACAGATACTTTATTGGCTAGTTATATCAAATCTATCATTAAACAAGCAGACGATTTGCTTGCAAAGCCAGAGGCAAAAAAACATCGGGAAGCATTGAGCAGAGAATTGCTATTTGGTATGGCTTATCATCTTACGGGAAACAAAAAATACTATCCTCCTGTATTAAAAGACTTACTTAATATCTGTGAAAAGCCAGATTGGGAATGGATACATTTTCTAGATCCTTCTGAAAGTTCCATCACTGTTGGAATTGGTTATGATTGGTTTTATGATTGTTTTCCTGATTCTACTAAAAAATATTTGCGTACTAGATTAATCAATAATGGATTGATACCAGGTTTAGCAGCTTATGCGGGAGCACCTTATGGATGGTTTACTTATGTTAGACACAATTGGAATCAGGTTTGTAATTCAGGATTAACCATCGGTGCTTTGGCAATTGCTGAAACCGACCCGGAGTACGCTAAACAAATTGTATCGTATGCTTTAGCATCTCAACCCTTAGCATTAAATGAATATGCACCAGATGGGGCATATCCAGAAGGTACAGGCTATTGGGGTTTTGGAACTTCATTTTCAGTCTATGGATTTGAAGCTTTAAAAACTGCGCTTGGTACTGATTTTGGCTTATCAAATGCCAAAGGTTTCGACCAAACATTTTATTATAGTTTGTACACTAGAGGTACTACGGGCATTCAAATGAGCTATGCCGACCAAAGCCCTAAAACACCTCGTAGCCCAAACAATATGTTACTGTGGGCAGCTAATAGATATAACGATCAATACTTGGCCGATAACGAGCATGCTTATTTGAAACAAAGTAAAAAACAGCCTTCGCCCTATCACTTACTTTTTTACAAAGCACCAAGTGGCAAATCAGTTAATAGTATTCCATTAGATAGATACTTCAATGGACCCGTTCCTGTAGTAACGATGCGTGGAAGCTGGGAAGATAAAAACGCCGCTTTTGTTGGAATAAAAGGTGGTTATAACCAAGTAAATCATGGGCATTTAGACCTAGGAAATTTTGAAATAGATTTGGAAGGTGAGCGTTGGTTATACGATATAGGTAGCGACCATTACGAACTGAAAGGCTATTTTGTAATGGACTCCACTCGTTGGAATTACTATCGAAATAACTCCCAAAGCCACAATGTACCTATGATTGATGGCGAAAGTCAAAATATACGTGCAGTATCTAAAATCACATCTACATCATTAAATACCAATATCCCTTATGCAATTGCTGATTTGAGCGAAGCCTACAATAAGTCTTGTACAAAAGCGGAACGTGGGGTTTCATTGATAAATGGCAGGAAAGCAATCTTAGTTCAAGATGAATTTACGCTAAAAGGAAAGCATTCAATTGATTGGGGTGCTTCAACTGATGCTGCTATTGAGTTAAAAGGAAATGAAGCGGTACTTACGCAAAAGGACAAAAAAATAAAGGCTGTGATAATCTCGCCTGTTAATGCGGTGTTTGATCAACAAGATGCCCCTGAATTGAGTAAAGAAGAAAAGACCTCTAAAGGAATACATCGATTATCGGTTTCATTAAAAAATGTTAGTGGGAAGCAAACTATAAAGATTCTGTTTATACCATTAAATATGTCCATCGCCCCAGAAGATAAAAAGGTATTGCAGTTAGGAGAATGGAAAAAATAAATAACAAGAAGGATAAGAAAATAAATTAGAATTCAATATGCGTTCAATGATTAATAGACTATTTAGTATAAAAATGAAAAATGGTGCTTTTGCAATTATGCTTTCAATTGTGTTATTTTCTCAAGGCATAGCCCAGCAAAATAATGACAAGAAAATGCAATGGTGGACTGATGCTCGATTTGGACTTTTTGTACACTGGGGTTTGTTTTCTGTTGCAGGAGGCGAATGGAAAGGAAAGCCATCAAAAGGCGGAGAGCATTTTATGTTGTATGAAAAAATTCTAGTAAAGGAATATGGAACATTAGCATCTGAATTAAATCCCACTAAATTCAATTCAGATGATTGGGTAAAAGCAGCAAAAGATGCTGGTATGAAATACATTGTTATTACGACCAAGCACCACGAGGGTTTTGCTATGTTCAATTCACCAAGTAACAATTATAACATCGTAAAAGCGAGTCCTTATGGTAAAGATCCAATGGCGATGTTGGCAAAATCTTGTAAAAAATATGGGTTGAAATTGTGTTTCTATTATTCTTTAGGACGTGATTGGGCAGACCCTGATGTACCCACCAACTGGCCAAAAAAAGGAGGCAGAAGCAATACTTGGGATTATCCAAATGAAGATGCCAAAGATTTTTCTAAATACTTTGAACGTAAAGTAAAACCTCAAGTAAAGGAATTGCTTACACAGTATGGACCAGTTGGGGTTATGTGGTTTGATACCCCTGAATTAATCAATAAGGAACAAAGCAAAGAATTGCGAGAATTAATTTTAAAACTTCAACCCAATTGTATCATTAATGAACGTATAGGTAATGGCGAAGGTGACTTTAATGTATCTGAACAAAAACTAGACAAAGAAACTACCATTGTTACCAAGCCATGGGAATCATGTATTACTATTAGCAAACAATGGGGTTATAATAAATATGACACAACATTTAAGTCACCAGAAGTATTGGTTCGCAACTTAATTGAAGTAGTAAGTGGTAATGGAAATTTTTTATTGAATATAGGTCCAAATGCGCAAGGTGAAATTAGCCCCAAAAGCCTAGAACGCATGGCCGCAGTTGGCCAATGGATGAAAGTGAATGGAGAAAGCATTTATGGCACACATGCTTGGAAAATAAAGGGTGAAAAAACAGCAATGGAAGCAGATAAGCCAATAGATGGCAATCAAAAAAACACTATGAAAGATGTGTTTAATGATGCTACTTCGCAAAAAACACCAGCCGATATCCGCTTTACTGCTAAAGGAAACAATGTGTATGTTTTTGTAAGAAGTTGGAAGACAAGTGATGCACTTGTTCATGCTATAGCGTTGGAAAAGGAAAAAGTAAAATCAGTAAGTCTTTTAGGGTATGCAGACAAAGTCAATTGGAAACAATCTGAAGATGGATTATCCATCACACTACCAGCAGACTTTAAGCCAACATTACCAATTTACACTTTTAAAATAACGCTACAATAAAATAGGATTTGCTAATAAATGCTTGCGCCTCAATAGAACAGCTAGCCAGAATTTTGCCCAAAAATAATTCTTGGATTAATATTCCAACGTACAAAAACCGTGAATCAGGGAACAAAACACCAGAAAAGTAGAAAGCAGAAATTATTGAAAGGGGGAAGCCTTTGCATTACATATTAAAAAATACCACTGCGATGTACTATGTAGAAACCAAAGGAAAAGTGCAAGTAATAATCTCATCGAATAATTAATCAATAATGACTTTTAAAAAGAAGTGTAGTCTCTCTTTAGTATGTATAATTACGTTGTTGTTTATACAAAAGATAATAGCTCAATCCAAATATTCATTTGAAGGGGATAATGTGCCTACAGAATGGACGGTCGATAATTCAAGTAAATTGTCTATTTCTAATCTTCACTTTAAAGATTCAATGAACGCTTTGCGGTGGGATTGGAAAGCACAAAGTGTAATTACTATCAATGATTTTAATGGCTTAAAGGAAAATAGTAAAAACAGAGAATGCGCTATTTGGGGTTGGGTATATAATGCAAGCCCTGTGAATGATTCCATTAAATATATTTTCACAGATGAAAGTGGCGTTGAACAAGCACATTTCTTCTTCAAAATTAATTTTAAAGGTTGGCGTTGTATCTGGGTGTGTTTTGCTAGAGATTTAGGGTTCGATTATAAAAAGGTCGGCAAGCCATTAACCAATGTTCAAATTAAAGCTCCTTCTTCTGGCAGCGGTTCTTTGTATTTTGATATGTTTGAAACAAGACTACCTATTGCTTTAAATTGGCATCGCAGTTCTAATAAACAATATAGGGTAGGTGAACAGAATGCAGAATGGAGGAATTTAGCCTATGATTTTGAACCCTCAGAAAATAATATTGATGTTAAGGATATTGCTGTAGTTGATAAAATCCAAAACAATTTGTCGAAATGGTTATTGGGCGATGACAATACTTATTCAACTAATAAAATTTACAACGCTAGAAAGCTGGCTGTAGAAAAATCAATCATCAATTCTAAGGTTGCTCGTTGGGCATTAATCAAAAAGCTAAGATTTAGAACTACCAACGATGGCATTGCCACAACTGTAGTAGCAGATACGCTCGATGTTGTAAACCAAAAATACATTGGTGTTGGGCTGCATGGCGACATGACTGGATATGGATACTTATTTACAGATGTGAACAATAGTTTTTTGTTCAATATGGCACTATCCCTTGCAAGATACAAGGGCAATGATATCGCCTTAAAGCATCGGATGTTGGACAGTGTGTTAACGGTTATGGATTGGATGTATGACCAAGGTTATGCAGAGGGTAGTGGATTGGGCACTGGTATCACACAGCTTCGTTCTGGAGGTTTCCCTTATGCCTTTTTCATGGTTCATGAATTGATTAAAGATAACGATCGCTATGAACGTTACATGAAAGCCATTCGTTGGATTGCTAGAGATACTTATAGTCCAAATAAAAAAGGCGCAAGCGCTGATGAGGTAAGAGCTTCATTAGTGTCAAAATTAATTTATGCTTTATGTTTAAAAGATGAAAGAAAGCGGTTGGCTGAAATGAACTTTTTCAGAGAGATTGTAGAGAATTCGGTTGCCATTGCACCGGGTTATTTTGGTCTCATTAAACCAGATTATTCAGTTTATCACCACAACTTCGCCTACTACAGTGAATATGGTGACGATGCCATTCATCAAACGGCTGTAGTTCTATATTTATTAAAGGACACCAAATATGCCGTGTCAACTACAGGGTATCAAAACATCCGAAATGCAGTATTGAATCTAACCGATGTTTCCGCTAACTATGTAGTCCCTTCTTCTGTTTCTGGTCGTTTTCCGTGCAATGGACGAAACATTGCGGAGCTTTTGCCTGCATTGGCTTATTTAGGTCTCTCTGCACCAAAAGGTACAAAAAGGGATGTGGAATTGGAAAAGGCTTTTGTACGATTATACAGGAGCAAAAAGGAAAACCCATCAACTGTAGGAATGGATGGATCTGCAATGGCTATTCAATATTCTCAAAGCCTTGGTGCGGCTATGGCTTTAGTTGCTTACGATGCAGTTGTTCCTGATAATCAAATTGGGGAATACAATCTCACGAAATTTCTTCCTTATTCTGGATTGTATGTTACCAAGTACAAAGATTGGTCATTGTCTGTGAAAGGGTTTGGTAAGTATATCGTTGACTTTGAGTGTATTTCTACAAACGGTAGATATTCCCGATACAACAGTTATGGAAACACACAGTTATTGTCAGAATCGAAAAATTGGAACAGTTATACCTGCTATGATGGTTTTGACTATACCCATTATCCTGGTACTACCTGTATTAGTTTGCCCTTAGCCAAAATTGATACACGAAAAGCCGGCAACAATCAAAAGGAGCGAAATTTTGGAGATGAAACCTTTGTCGGCGGAATTGCCCTAAACGATACCATCGGAATGACCTCTTTTAAGTTGCATGACAATACTTTCAACAAAAGCTTTAGAGCCATAAAGTCTGTATTTAGTTTTGGTAATTTGGTTTACTTCATGGGGTCGAATATTGAGAATAATGACACCCAAAACGAAACACACACCACTCTATTTCAAAACATTGCAGGAAAAGAATTGCTGTATAATAGCTCGAAAAAAAAAAAAAAAAAAAGTATTGGTATTGACAATGAAACTACGGTGCTGAAAAATAGTTGGAACAATAAATATATCGTTTATCCACAGTCTGGAACAGCCTTGCAAGTAGAAAAAAGAATGCAAAACAATCCTGATCCAGATGGTAAAAAGTTGGCAAATAGTGTGGAATATGAAATCGCATGGTTAAACCATGGTCTTAATCCTACGAGTAAAAAATACAATTATGCCTTGTTGTTAAATGAAGATGCCAATACATTATCCCAATTAACCAATGTCTCTAATCCCTTAATAAAAGTAATTGAGCAAGATTCTGTTGCGCATATCATCCAAACCAATATCAGTGGAAAAGAATTGTATGCGTATGCTATTTTTCAACCCAATGCATTCAATCAAAATATAGGGTTAATAAAAAGTGTTAGTCATCCTTGTATTGTAATGTTATCTTCTTCAAAATCAACAGTTGAATTAACCCTTTCCAACCCAGATTTGAATCGTCCAGCTTGTTCAGCTACAACTTATAATACTCCCGGGGAAGTAATTAACACTGAAATTGTATTAACCAACAAATACCAAATAGAAAAAGCAATACCAGAAGTTTCAATTAAAACATTGGAGAATGGAACTACGAAACTTGTTTTTCAATGCCTCAACGGTGCAGCATATAAAGTGAGTTTAAAATTGGTGGGTAAATAAGGCGAGGATAATTCGTTACTACTCATCACATAGGCACATAGACACATAGTTATCTGTTCTTTTTCTATAATTTTCTGATTTGTTAATAAACAATATAGATTAAAATTTAAAGTTGCATTTCTATGTGTTCTATTTTGCCTTTTGAAAATACATTATTTCTGATTTTCTATGTGCCTATGTGCCTATGTGGTCAATAATTTATGTGGTGAGTAGTAACGATAATTCTTTCTAGAAATAAAGAAATAAAATGAGTTTCATAATGAAAAAGTTTTTACGCATAATTGGGTTAGCGGTATTCTTCATTCCCTTTATAGCTATTTGCCAAAACAATCAACCCTTCAACGTAGCCCAATACAATGTAATTTGGAATACCCCCTCTAAAAATTCGTCAGAGTCCATGCCTTGTGGGGGAGGGGATATTGGTACCAATGTATGGGTAGAAAATGGAGATGTTTTACTTTACATGTCCCGCAGTGGCACTTTTGATGAGAATGGTATTATGCCCAAGTTGGGTAGGGTACGTTTACAATTATTGCCCAATCCATTTGCCAATGGTCTGTTCAAACAAGAATTGCACTTAGATAAAGGCTATATCACCATTTATGGGAAAAGCAAGGATGCCGAAGCCGAAGTGAAAGTATGGGTTGATGTATTTCATCCAATCATACACATTGAAGTAGAAAGCAAGCAAGCGGTTCAAGCAACCGCCACTTATGAGAATTGGCGCACCGAAGATTATGAGTGGACAAACAAACTAGAATTCAATGCTAGTCGAGCGTTTATCAATGCACCTGCAAAACCCATCATTCGAAAAGACAGTATTGGTTTTGACAAGAACAATGTTTTGTTCTACCATCGCAATAGAAAGGAAACCCTTTTCGATTTCACGGTAAAGCAACAAGGTCTTGATAGCATTAAAAACCAATTATGGAATCCTTTAAATGGATTGACTTTTGGCGGTTCTATGTACGCAAGCAACATGCAGCCCAAAAAGGTAGTAAATGGTATGTATGCTATTACCAATTTTAGTGGTTGGCAGTTGGAGTCGATACAAAAAGCAAAGAAGTTTCATGTAAAAATTGCACTGCATAGAAACCAATCATCTTCAAATGAAACTTTTAAAAACGAGCTTGTAGATATTATTCAAAAAGCAGAAAACACCAAAGGATCCGCTGAAGCTAGTATGGCTTGGTGGAAAGCCTATTGGGAGAGAAGTCATATCGCCATCAACACTACCAAGGTAGATACCGCATCAAAAGCTTGGCAAATTGGACGCAACTACAATGTATTCAGGTACCAGTTGGGTTGTAATGCTTATGGCAATTTTCCTACTAAGTTCAATGGAGGTTTATTCACGTTCGACCCTAGTTATGTAGATAGCAACTACAAAGCCACTCCCGATCATAGAGATTGGGGTGGGGTTACGTTTACAGCACAAAACCAACGCTTGTTGTATTGGCCTATGCTGAAAAGTGGTGACTTTGACATGATGGCACCGCAGTTAGATTTCTATTTAAACGCTTTAAAAAATGCCGAGCTAAGAACCAAAGTATATTGGGGACATAATGGTGCAAGTTTTACGGAACAAATTGAATTGTTTGGATTGCCCGCTGCATTTGAATATGGATGGAACAGACCTGAAAACTATCCTGTAGGTGTAGAGTACAATAAATGGTTGGAATATGTATGGGATACTGCCCTTGAGTTTTGCTTAATTGCAATGGATAAACAACAATTCAATGGCGATGACATCACAAAATATATCCCCTTAATAGAAAGTTGCCTCACTTTCTTTTACGAACACTATCAAAAAGAATCTTTAAAGCGAACCTTAAATCCTTTTGATGGCAATGGCAAATTGGTATTGTTTCCCGGCTCAGGGGCTGAAACCTACAAAGTGGCTTACAATGCCAGTTCTACAGTGGCTGCTTTGCAAGTGGTATTGAGCCGTTTGGTGCAGTTGCCAGACAATTACTTGACTGCTCAAAAAAGAACTTTTTGGAAATCAGTCTTAAAACGTATTCCTGCAATCCCCACAATGCAAAAAGATGGGCATACGGTTATTGCTCCGGCACAAGCTTGGGATAGGCGTCAAAACCATGAGCTTCCCCAACTTTATCCTGTATATCCTTGGGGGGTGTATGGTGTAGGCAAGCCCAATATTCAACTAGGGATTGATACTTGGAAATACGGTGCAGAAGTGCCAGCACAAAAAGATTATATCAGTTGGCACCAAGATGCCATTACTTGTGCAAGGCTAGGATTAACCGAAGAAGCTGCCGAAATTGAAACCAAAAAAATGAAAGATTCCCAACGCCGCTTTCCTACGTTTTGGGGCCCAGGGCATGATTGGGTACCTGACCACAATTGGGGCGGTTCGGGCATGATAGGTTTGCAAGAAATGTTGATGCAAACTGATAGTGCTAAAATCTACTTATTTCCCGCTTGGCCAAAAATTTGGGATGTGCAGTTTAAGCTTCATGCACCTTTTAATACTACTGTGGAAGGCTCATTGAAAGATGGTAAACTTGAATGGATGAAAGTAACACCTGAAAGCAGAAAGGCAGATGTGGAAGTTTTATTGCCTTAACTAAATAAGTATATACAAAATGAATTTCTTGAAAGTCGCTTTAATGGTTGTGTTGTTCCCTTTCATCACGATGGCACAAAAAAACTCCATAAAGTATCCCTTCACTTTTTCGTCAACAGGCAATCCATTTATCAAACACATGTATTCTGCCGATCCGTCGGCAAGGGTGTTCAACGGCAAATTGTATCTCTATCCTTCCCATGATCCTGATACAGCTACTTGGTTCAACATGAACGATTGGCATGTGTTTTCCACAACCGATATGAAAAATTGGACTGACCACGGGATGAAGTTTTCCTTGAATGATACTAAATGGGCAAAGCAATATGCATGGGCACCTGATTGTGCTTACAAGAATGGCAAATATTATTTTTACTATCCTACAGATAAAGAATACATAGGGGTTGCAATTGGCAAAACACCGTTTGGGTCTTTTAAAGATGCTTTGCAAAAACCTTTGCTTAGCCGTGCTACCAAAGGGGTGATTTGTACGGGCGATTTTATAGATCCTGCTGTGTTTGTTGATGATGATGGTAGTGCGTATATCTACTTCGGACAAAACCAAGTGAATGTGGTGAAGTTGAATAAAGACATGGTATCTTTTGATGACACCGTAAGCGTGGTTAAAGGCACTACCGGCTTTTTTTAAAGCAGTTTGGATGCACAAATACAAGGGGAAATATTATTTGTCTTATTCTGGTTCTACTTCTGGTCGCAGAAAAATTTTGTATTGCATGGGTGATAGTCCTTATGGGCCTTTTGAGTATAAAGGAGAAGTTTTAGCACCAATGAATAGCTGTACCAACCACCATTCTATTGTAGAGTTTAAAGGCAAATGGTATTTGTTTTATCACAATTCAGATTTGTATTATGAACAACACCCCAATGAAAAACCAGTGTGCAATTGGAAAAGTGCCGCTCCATTCCGCCGTTCGGTATGTGTAGACTATTTATACTACAATGAAGATGGAACCATCAAACAAGTTGTGCCAACTAAAATTGGTGTAGCGGCATTGCGTAATTAAATACTCGTATTTTCCTTAAAATAATTATTAGGTTTTAAACATGAATATTAAATCTTTCCTTGTAATTCTAGGGTTGTTCACCTTTTATTGTAATTCAGTTAACAGTCAAAATACCAATTCTTTAAGAACCATTATTGCCAATGTAAACGCAGTAAAAGGTGCTACCAAAACGGGGTGGCAGGAGTGTGTGGGTGCAGGTAGAGCCAATGAAGGACTACGTGCCGATTGGCAAGAGCAGCTACGGTTGGTAAAAAAAGAAATTGGCTTTAAATACATCCGTATGCATGGGTTGTTGCATGATGATATGGGGGTATATTTTGAAGATAAAAACGGAAACCCTATTTATAATTGGCAATATATAGATCAGTTGTATGATTTTTTGGTAAGTATCAATGTGAAACCTTTTGTAGAATTGTCTTTTATGCCCAAAGAATTAGCAAGCGGCACCACCACTTGCTTTTGGTGGAAAGGAAATGTAACGCCGCCTAAGTCTTACGATAAATGGGCTGATTTAATAAAAGCATTAACGCAACATTTTACAGAAAGGTATGGTAAAGAGGAAGTGATGAAATGGTATTTTGAAGTCTGGAACGAACCCAATTTAAAATACTTTTTTAGTGGCGATAGGAACGAATATTTTAAACTGTACGATTATACTGCAAGGGCTGTAAAAAGTGTTAGTAATGAATATCGTGTGGGTGGCCCCGCTACTGCTGGTAATGCATGGATACCTGAATTGATAGCGTATTGCGAAAAAAACAATTGCCCAATTGACATCATTACTACCCACGATTATGCAATAGTTAAAGGCTTTTTAGATGCAGATGGTAAGTCGGGAAAAATATTATCACCTGATAGTAAGTCTATTATTAGCCATGTGCTGCGTTCAAAAAAACAAATTACTAGTTCTACAAAACCCAACCTAGAACTGCATTATACCGAGTGGAGTACTTCTCCTTCTTCATTTGATGCGGTGCACGATTCCTATCAATCGGCAGCATTCATTTTAGATAAACTAAAAGGCACCGAAGATGCTGCCAATTCTATGTCTTACTGGACATTTACCGACATATTTGAAGAAGCAGGCCCTCGTGCAACACCGTTTCATGGTGGGTTTGGTTTATTGAATTATCAATCTATTCCTAAGCCTACTTTTTATGCTTACCAGTTTTTAAATAAATTAGGTAAAGCAGAAATAGTTAATACCGATACTGCCTCATGGATATGTAAAAATGAAAAGGGGGATATACAAGTATTGTTCTGGAACTTATCTATTCTCACCAAAGGCGATTCTGTAAACAACGATGTATTTTACAAAAGAGATTTGCCCGCAAAAAATATGGGCAATACGGCTGTAGAACTATCTAATATGAAGCCAGGCAAATATGCTGTTGAAGTATACAAAGTAGGGTATAAAGTAAATGACACCTATGCCACTTACTTAGAATTAGGGTCGCCACAGCAACTTACAAAACCACAAGTAACGCAAATACTGCAAAAAAATAGCAACCTGCCAATAGCCACTGAAACAGTAGAAGTGAAAGCAAATGGCATCTTCAAAAAGCAATTGCCCATGCGTGAAAATGATGTGTATTTCTTAAGTATAAAGGCTAAAAAAAATTGATTAAAAGGTTATTGATACAAAATAGTAGCCTTTCGGCAGAAGATAGTAGCCTATCCGACGAAGGCGGAGACCTTTCAAATGAAGGCGGAGACCTTTCAGACAAAGGCGGAGGCCTTTCGACAAAGGCGGAGACCATTCCGACAAAGGCGGAGACCATTCGGATGAAGACGGAGGCCTTTCAAACGAAGGCGGAAGCCTTTCAACAAAAGCGGAGACCTTTCAAATGAAGGCAGAGATGTTTCAAATGAAGGCGGAGACCGTTCCGACGAAGGCGGAGACCGTTCAAATGAAGGCGGAGACTGTTCCGACAAAGGCGGAGACCGTTCCGACAAAGGCGGAGACCGTTCGGATGAAGGCGGAGACCGTTCGGATGAAGGCGGAGACCCTTTAAATAAAGACGAAGACCGTTAGGATTAAGGCTGAGACCAATCAGATGATGGCAGAGACAAACCATTTCCTTTTTGCCCTCCCCAAAAAAAATGAGATCAACGTTTTAAACTATTTACACCAATTAAAGACTCTTTAACAGGCACTTAATCACAAGATTTGATATTTACTCCAATAGAAAGGAAAGTACTTTGAAATAAGCAGAAATTAGTGGGATTAAAATTACAAGAGATGTTGACTAGTTCGGTAAGAATATTCACTTTGATTCTTAATTTATAAGCCACAATTTGTTAAGAAGCAGTTTGACATTTATTGAATTAAGTTAGTCTTTATTATTAAATTAACAATGTTTTTATTTCTTTATTTAAAGGAAAATCATAGCCGTATGAAAAAAATAGTAGTATTTACATTCGTTCTTTTGGGCTCTTATAGATTGTTAGCCAACGATTTAAGGTTGTGGTATCGTGAACCTGCATCAAAATGGGAAGAAGCGCTTCCGTTAGGAAATGCTCGCTTGGGTGCAATGGTTTTTGGAGGTGTGAAAAAAGAGGAAATTCAGCTCAACGAAGTAAACATTTGGGGTGGCGGACCGCACAATAATAATAGTCTAAAATCATTGGATGTATTGCCAGATATTCGAAAATTAATTTTTGAAGGAAAGAATAAAGAGGCTGAAAACCTGATAAATGCCACTTTCAAGACTGGCAAAAACGGAATGCCTTACCAAACGGCAGGTAGTTTATTCCTTAATTTTCCTGGGCAGGAAAATGTGACCGATTACTATAGGGATTTGAATCTTCAAAAAGCAGTCGCTACAATAAGGTATAAAGCAAACGGCGTTAACTATACTCGTGAATATTTCAGCTCGTTTACTGATAATGTAATAGTTATCCGCTTGACTGCTGACAAAGTTGGAGCATTAACTTTTGCAACCACCTACACCTCTCCGTTAAAAAATGAAATTTATGCCCAAGGCAATAAACTGATTATTCGTCAGACTGGCGCTGACCACGAGGGAGTGAAAGGGGTAATTCGTGCCGAAAGTCAGGTTCAGATTAAAACAGAAGGTGGGAGCGTAAATGTGGAAAAGGATAAAATAATCGTTGCAGGAGCTAATTCAGCAATTATTTTTGTTTCTATCGCCACCAACTTTGTAAACTATCAGGATGTAAGTGCCAATGAAAGCAAGCTTGCAACTGCGTATCTAGAAAAAGCAATAACTAAAGATTTTTCTCAATTATTTGAAAAACACGTTTTGTTTTTTAAAAGCCAGTTCGACAGGGTAAAGTTTAGCCTAGGAAACAATGCAGCAGATACACTTGATACCCGCAGCCGCATTCGTAATTTTAAAAACGGAAACGACCTCTCGCTCAACCAACTAATGTTTCAGTATGGGCGGTATTTGCTTATTTCTTCTTCGCAACCTGGAGGACAACCTGCCAATCTTCAGGGAATTTGGAATAATAAATTATTGGCACCTTGGGATGGGAAATACACCGTAAATATTAATACGGAAATGAATTACTGGCCTTCGGAAGTCACTAATCTTTCCGAAACTGGTGAGCCACTCTTTAAAATGCTGAAAGAACTGTCGGTAACGGGAGCCGAAACTGCCAAAACAATGTACAATGCCAAGGGTTGGATGTTGCATCATAATACCGATTTGTGGAGAAGTGCAGGGCTTGTGGATGGTGCCTATTGGGGAATGTGGCCCAATGGAGGTGCATGGCTTTGTCAGCATTTATGGGAGCATTATTTATTTACCGCAGATAAAACCTTTCTGAAAGAATACTTTCCGGTGATGAAAGGTGCAGCAGACTTTTTCCTTGACTTTTTGGTTGAACATCCACAATATCACTGGATGGTTACCTGCCCTTCCGCATCACCAGAACATGGCCCAAAGGGTGGTTCGTCTATCATTGCCGGATGTACTATGGATAATCAGATTGTATTCGATAT
The DNA here is from genome assembly GCA_027486835.1 of Chitinophagaceae bacterium. Lineage (GTDB taxonomy): Bacteria > Bacteroidota > Bacteroidia > Chitinophagales > Chitinophagaceae > Parasediminibacterium. Next base: position 155,482 of record JAIXOJ010000198.1, read on the forward strand.
TTTATCAAATACACTTAGTGCCAACGAAATTTTGAATGCCGATAAAGCATACAGTAGTAAGCTTAAAGCAATGATTGACAAATTGGCTCCTATGCAAATCGGCAAGTCCAATCAATTACAAGAGTGGCTGGAAGATGTTGATGACCCCAATGATAAACACCGACATGTGTCTCATTTATATGGACTTTATCCTAGCAATCAAATCTCACCCTATCGTAATCCGCAACTGTTTGAGGCTGCAAAAACTTCTCTTATTCAACGTGGCGACATAGCCACGGGATGGTCGCTAGGCTGGAAAGTGAATCTTTGGGCTCGTTTATTAGACGGCAATCATGCGTATAAAATTATCAGCAACATGCTTACACTGATTGATGATGGAAAAGATGGTCGTGTGTACGCAAATCTTTTTGATGCACATCCACCGTTCCAAATCGATGGAAATTTCGGATTTACTGCTGGTGTAGCCGAAATGTTGTTGCAAAGCCACGATGGCGCACTTCATTTACTTCCTGCCCTACCTGATGCATGGGATAAAGGCGAGGTTTCGGGGCTAATAGCTCGGGGTGGTTTTCAGGTGTCCATAGAATGGGAAGCAGGTCAGCTTAAAAAAGCAATAATTGTTTCTAAGAAAGGTGGAAACCTGCGTTTACGCTCCTATGTTCCACTTTTGGGAAAAGGATTGAAGCCAGTATCAGGACAAAATTCCAATCCTTTTTTTGATAAGTATGCCATAAAACAGCCACTTTACGCTAACGAAATTGTACCTAAAAACCCGACTTTGTCTAAAATATACGAGTATGATATTCCTACAATTGCGGGAAAAACATACCAGTTTACTAGATAATAAACCTGCGTTTGATTTTGGAAAACTGTTCAACACGGCCTCTATATGTCATTCATTAAATAACAATTGTAAAAGCAAATTCAACTTAAACAAGTGATTTTGGGCTTTAAGAAGAAAATGGGATAATGGACAAAAATGATGCTGTTTTCGCTTGAAACCCTTATTGGGATTAGCTTTCAAGGAAAGAAAGGTTATGAATAAAAAAAGTGCTTTTATTGCTTTAGCCCTATAACGAAG